>NZ_CP113918.1:0-311972 GCF_029395495.1 Bifidobacterium sp. ESL0769 | reverse complement strand
TTACTAGATATAATCTAACCTACGAATCAACCGTACCGATAAACCCGCAACCAATACCAAAAGCCTATCAGTACGCGTCGCCGCGAAGGATAAAACGCTCAGAAACAGTTTCCATAATGGTCGATATCAAAAAGGCCGATCGACATGAAACCCGGGACGGCAAAACACTGCCATTCTTTGATTTCCATCGACCGACCTTTTGACTGAGGAAACCAGCCACTTTAGTTGTCGGAGCGGTTGAAGCCGTTGGCCATCTTCATCGAAGCCGTGTAGAGCACGGTGTCGAGTAGCGAATCGGTTTCCTTCTTGATTTGGTCGGCCATCGATTGGTTGGCAGTGCGCAAAATCTCGCGCACTTCAGCGTTGCGAGTGGCAGCGATGATCTGGTCCGGTTTCATCGGCTCGACATCGCCTTCGGGATTGCCTGCGTTGAGTTCGGCCTGTGCCATGGATTCGGCGCTGGCCTCCTTGTCGCCGCCGAGCCGGGCGATCTGCTCATCGGTGGCTGCGACCATGCGATGGCCCATGCCGCCGGTCAGCTCCTGATAGCGCTCAATGGCGTTGGAGGTTTCAGCGAATGCGGAGTTGCACAGCGCCGCGATGATACGGTTCTCCCAGTAAAGGTTCTCGCTGGTCACGCGGGTGGTGGTCGCTTCGAGATAGGCCGGCGTGGCGTCGACATTCGGGTAGAACGGCACCAGTGCGTTGAAGGGATTCGAACCATAGGAAATCCACTGGATGGCGCGGTCGGACTGCGGACGATACGGACGAATCTGCATCACCGCAAGCTGGCTTTGGCGGTTGATGCCGATGCAGCGGTACATGTGACGGGTGTGCTCGTCGCCGCGATGGCCGTACGGATCGTAAGGCGTGCCCTGATAGTGCGAGCTCAGCACGTATTTGACATCCTCGATGGTAACCTTGCGCTCAGGCTGCCGCGCCCACGGAATGTCATCGGATTCAGGAGTATGGTCGGCGTCCGGCCCGTCCCACACCTCGTCGTAAGGGTTCAGCGTACGCTGCATGTACCAGGCGCGCGGGGTGTTGTAGACGTGGTCGGAATCTGAGTGGGAACCGAACGCGTCGCGCGGGTTGAACGGAGTGGTCGCTTCGACGGCGAGGTCGAGATGATTGGCCTCGATGAACTCGTTCAGGTCGGCGGAGCACATGTGATTCTCCTGCTCGCCGAATGCGTCTTCAAGGTCGAATTCGTCGATGCCCAGCTGGTTCGGCATGGTGACGTAGGCCTCGTCGGGCACGCGCTTGGCAATCCAATGATGACCGCCGACGGTCTCGAGCCACCAGATTTCGTTGACATCGCTGAAGGCGACACCGTTCATCTCATTGGTGCCGTACTGCTCGAGCAACGAGCCCAGGCGCTGAACGCCTTCACGCGCGGTCTTGATATATGGCAGCACGATGGAAAGGAAATCCTCTTCGCTGATACCGCCAGCCACTTCGGGCACATAGTCCGGCTCGCCCTTCTTGCACTTGGCCGGCTCGAACTCGACGAACGGGTCGGCGCCGATGACGCGCTCATTGGTCGTCAGGGTCTCCGTGGCGCTCATTGCCACGTTGGCCTCGTTGACACCCGCCTCGCCCCAGACACCGTCTTTGAGGTCCGCGTTGGGCAACGAAGTGTATTGCATCGGATTATCTGGCAGTTCGATGTCGAGATGATTCAGCACGCTGCGATAATGCCGCGGCTGATCGGCGGGCTTGACCACGACGAAACGCTTGGGGTTAAACTCCCCGTTTGCCGAATCCTCGTTGCGCGCGATGATGGTCGAGCCGTCATAGCTCGCATCCTTACCGACCAGAATGGTGGTGCATGCCATGGTTGTTGTTCCTTTCGTTAAAATGCAATAATTATGATTTACGAGATGAAGCCGTGCACTTTTCTACCAAGAAGAAAAAAGTACACGAATTCTAAGCTGGAATTACCTAAAAATACCTGAAAATCGACGCACTTTACCAATCGACTGGCAAAAGTGCACAATCATACAGCCGGATTGCCGATGAACGTAATCTCGGCGTCGTCAATCGGACCGGAATAATCAAGAATCTTATGGTACAAATCGTTGAGCCAGAAGCCCTGGCGCATCTCCGACAGCGGATCGACGGTGGCCCAGACGTGCAAGACGTAGCCATGAGGCTTGTCAGGCGGAGTCGGGCCGTTGTAGCGCATGGTCACTGACGGGTTGCTTGAGCCGACGAACTTGCTGGCGGCACTCGTGCGGCCTTGCGCGGCCTCAGGAATCATCGTCGGCAGTTGGCGCGAGAAGTCCGGCGGAATCTGCAGGGCGTGGGAATCGTTGAAATCGAACATCAACGCGTCAATCGGCACGTTGACGGCCGACCAATGAATCCACTCGAAACCGCAGACCGGAATCGAATCGGGATCGGTCAGCTGCCAGTGCAGATAATGCATGTTGGCCTGCACCTCGTCGATGTAGAACGGGAACGAGACGATGGGCGTGCCGTCGACCTTGTATTCGGGCACCGCTGCCCCGGTGAAATCGTCGGGAATGGTGGTGAAATCTGCTGAAATCTTCATGATTCAAGTATCTCTCAGACTTGTGACGAAATGCACCCAAAACATAAAAATCCCAACCCTCGGCAGGGAGGATTGGGATTGGATGAAACGGAAATCAGAGCCTTATATCAGGCTTCGGTCTTCGCGTCACTGTCGGCCGTCGACGGGGCAGCGGCCACAGCAGCTGCAGCCTTCTTCTTATCGCGCTGGGTCAGCAGAACAGAGGCGATGTAGAAAATCACGACGCAGATGATGACCGCGGCGATCAGAGCAATCTGGCCACCAGCCTTATTCGCATAGCCGAAAATCAGACCGGCGACACCGAAATCAGCATCGGAGTAAGTCGCGCTGCCAAGGCCAACGCTGCCAAGCACTGGCAGGAGGAACAAAGGCAGGAAGCTGATGGCGAGGCCGTTGACGAAAGAGCTGGTGATGGCGCCACGGATACCGCCGACGCCATTGCCGATGACGCCTGCAGCAGCACCGGTCATGAAGCAAGCCACCACGCCGGGGATAATAACGGTGGTGTGGCAAAGAATCATGATGATCATGCCGACGATGCCGCCAACAAAGCTGCCAAGGAAGCCGATAAGAACGGCGTTGGGGGCGAAGGTGAAGGTGACGGGAACGTCAAGCGCGGGCTTGGCGTTCTTCACGAGCTTCTCGCTGATACCCTTGAACGCAGGAACGATCTCACCCAGGACGACACGGACGCCGGCCAGGATGATGAACACACCTGCGGAGAAGGTGGCGGCCTGAAGGATGGAGAAGACGATGAAGTTCTGGCCGTTGCTGAGCTTGGTCTGGATGTAGGTCGGGCCGGCGCACAGCGCGACGACGATGTAAATCACTGCCATGGAAAGCGCCACGATGACGGTGGTGTCACGAAGGAAGCCAAGGCCGGAGGGGAACTTGATGTCCTCGGTGGACTTGGAAGGATGCTTCTTCGAACGGGTGAGCTTGGCGACCAAGCCACCGAGCGCGATGCCGGAACCGCCGGTGTGGCCGAGGGCGACCTCGTCGCTGCCAGTAACGTCACGCATGAACGGCTGCACCAACGCAGGCGAAATGGTGACGATCAGGCCCTGGGCGATGGAGCCCCAGAGGATGACACCCCAGGTCGGCAGGCCGGAGACCTCGAAGATCACGGCAATCATCGTGGCCATATAGAAGGCCACGTGGCCGGAAAGATAGATGTATTTGAAGCGCGAAGTCATCGATAGAAGAACATTGACGATCATGCCGAAGAAGAAGATCAACGCCGCTTCGGAACCGAATTTCACCAGCACGGTGCCGACAATGGCCTCGTTGTTCGGCACTACGCCCTGCACGTGGAAGGCGTGCTCGAACATGTCGCCGAACGGGGTCAATGAGTTGCTTACGACGCTGGCGCCGGAAGACAGTACCAGGAAGCCGACCATCGTACGGATGGTGCCCTGCATGATATCGGTGCCCTTCTTACGCTGCAAGGCCAGGCCAATCAGTGAAATCAGCGCGACAATAACCGATGGCTGTCGGAAAATGTCAAGTAAAACGGAAACAAAACCGTTCATGGTATATAGCCACTCCTTTGTGATGTAGCAGTGCTGCATCATTGGTGTTATCAATTACTGAAAACGAATAAAATTCTTTGCAAACCCAGAGGACTTCCGAAAATCGGAATCCTTCGTCATCACTTGTTGGGTACCTCCACTCCGTGTCGTTCGAGGGCCGCAGCGACCTTCTCCTTGATCTCTTTCATGTCGATAAGGCTGTTGAGCACCACGACATCGGGATTCTTCCCCTGTGCCGTTTCCGCCAAATCTCGACCCACGAAAACCGTATCCGCGGACTCGGGAGTGACCGAAGCAATGTCGGTATGATCGGTTTCCACACCTTGCACACCGAGCTCTTTCAACGCCTTGTCGATATTGAGCTGGGTCATGAAACTCGACCCGAGACCGGTACTGCACGCTGTGAGAATCTTCATTGTTATGCCTTTCTATGAACGGGACATCTTTTAAAAAACAAAAATCAACTATCGCTTATCCAAGGGCTGTCTAATAGGCACCCGATATCAAGCGAGTCGTAAACGAATAAATATCGGAAATATCAGGAAAGAACTTTCTTGAGATCATCCACATTCTTCGCCTCGCCCAACGCTTTGAGCTTGTCGGCATCAGTCAGCAACCCCGCAAGGCTCTGCATCAGTTCGATATGCGTGTTCGAATCCTTGGCGGCTAGGCAGAACATCGTCGTAATGGGATGATCCGGAGAATCCGCCAAGAGGAAAGGCTCAGCTACATGCAGCACCGAAAGTGCGGTGGCATTGACGCCCGCTTCCGGCCTGGCATGAGCCAAGGCCACCTGCCCGCCCAAGTCGATATAGGTGCCGCCAGGCGATGAAATGGATTTCTTGATGGCTTCGACATAGCCTTCTCTAATCGCGCCGTTCTTGAGCAGCGGGGCGGCCACTTTGTCAACCGCCTCATTCCACCCCGAGACCTCGGGAGCGAAAAGAATGACATCATCCTTGAAATATTCGCTAAGCATTCGTTCTCCTGATTTATCGTTCTTGTTTTTCTGATGTTCAATCGTTGCCTCAGAGCGTTGCCCCGAAACAGTAATCGGAATCATTGCTGTTCAAAATCCCAACGGGTCGGGTGGTAGAAAGCGCCGTCCAAGGCCTGAGCCGCCTTGTCTTTCGCCTCGTCCATCGTGTATTTGGCAAGCTCGGCGCGAACGTCGTCCAACGCCACAGGCGTCATCGACAGGGAGTTGACGCCGATACCAGCCAGCACCACCGCCAAATCCGGGTCGGCGGCCGCTTCTCCGCACACTCCGACCGGCATGCCATTGGCGTTTCCGGCGTCGGCGATCATCTTGATGGCGCGAAGCACCGCCGGGTGCCATGCGGTTTGATAGTCAGCCACGGACCCTAACGTACGGTCGGCGGCCAAAGTATACTGCGTCAGATCATTGGTACCAATGGAGACGAAATCAGCTACTTTAGCCACTTTGTCGGCCATGAAAGCGATAGAAGGCACTTCGGCCATCACACCCACTTTCTTAAGACCTTTCGACTTGCCGAGACGGACGAAATACTCGGCTTCATGCTCGTCTGTGACCATCGGCATCATCACCCACAAATCGGCATCCGTCTGCGCGTCCGCCGCCACCAGCGCGTCCAACTGGGCGTTCATCACGTCCATGTGCTGCCGCAGCGAGCGCAGGCCACGCAGGCCCAATGCGGGATTGGGCTCGTCGCCGGGTGTCAGGAACGGCAACGGCTTATCCGCGCCGGCATCGAGCATACGAATGACGACTTTCTTACCGGGGAAACGGCTCAGCAACTTGATATAAGCTGCGGTCTGCACTTCGACGCTCGGCGGTTGCTCGTTGCCCAAAAACAGGAATTCAGAACGGAAAAGCCCCACACCTTCCGCACCGTATTCAAGGGCGGGATCGGCATCTTCCGGCTTGCCGACATTCGCCAGCAGCGGCAGAAGCGTGCCGTCCTTCAACGCACCGGGCTTACCCCGCAGTTCCTTGGCCTTGTCGGCCTGGGCTTTGGCGGCATTGGCGGCAGCGATCTCATCGTCACTCGGGTCGATGGTCACACTGCCCTCGGCGGCATTGACGATAACCGTCTGGCCTGTGCTCAAATCGTCGGCACCGGCGGCGGAAACGACCGCGACAAGGCCACGCGCGCGGGCAAGAATCGCCGTATGGCTGGTCGGTCCACCTTGGCTGGTGACAATGGCGAGGGTCTTTTCCATGTCGAGACCGGCGGTGTCGGCCGGCGACAGATCCTCGGCAACCAGCACAAACGGCTTGTCGCTTTGCGGAAGTCCCGGAGCGGGGACACCTTCCAAATCTGCGATTACACGCTGGCCGACATCATGCAGATCACCCGCACGCTCAGCCATATAACCCCCCAAAGCGGAAAGCGTCTGCTCAAAACTTGCGAATCCTTCGAATACCGCTCTTTGCGCGGTCTTTCCGTCATCGACGCCCTTTTTGATGGTATCGAGCAACGCAGGATCAGCAGCCATTTGCGCAAGGGCCTGAAGAATCGGAGCAGCTTGCTGGGTGCCTTTGTCGCCGTTCTCGGCCGCTTCGGCACGCCGTTGTAAGTCTGCATTGATAGTTTTCATTGACTCCTGAACACGAGCCATTTCCTCGTCCGCGCTGACGCCAACAGCGCGAGGAGCTTTCGACGGCTCTTGCAAAGGCGCCGCCATACGAATCACCGGACCAACCGCAACATTACGACCAACGCCGATTCCTGAGATGTCCATTCAGTCTCCTTAGTCCAAACAGTAAGACAACGGAAAATCGCCTTGAATCCCCTTGTCTTGATTTGCTGTGCACCATCACTGCAAACCTTTTTCAGCTCTTATTCACTATACACCTTAAAAATGGCTTAGTAAAGTCGGTAATCGATTTCTCAAATTCTTCTTTTACTGATAGAATATGTGGTACGTATTCACATCGTTTGGTGTGCCAGATAATACTAAGGAGTGTTCCATGGCCGTAGCAGTTCGAACTATTTCCATTACCGATCCCGTTGGCATCCATGCCCGCCCAGCTTCTCAGCTGGTGCAGGCAGTCAATGCTTCAGGTTGCAAGGTTACCATTTCCAAAGAGCCCGGCGCTGCTGGCGTCAACGCCGGCAGCATTCTTTCGATCATGGGCCTTGGCATCAAGCAGGGCGACACCACCGAGATCACAGTTGATGGCGACAACGCGGAATCCGTGGCGGACCAGCTGGTTACAGCACTTGACCAGCCTGGCGAATAATCGTTAATCGTGCAAAAGATTACTGCAATATAAAAGGTGCGGCCCCGACTTATCGACGGGACCGCACCTTTTTTATTTCTATACCGAGCCGCCGGGCCTTGTCAATCAAGACTCAGCGGCATTCGTTCAATTGCATTCAGGCGTTCGTAACCGCAGCACCATCGGCGTCAGCGGAATCGACGCCAGCCTTCTTCGCCTTCTCGCGACGAGTGAGCAGCACCGAGGCGATGTAGAAAAGTACTACGGAGAGGATCACGGTGACAATCAGCGCTACCTGCCCGCCGAACTTGTTGGCATAGCCGAAGATCAGGCCGGCGACGCCGAAGTCAGGGCCGGAGTACGTCACATTGGCCAAGCCGACGCTGCCGAGCACCGGAAGAAGGAACAGTGGGATGAAGCTGATCGCGATGCCTGAGACGAAGGAGCTAATAACAGCTCCACGCACACCGCTCTGGCTGTTGCCGATAACAGCGGCGGCCGCGCCGGTCATGAAGCAGGAGACGACACCCGGGATGACGATGGTGGTATGGCAGGCGATCATAATCAGCATACCGACGATGGCGCCGATGAAACAGCTGATAAAGCCAATCATCACCGCGTTCGGGGCGAAGGTGAAGGTGACAGGGACATCGAGCGCAGGCTTGGCGTTCTTCACGAGCTTCTCGCTGATGCCCTTGAACGCAGGAACGATCTCATTGAGGACGACGCGGACGCCGGCCAGGATGATGAACACGCCAGCGGAGAAGGTGGCACCTTGCAGAAGCGCGAAGACGATGAAGTTCTGGCCGTTGCTCAGCTTGGCCTGAATGTAGGTCGGGCCGGCGCACAGCGCGACGACGACGTAAATAAGCATCATGGAAAGCGCGACGATGACGGTGGTGTCACGAAGGAAGCTCAAACCCTTGGGGAACTTGATGTCCTCGGTGGACTTGGAAGGATGCTTCTTCGAACGGGTGAGGCGAGCGATAAGACCGCCCAACGCAACCGAAGAACCACTGGTGTGACCGAAGGCGACCTCGTCGCTGCCGGTGACATCACGCATGAACGGCTGCACCAACGCAGGCGACACCGTCACAATCAATCCTTGGGCTATGGAACCCCAGACCAATACGCCCCAGGTCGGCAGGCCGGAGACCTCGAAGATCACGGCGATCATCGTGGCCATATAGAACGCAACATGGCCGGAAAGATAGATGTATTTGAAGCGCGAAGTCATCGACAGCAGGATGTTGACGATCATACCGAAGAAGAAGATCAACGCCGCTTCGGAACCATACTTGACAAGAACCATGCCGACGACGGCCTCATTGCTGGGGACAACACCCTGAACATGGAAAGCGTGCTTGAACATATCACCGAATGGCGCCAGCGAATTGCTGATGACCGTCGTGCCGCTGGTAAGCACCAGGAAGCCGACCATCGTGCGGATGGTGCCTTGCATGATGTCGGTGGCCTTCTTATGCTGAACCCACAGACCGATCAGCGAGATCAGCGCGACAATAACCGACGGCTGTCGGAAAATGTCAAGCAGAACAGACATAAAACCGTTCATTTTCTATACCTTCTTATAGTCTTCTCATTTTTTTTATTACGATTTATCGATGATGCAACGATACGATCGGCATCGCCAGCATGTATTACTGCTGGGTGGGGAGGGCCACACCATGACGCTTCAACGCGTCAGAAACTTTTGCGGTAATCTCATTCATGTCGATCAAACTGTCAAGCACTACCACATCATCGCATTTCCCCTGCGCCGCTTCCGCCATGTCACGTCCGACGAATAATACATCCGCCGAACGAGGTGTGACCGAAGCGATATCCATGTGTCCGGTCTCAACATCCTCGACACCGAGCTGCTTCAACGCTTTTTCGATATTGAGCTGAGTCATGAAACTCGAGCCCAATCCCGTACTGCATGCTGTCAGTATTTTCATATTCGTTTCCTTCTTCGGTAAACCATTGCAACGGCCACCCTATTCGGAGCAACCGGTACAGAGCACAAGATTTATAACCTGCCGTAGGTAAATCTTTTTCTCAAAATCTGATTATATACACTAAATATTGGCTTGACAAGTTAAGTAAACGTTTTCTAAAAATCTGACATATATCAGTAATGCCGATAGGCCCGTCCATACCCAACGACTACGTACCAGCCCGACGCGCAGACGCTCCTCCACCAACGCCCCATATACACCATCAGGCCGCGGTCGAAACGAAAACTCGCTCGGCCACGGCCTGATATCACTGTCCTTGTCTTCTGAAATCGCAGACCTTGACGCTAAAGGTTCCAACCATCGATGACACGATAGCCCTTGTAAAGATCCAAAACCGAATAATGGGCGGTCCCCATACGAATGAGCTTGGCGAAATGAGGGTCAAGCCCGAGCCACTGAGAAGCAAGGATGCGGATAATATGCGCATGCGCAACCAACAGGACATCATGGCCAGCCTTGGCCATCGGCTCTATCTGTGCAATGACTCCACGAGCCCGTTGGGCCACTTCATCCAGCGTTTCTCCTCGTCCGTTGTGCACGTTGACGATCTCTCCGTCCGGCAACTGCTCCTCGCGGTCCCCTTCGTACGCTTCGCCAAGAATCAAAGACCCCTCATCCCACAGACTCCATTCACGTCCGAGCATGGTGTTGATTTGCTGCGGCGAGCGCCCCTCGGCTCGGCCATAATCCCATTCCATGATATCGGGCAACAGGTGATACTGCGTAAACCCTGCGAGCTCAGCGGTTTTACGCGACCGCTGCAGAGGACTGCTGAACACATAGTCGCTTTCAAAACCATTCGGGAACTGCCTGCGCAATCTCTCCCCAGCGTCTCGCGCCTGCTGTTCACCCTCTTGAGTAAGAGGTATATCCGTCCTGCCGGTATATTGACCAGTTTCAGCCCATACCGTCTGGCCGTGACGCAGCAACACTACTTTACCTGTACGATTTGTATCTTTCTGCAATGATGTCTCCCAACTCACACGAAGCAGAATAGCAGACACCATTCACCAGAAAAGCACAGCATCAATTACAATGAATACAGTAGAAAATGAAATAAACCGATATACGTAAGGTTTTGGGGTGAGAACATGAGGTCATCGGAGGACTTCGAAGCGGACGCACCTAACAATTCCATCGTTGAAGTGGCCGCCTTGGCGGAGGTCTCAACGGCAACGGTTTCACGAGTGTTGTCTGGCCGGCGAAGGAAGAACGACGATATCGCCAAAAAGGTTCGCCGTGCAGCGGCCACGTTGCATTATTCCGGGAATTCTGCAGCCAAAGCCTTGCGTAGCAAAATCAGCAATATCCTGGCAATCGTGATGCCAAAGCCCATCGACTTTTTTTCTTCACAAATTATCTCGGAACTCGAACCTGCCGCAAAGAACATTGGCAAAGACCTGCTTGTTGCTTTGGCAGCGAATCAGCAAGAATTGGATGAACAAATCCTAACGTTGGCGACCCGAGGTATCGACGGACTCATTGTCATTCCTCCCGCACAGTGCAGCCTGGAGGAATCTTTGTGCAAGCTTTCCGCTCCCATGCCAATAGTTCAGTTGACAGGGCAAAGTCCCAAACCTCCTGTTGATCTGATTGGCATCGACGTAACTGCCGCAATGCACGAAGCCGTGACGCATCTGGCTGATCGCAATGCAACATCGATTGCCTTCCTCAGCCCAAACCTGGATTCAGACGGCGTTTCCAACGCACTGATCGAATTTCAATCCTCGGATCAAATCACCAAGCTTATCCGCGAACCCGAATGGACGACATTCGGTGCCCGCACCATCAAACGCGGATATGAAGACGCGTTGCGGATATTCAACACGGAAACGAACAGGCCGGACGGCATTATTTGCGGCAATGATCAGATTGCGCTCGGTGCTCTCGAAGCATTACAGCAATTGCACATAACCGTTCCACAAGAGGTTGGAATCGTCAGTTTCGGCGATTCCCCCTTAGCCACGATGGCGGATCCTCCGATTACTTCCGTCAAACCGCCATATCAAGCCATGGTCACGGAAGCCATGCGCCTTATTCTTCAAAGCACTCATCACTTTCATCCGCATACAACATTTCCACCGGAAATCGTGGCCAGGGAATCGACATCATCACCTCGTATTGGCGTCAGCGACATAGCCGATTAAAGCTGAAAACTGGCCGAACGGCGTTGGAAAGTGCAAACGGCTCATAACGCGGAGCACCAAATCAGCAACTCACAACATGACATGGGCATCAACGTATTAAACGCAAATGCATTCACGCCAACAGCGCACAGAACAGCGCTTCGAAAAGGAGCGTCTGGTTGCCGTTACCATTGAGACGACGACGGGCGACGGAGATCGATTCGAGACGGTCAACCACACCTTGGCGAGTCAGGTGCTCGGCAAGATTGACGAGGGACGAACGCTTCTCCTTGTTGATCAGTCCAGCAGAATCTTCAGCGTTGTTCTGCAACACGGAGACATCGCGGTAAACGCTGGAGATGGTGTTCAAGTCACGGTCGAGCACATCGCGGCTGCGTCTGGTGGCCCTGCGCTTGATATCAGCCTTCTTGCCAATCTGATTGAAGGCACCGCGCAGTTGCGGCGGAATCCGGTCCTTCTCGCCCAAGCCGTTGATGCGCCGGAACTCAGCTTCCTGCTCGCCCGCCTTCTCTTCGACGTCGGCCTGCGCCTGGGCTTTGGCATTGTCGATGAGCTGACCTGCAAGTAACACGGCATCCGAGGCCTTGCCCATATTGAGCACGCCCGACACCAGTTCGGCCCGGTCGCTTCGCACCCGCTCATCAGTGGCATAGAGTTTGGCGACACCGATATGGCCTTCAGCCAGACGCGCACATTGTGCGGCAAGTTTCGGCTCGATATGTTCCTGCGTTTCCAAGAACTTGGCTACCGATTGCGTTGACGGCACAGCAAGATTGATGACGCGCGTACGGGAGCGGATGGTCGGCAACACATCCTCTGCACTCGGGGCACATAGCAGCCAAATGGTGTGAGGACTGGGTTCCTCAATCTCTTTCAAGAGCACGTTAGTGGTACGTTCGAGCATGCGATCGACATCTTCGATAATGATGATTCGCCATGGGGCGATGCTCGGTGTCTGTTCGGAAGTCTCGATCAGATCGCGGACCTCGTCGATGCCAATGGTGACCTTGTTCGTCGCCAATATGGTGACGTCAGGATGAGTTCCTGCCAGCACTTGCTCGCTGGAACGTTCGGGTTCGTCACTCAATCCATGATTGGGACTTTCAAGCGCAGCTGCGAACGCGCGCGCGACGTTGGAACGTCCGGATCCGGGAGGACCGCAAATCAGCCACGACTGAGCGATGGCTTTGGGGTCACCGGAAGCGGCGGCTCGCAGCCGCGCCACGACCTGATCCTGGCCGACGATTGAGTCCCATACGCTCATTGTTCCTCCACTGGTTTCGTTAAACCCACCTTATTGCCCGCCACCGATAGGCAATTACTTACATTCTTTCAACGTTCCATTTGGCCTTTTGAAATCGCTACATTCTTCTATGCCATATCGTGATATGCAGTAAATCGCAAAATACCAATCGGCTTTATTCAGCTACCGATAGCATACTATACGTATTACATTCTTGCCAACCAATCTGCGCCGCTACTTTACAGTCCACACGACCAATCTGCCAGCAGATCGTCGGCATCGGCACGAATCTGGTTCCACACCTCGCCAATCGGTTTCGAGGCATCGATGACCTTGAAACGAGATTTCTCGTGAGCCGCCAAATCAAGGAACGCCTGACGCGTACGCTCCTGAAAACCGTCACCGGCCGATTCCATACGGTCTTCGCTGTGGTCAAGTCTGCTATGCGAAGCAGCGGGATCCATATCCAGCAAGTACGTGCGTTCCGGTAACAGATTGTTTGTTGCCCAAAGACTCAGATTTCGCACTTCTTCCTGCGTGAGCTCCCGTCCACCAGCCTGATACGCCAACGACGAATCAATGTAACGATCGGAAATGACCACGGCCCCACGCGCGAGCGCCGGACGGATGACTTCGGCAACGTGCTGAGCCCGATCGGCAGCAAAGAGCAGCGCCTCAGTGCGCGGCGCAATCTCTCCCCCATGCAGCAGCAACTGCCGCAAGGCCACACCCAACTTCGTGCCTCCAGGCTCGCGGGTAACAACAACCTCACGCCCCAGCTCTTCGACATAGCGCTTCAGACGCTCAACCTGCGTGGTCTTCCCCACTCCGTCGACGCCCTCAAACGAAATAAACACCCCGCTCATAATCCTCAATCCCATCTAAAGCGATATACGATATATACCTAGAGAACAAACAGCACTCTCCAATATCGTCATTTTTAAAAGCAACAAATCAACACAACATTTTAATAAAGTTACCGTGCTTTATTTATCGAAATGATGGGCACCATCAAACATAGAATCCCAATCATTAACAATAATGTCGTATTTAAGTTGGAGACCAGATCGGATTTTTTCTATCTCGGTTCGTGAAAGACCCGCTTTGTTGCGCGCAAGTACGACTTTCCCGCTGCTCGTCAAGATGAATTTGGCCATGTCACGATAATTTCCACGCGAAATGTGAACATGGACTCCATGAAGCCTATCTCCTGAAAGGAAGGATACAGAATAACCGGAAACTTTGAATAAATCAGGCATTCGCATACTTCCGATCAATAGCGCGTGAATTTTTTACCATTGTGTAATTTTCTTTATAGTAATTCAACAGAAACGGCATAAAATCTTCAGGAAAATTCGACGAAAGCAAGTTGCCCTTATTATCGAACACCGCCTTGCGGTCATAGTCCACTTCGGTAATCGTTATAGTGTCTTCGGTATAGCCAAGACGCACGCCATCCATCTCAAAGAGATCATCACACTCCATATTGCACCTCCTTTCCTCCTGCAATACCGCCAATTGTAGCGGAAATGCAGGAGGACGAGAAGTAGCGCGAGAACGAGGAACGGGGCTCGGAATCTTGACATTTCGAGGTCTTCGTCTGTTGTTGCCCAAAGTTGATCGACCCGGCATCTTTACTCCTTTCGCTTGCCTGAAATCTCCATTGATTCCATCGAAGCACAAAAAGCAAAATCATCGAGGCAAAAACGGGCACTGTGGTCGAATGATAGGGGTTATCCACATTTGAGGCGTGTCGCGGGCTACGCCCGTCAGTTGTCCACAATCAGCAATCATGGCCGTTGATTATCCACAATGACATTTCTCAATAACATAAATCACGATAAATGCATCACCATTTTCCGATACTGTGAGAAACCAAGTAACTTTGCGACAGACGAATCACCAATCCTCACGTTGGCACCTGTCGGAACAAACCATTCACAGTATTAAAAACGCATTACACAATAATTTATCCCGCTTCTATATCAATAAATACGAGATAAACACAACGTTGACCAGTTATACGGATTGGTCTTTTACTTCTTGGTAGCCGACTTGCGGGTCGCGGTCTTCTTCGTAGTCGATTTACGCGTGCTGGCCTTGCGGGTAGTCGTCTTGCGACGGGTACGACGCTTGGAGGGGCCGGCGGCACGCTTTTCGGCGAGCAGCTGGAAAGCAGTGGCGGGGTCGATGGACTCCGGGGTGTACTGCTTCGGGAGCGTGCGGTTGGTCTCGCCGTCGGTGATGTAGGCACCGTAGAAACCATCCTTTATGGTCACGTTCTTGCCGTTCTCCGGATCGGCACCCAAATCACGCAGCGGCGGTTTTGCTGCTCCTCTGCCACGCCCGCGGCCATACTTCGGTTGGGCGAACAATGCCTTGGCCTTGTCAAGATCGACCGTGAAAATCTCGTCCTCACTGCCGAGCGAACGCGTCTCGGACTTGTCGTCTGCGCTCTTCTTCGTGAGGTAGGGGCCGTAACGCCCGTTGCTCGCGGTAACCACAACCTCGCTGGTTTCGCCTGTCTTCGTGTCGGTCTCGTCGTATTTGCCGACTTCGCGCGGCAGACTCAGCAGTTTCAACGCATCTTCAAGCGTGACCGTGTTCGGGCTCATCGTCTTAAACAACGACGCCATCTTGGGCTTGGGGACCGTGGACTTGGCGGTTTTCTTGGCACGGGTCTTCGTGACCTTGGTCGACTTTGCAGAAGTCTTTCCATCGGTAGTATCAGCGGTTTCAACAGCCTTTGCCGCCTCTGCCTTAGCTTCGCGTTCGGCTTTCATTTCAGCTTCGGCTTCAGGAGAAATCAACGCAACGTACGGCCCGAACCGCCCACTACGGACTTCCACCGTGCCGTCGGTCGCAGGGTCTTTACCCAGCACGCGCGGTCCGCCTGCATTGTTCTTGATAAGCTCATGACCGGCTTCGACAGTCAGCTCGTCGGGTGCCATCGTTTCGGGAATCGAGGCGCGCTTCGGGTTGCCCTCGGCATCCAGGTTCTTCGTATCTTCAAGGTAGGGACCGTAACGGCCGACGCGCACCTGCAGCCCGTCGCCGATTTCGATGGTGTTGATGGCTCGGGCATCGATGTCACCGAGCTGCGCGACCTGCTGCTGCAGGCCTTCATGCGCCTCGTCTTGCGATTTCGCCGCATCCTTGCCGTCGCCGAAGTAGAAGCGGGTGAGCAATTCCTTGCTGGTCTCCTTGCCCTGGGCGATCTTGTCGAGCCCGTTTTCCATATCGGCGGTGAACTGGTAATCCACATATTTCGGGAAGTTCGTTTCGAGCAGCTTGGTCACTGCAAATGCGAGCCAGGAAGGAATCAGCGCCCGGCCACGCTCGTAGACATAGCCGCGGTCGATAATCGTGGAAATGATGCTGGCATACGTTGACGGACGGCCGATTTCCTTGGCCTCGAGCGTCTTGACCAGCGATGCCTCGGTATAGCGGGCCGGGGGCTGGGTCTCGTGACCGTCAGCGGCAACCGAAGTTGCCTTGATTACTTCACCGGTTTTCATCGGAGGTAGCGCCGCATTTTCTTCGGAATTACTGGATTTAGCGGTTGCCTTGGCGCCCTTCGTCTTGGCAGCAGACGAACCGGACGCAGATGCTGATCCAGACGAATGACGCGGCCAACCGGAGGCCTTGAGGAATCCCGGGAATTCGATGACGGTGCCGGAAGCTTGGAAAATGGCCTCGCCTTTATCTCCGGCAGGTGCGGAAAGCCGTACAGTAGCGGTAAACCCGGTAGCGTCAGCCATCTGAGAGGCCAACGTGCGCTGCCAAATCAGAGTGTAAAGCTTCAGCTGGTCCGGCGGCACTTTGGTCGCCAGTTCGGCCGGATCGTGGAATTTCGAGCCTGCAGGACGAATGCATTCGTGCGCTTCCTGCGCGCCCGCAGTCTTCGTGGCATACTGCTTGGGCTTGTCGGAGAGATATTCCTTGCCAAAGTTCTTCGTGACGGACTCGCGGGCCGCGGCGATGGCTTCCTGCGAAAGCGTCACGGAATCGGTACGCATATAGGTAATGAAGCCGTTTTCGTACAGGCCCTGCGCGGCACGCATGGTCTGACGTGAGCTCATCGAGAGCCGGTTGCCCGCGGCCTGCTGCATGGTCGAGGTGGTGAACGGTGGCACCGGACGGCGATGGTATGGCTTGGATTCCATCGACACGACGGTGAACGGCGCGTGTTCCAAAGCCTGCGCAATCACCTTGGTCTGCGCTTCGTCAAGCTGGCAGACATTATCTTTCTGCGCAGCAGCAGTCAAAGCACCAGTGGAAGTGAAATCGCGGGAATTAGCCAGACGCGAGCCGCCCAATGACACCATACGGGATTCGAAATCGACGTTCTCGCCCTGCGCGTCAGGCGCGGAGAGCTCGGCGATGACATCCCAATACGGAGAGCGCACGAATGCCATGCGTTCCCGTTCGCGCTCGACAATCAAACGCGTGGCGACGGACTGCACGCGACCCGCGGAAAGTCCCGGGCCGACCTTGCGCCACAGCACCGGCGAAAGCTCATAACCGTAAAGTCGGTCAAGCACACGCCGCGTCTCCTGCGCGTCGACCATGTTGGCATCCACATCGCGCGTCTTGCCAACGGCAGCCTTGATGGCGGCCGGCGTGATCTCGTGGAAGACCATGCGGTGCACCGGCACCTTGGGCTTGAGCGTCTGTACCAGATGCCACGCAATGGCCTCGCCTTCGCGATCCTCATCAGTCGCGAGATAAAGTTCACTGGCGTCTTTTAAAGCGCTTTTGAGCTGCGCTACGGTTTTCTTCTTCTCGGGACCGACGATGTAATACGGCTCGAAACCGTCGTCGACATCCACGCCGAACCGCCCGAACTTCGCCTTCTTGGAAGCGGGAACCTGGCTGGGCTGTGCCAAATCACGGATATGGCCGACGGAGGCCATGACCCTATAGTCCTTGCCGAGGTAGCCGCCAATCTTCTTCGCCTTAGTCGGAGACTCCACGATGACAAGTTTCTTACCAGTCGCCATCACCGCTCCTTACTTAATCGTTTGCGGAACTCTATGGTGTCCTTATATTACTCATAACACATTGCGCTGAACTATTCCAAATACACGCCGATGCCACGACAACCATTATTATCGGTGCCGGAAAAGCGCAGACACCACCTTCACCAACGCGAGATGAATCCGGTATGCAACCTTGAACTGAGGCCATGCGAGCAACAAGCCAAATGTCGAGCAAATCGGTCTCACCACAATGCCTACCATCAAGGCACAAGGCCGCATTACGCATCTGAAGTAGAGTTTTCCACTTCAGTTCGCCTATGGCGAAAAATATTTGACATTTTTGCGATACAAAATCAATTGTAAACAAACACCCGCTAACAAGCTCACTAGACCAGAAATGTGGCAACAATCGTTCATAAAACCGACAAAAGGAACGGGTATCCATTAACATCGGACTCCAAAATCGGCGAAATAAAATACTTCCTCAACGAAGAGCGTTCCAGCTGTCATCCGAAAACCCAATCGAGTATCGACATACCGAATTTCGGTTTTCTACGTCAAGATTCGGCATTTTAGGCTAAGCGGTCGAAAATCACGGGTGAAATGGTGTTTACCGATGGTTAAATCCTTTATTTGTCCGTCCAATGTGCGAATTATTGTCTTTGTTTTGGGGGATAAATACGGCATTTATATATGTATTGCCGTATTTTTTACTTACTCCAAAATGAAGGGGAATGAGGATGCGCAAGGACACGAAAACTGCGCTCGGCACCGCCGCGGTAACGACGATGCCGACGGCGCCGGGATCCATCTACGCCAGAGACACAGGCGAAGGATAAACCGCGGCAACTTCAGATTTCAAAGTCCCGCTCCCCGTCGTCCACAAGTGCGACACCCAGTCAAAGGCCATACCGAAAATCACCACTCATTTAGCGCGGTGAAATATATTTCGGCTGGCCACCCATCCTGCCGGTCTGCGCTTGTTACTTGCGCTTTTGACTTCGGCCACAGTCGCAGGCCAACAACACAGTCGGCTCGCAACAGGTACCAACCAATAAAGGAGCTGCCAATAAGCGCCATAACTCAATAATCCGAGAGAGAAGGGCTGCACAACGTCTGCCGTTGCGCGGTCCTTCTTTTTGCGCCTGAAAAAGCGGCACGAGACGATTACTCCCACAAGCCGAGTTTCGGTTATCAAGCAAATATTCCGACCTCAAACCGCACAATTTTGACCCAGTGACGCAAAGAACAGATTTACACTGGTGCTCAATCATCGACGCCGTTACAATGGCAAGCGCAACGCCCGAAACCCAAGAATCCAAAGAATTAAGATAGTGACCAAAACGCCAGCGACAAACCAGAATGACCAGACCCGCCAAGCCGCGGACAAGATAACGAACGACAAGCGAATCGGCGACCAAACCGACGATTGGGCTGAGAGCCAAGAGGCCGACAACACGAAAGCTCACGCGCAATCCAAAGAGAGCGGACAACCCGGGAATACCAGACACTTTGGAGGTCCCGCGCAATCCGCAGAAACCGCACGATCCGCAAACGGCACACCATCCTCAGACGTCGCACAAACCTATGATCATGCCGAGCGCAAGCGTATCAACCGGCAGATCCTCGCGCTGGCGATTCCTACCTTTGGCCAGCTCATTGCCGACCCACTGTTCGTCCTCATCGACACAGCCATCGTCGGGCATATCGGCGACACCGCGTTGGCTGGGCTTTCCATCGGCTCCACAGTTCTGCTCACCGTCGCCGGGCTCTGCAACTTCCTCGCCTACGGCACCACCTCGCGCGTCGGGCAGCTCATGGGTGCCGGGCGCAAACGCGAGGGGCTTGAGACCGGCGTCGACGGACTTTGGCTGGCGCTGATCATTGGCGTCGTCATTTCGGCGGCGTTCTTCGTCGGGGCTCGACCTCTGTGCTCGCTGATGGGAGCGCGCGGCGAGGTGCTCGACAACGCGACGATTTACTTGCAGGCCGTCATTTTCGGACTTCCGGGAATGTTGCTGGTCTACGCGGCCAATGGCATTTTCCGCGGGCTCAAGAAAGTGCGCATCACGCTTGTCGCTGCCGTCTTGGGCGCGGCACTCAATACTGCGCTTGACTTTCTGTTCGTCTTCGGGCTTGACATGGGCATCATGGGTTCCGGGCTGGCGACGCTGATTGCGCAGTGGTTCATGGGCATTTACTTGGTTATTCCGTCACTCAAGTGGTCTCATAACGCAGGCGCTTCGCTCGCCCCACGCATTTCCGGCATCACCGCCACAGCAGCTGATGGGCTGCCACTGTTCATCCGTACACTCGCCTTGCGCATCTGCCTGGTGGCCACCGTCGTGCTCGCTACGCACATGGGCACGCAGGTGCTCGCCGCGTACCAAGCCGTCAATTCCAGCTGGAACTTCGTGCTGAACATCCTCGACGCCATCGGCATTTCCGGTCAGGCGCTGGTCGCCACGGAAATCGGCGCGAAACGCTACGGTCGCGCACGCGAGATGACTCGAATCTCAGCACGAGCGGGACTTTACGGCGGCATCGGCATCGGGGTTACGCTCATCGCTTTAAGCTTTATTGCCGCGCCCCTATTCAGCACGAACGTAAGTATCCAACACCTCACCACCGTCGGTATGATTGTTGCAGCTGTTTTCATGCCGCTCGCAGGTTGGATGTGGGCGCTCGACGGTATCCTCATCGGCGCCGGCGACTACAAATATCTCGCCGTCACCTGCTCGATCGTCACCATCGTTTATCTGCCGCTCGTCCTCGTGCTCAACTTCATCGACGGCACTTACAACCCCAGCTCCACCGTCCGTATGATCCTGCTCTGGGCCGTCTTCAATGTCATCTTCATCGGCGGGCGTTCGATTTTCAACGGCCTGCGCGCCCGCGGCGACAAGTGGCTCAAGAAGTAAGATTACACAGGCTCATTCGCCATTGCAATAAATCAGTTGTTCGATAAAACGAACAATGTAAAAATGTTCGGAATATCGAACAATTCTCCAACGTTTCGATCTCCAAACATTTCAACGATGTGCTGAATTCAACACATTTAACAAATGTAGCAATTCTGTTACTTTTGCAAAATGTGTTTATTTTGCTACTTTTTTAAAATGTAGCAGTTTTGCGACATTTATAATGTATCCTAGAAATCTAGAAATAGTTTCAGGATTAATCGGAGGCAACAAATGCGGAAGTTCACTACTCCGATTCAAACCGTGCAACAACTTGCCATCAATATCCACGATGTCAGAAAAGCAGCCGGTCTTAGCCAAGAAGAATTAGCCAACAAAACCGGGCTGTCCCGCTCATGGATCAATCGGCTAGAAAACGGGAAAACCACCAACCCCGGATTCAACGACATCCTTTCCATCTATAAAGCGCTAGGCATATCCAACACTATCGCTTACCAAGCTCTTGACCTAGAAGACGAAAAGATCACACCTACAGCCAAATCAAAGAACAATAATAGCGAAACCCAGTTCACTCACGACACGATAAATGCTCCACGACACAGACACCAGAACAACTCAATTGCCAATCATTCCGTCGATGACATTGAAACTTCGAAATCCGTTCTCAAGAATTTCAAGCTATCTGAAGATAAACAAAAAATCTTAAATGCATTCTTAGAAACACTGAGCCAACGAGCCGAAGAAACCGAACGCCAGGCTCAACAACTTGATAATCAGATTTAAATCAATTCCCAAGAATCATTGATTAGCCGCTAATTGTCATCAATGTCCGGACCCTCGATATTATTTGTTAGTTAGCTAACGAATTAATTTTGTCGGGTCGATATCTCCGACTCGACTGTCGAGAAGGCAAGAAGAATATGACCGATACGCCGGATGGACGGCCGGAGAACTACGGGCGTCTGCTGCAGCAGTCCTCGAGCGCGATGTCACAGCAACTCGGGCGCTTCGCGGCACGCTACGGGCTCACTGAAGTGCAGATGTCCGTCATCAACTTCATGAGTTCACAGCCAAACGGCGAAGTGGCCCAGCACGCCATCGAAGAGGAGTTCCATATCCAACGCTCCACCGTCACCGTCACCCTGCAACGCATGGAGGCCCGCGGTTTGCTCACCCGCGAACAAGCTGCTGATGACGCACGGTGTAAGAAGGTAAAGCTTACTTCGCGCGCCAAGCAAAGCGTTGAAGCCATCCACGGTTATATCGACAACGAGCAGCGTGAGTTCGAACGCCGCTTCTCCCCCGCGCAAATCATCGAATTCAAGGAAATGCTGGCGTTTTTCGGTCGCGACCACGATGATGACCCCGGCATCAAGCAACAACCGCCACGATAATTCTTGAAATGATTAAAAACACACCTAACACTTACAACAAAAGAAAATAAAGGATCAAAACAAGTAATGACCTCTCAAACAACACAACCAACGGCTGCCACGCAATCGCAGCCGCAGCCGGCGAAAATTCCCGGGAAAGTATTCGGCGCCATCATCGCGGCCGGCCTGCTCTCGCTGAGCGGCGTGACCGTCGAAACCGCCATGAACGTCACTTTCCCGACGCTGATGAAAGAGTTCGGCATCAACACCGAAACCGTGCAGTGGGTGACGACGGCCAACCTGCTCACCATCGCCATCGTCGTGCCGCTGAGCGCCATGCTCAAGGCGCGTTTCCGCACCAAGTCGCTCTTCATCGTCGCGAACCTTTCGTTCCTGGCCGGTCTGATTCTTGAAATCGTCACGCCGAACTTCCCGCTGCTGGTCACCGGCCGCGTCATTCAGGGCATCGGCGCCGGTATTGCGCTACCGCTGATGTTCAACATCATTCTGGAAACGGTGCCCCCACAGCGAATCGGCCTGATGATGGGCTTCGGTACCCTGCTCACCGCTGTCGCTCCAGCCATTGGCCCGACTTTCGGCGGCATCGTCGTCTCTAACACCAGCTGGCGCGTCATCTTCGCCTGCCTGCTGCCGGTCGTTCTCATTTCGCTTGGACTCGGCATCGCCTGCATCGAGCAGAAGAGCAAGATCCGCAACGTCGACTTCGACATCCTGAGCATCGCCCTGATCGCCATCACGTTCGCCGGACTCATCTTCGGCTTCAGCTCCATGACCACCAAGCCGATCCTCAGCATCCAAGTTGCCGGCACCATCGTCGTCGGCATCATCGCGCTCGTAATCTTCTGCATGCGTCAGCTCAAAATCGATGCCCCGATCATCGACATCCGTACCTTAAAGAACCTGCGCTTCTCAGGCTTTGTGCTCGCGTTCTTCCTGTTGCAGGCCATCTCGCTGGGTCTGGCGTTCATCCTGCCGAACTATCTGCAGCTCACCGACCATTCTTCGCCGCTTATCGCGGGCCTCACTTTGCTGCCGGGAGCAGCACTCGGCGCGGCTCTCGCCTTGCTCGGCGGTCGTGTCTATGACGCCGTCGGCCCCAAGCCACCGCTCATTTTCGGTGGAGCCTGCGCCATCATCGCGATGGTCTGTTTCTTCGCTTTCGGCCACCATCTTTCGAGCGTCGATGCGGCCGGCTTCTACCTGCTCTACATGCTGGGTATCGGCCTGAGCTCCGGCAACATCATGACCACTGGCCTTTCCCACCTCAACGCCCACGAGCAGAGCATGGGTAACGCCATCTTCAACACCGCCCAGCAGTTCGCAGGCGCGGTCGGCACCTCTATCGCATCCGCCATTCTCGCCGCCGGGCAAGCCGGTGCCGCCAACATGGCCACGGGCACGGCGATCGGCGCAACGATGACCTTCGGAGTGCTGCTCGTCGCCCTCATCATCGAGTTCGCCGACATTCTCCGCTCGCTCTTCTAGAGACAGCAATCAGTTAATAAATACGAAAAATGGCTGTAACGATGGTCCTTTACCCGTCGTCACAGCCATTTTTATGTTGCGAATCCGCACAAGTCGCTAGATACGTTTTTAGAAACGTTGATATTCCAACATTCTTAAAAACCTATTTACCAACTTGTGTATTCACCGTTCACTTCCCGAGTGCTTCCTTGATGGCACCAACGAAAGCATCGAGATCGGCGGGCTTACGGGAGGTGATGAGCTTGAAGCCGTTGGCTTCGTCGACGTGCACCTCTTCATCAACGTACTTGCCGCCAGCGTTTTCGATATCCGCGGCGATATAACGGCAAGCGGTCAGCGTCTTGCCCTTGAGCAGGTCGGAGTTGACCAGCAACCACGCGCCATGGCAGATCGAGGCAACCGGCTTGCCCGCGGCGGCGAAGTCCTTGGCAAGCTTTTGCGCGGCAGGATCGACGCGCAGGCGATCGACGTTGCAGGTGCCGCCGGGCACGACGAGCATGTCGAAATCATCGGCGGAAACCTCGGAATAGACGGTGTCTGGCTCCACGATTTCGCCGACATAGCGGTCGTGCCGCACCGTCTCGATAGGCGCGAGTTCCGCCGCTGCCAGCGTCACAGAAGCCCCCGCGGCCCGCAAATCGCGCAGCGGCCGGGTCATCTCGGTCTCCTCAATGCCCCAGTTGCGTACGATAATAAGCACTTTCGCGTCGCTTACCGATGTAGCCATAATGCCGTCTCCTTATATATACCGAATATCAAACACCTTCATTGTATATAAGAGAGCCGTGAACCTGAACCGTACAGCCTGAACGAACTCGTTACCTGCCGCACATTGCGCGAGCTTCGCGTTACTGCCCACACTTGATGCTGTAGAGTGCCCAGTCCTTGGCGTACGGGCCCAAATAGCTGAAATCGACGATCTTGACCAGGACGCCGGCGCGTACGTAGCCATCAATCAGGTCCTGGCGATGGAACGTGTCATACTGCTGACGGAATGAGAACATCTGCAAGCTCGGCGCCTGCGGGCCCATCGAAAGGAAGTACTTCGGTACATTGCCTTCAATCGGGCAAGTGGTCGCGGTCAGTTTCGCGGGGTCACCGGAGGCAAATGCGTTCTCGGTCTGCCCGAAGATCGCGCCGTTCTTTTCGTGCATGGGGTTATAAACCGGATACAACATATTGGCGTCGAACATAGCGGAACCGTACATGGAGCCGTTGAGCGGGTCGGAAATAATCACCG
The DNA here is from genome assembly GCF_029395495.1 of Bifidobacterium sp. ESL0769. Classification (NCBI taxonomy): domain Bacteria; kingdom Bacillati; phylum Actinomycetota; class Actinomycetes; order Bifidobacteriales; family Bifidobacteriaceae; genus Bifidobacterium; species Bifidobacterium sp. ESL0769. The sequence goes on along the minus strand of NZ_CP113918.1, from coordinate 287,245 downwards.
GACCGTTGCCCACCATCTTGACGGTTTGCTTCAATACATCAACCTTTGCCAGGGTAAGCTGCTCATTGACCGGCTTGCCGTCCAATACGACGTTGGAAGCGATCATCGTCCCCAAATTCTGACGGTTCACATTGCCAAACTGGCAGGAAACCGCGAGCGCGGCCAGTACGACGATCGAGACGGCCTTGCCTCCATTACGCGAGAACCAGTCGCCGACAGCGCTGCCCGCCGGATGCTTCGGCGCCATCGCATGCCGCCCGGAACTGTGCGGGGTGCCGAGATGGGCACGCTGCTGCAAATAGCGGACGTAGGATTCGTCGACGCCATCGAAGGAATAGACCACCGAGCAGGCCGCAAAGACCAGCAACGGGATGATGGCGAACGGAATCATCGTCAGCGGTCGGATCTCGGCGCGGTACCAAGCGGCTGTCACGATATTCGGGAACCAGCCGGTCAGCGAGGTCGAGCAGACATAGACCAGGCACACCAACGCAAACGCGAGCAACAAAGACACGGCGTCCTTGGCCATCGTGGGCGTCGCCGTGGCGAATCGTGATGTCTTCACAGAACGATGCGTAGCGCGATGAGCGGAGTTATGACTGCGTTTGGAACCGGCAACGGAGGCGGCCGATGTATTCGACGTGCCTGCCACACCCGAAGCAACCGAAGCGTCAGTCGTATCAGTCGCAACCGAAGCGGGCACGTTTTCTTCGTCGCTCTGAGATTGTGAACCGTCCGATACCTCGGAATCCGCAAGACGGCTATCGTCCGAAACCACAACAGAGTCCGTGGATTCTACCGAAACAGCTTTGGCTTCTTTATCACCTTTGGAGCTTTTATCGCCTTTGCCGCCTTTATTACCAGAGCGTCCGTCGAACCTGATAATCACCAGTCTCGATTTCAAATACCCGAATACCACCACAATCGCAACCACCAACGCGACAATGACGACGACGCTCATGAACCCGCTGAAAGCACCGCTGATATTATCACTGAAGAATATTTGCAGCGCCTGCGGGACGGTGCGGTTGGGCTTGTAGGTATGGAACCAGCTAGACGGGTCGCCGTAGCGGGACGAATGATAGTGTCCGGTCATGTAGAAGAAGAAGGCGACGGCGCAGACCACCACGGCCACGAGCACACCGAGCATGGCTTTCCATGGCAAGCGCATGAGCATGAACGGCGCCATCAGCAGCAACCAGGTGAATGCAATACGCGGATGTGCAAAGACGCAGAGCAGCGCGAGCAGCACAGTCAAAATCAGCCAACGTAGAATTTGATAACGGTCGGCGATCGCATCGAAAAGGCGCAGCGTGACGTAAAGCCAGAACGGCAGAATGCTGGTGGCCAGGCCGAAGGCGATCAGCGGGCCGGAGGCGAGCATTTGGAAGGGATGGCTGGCCGAAGCGACCGAAAGCAGTGGCACAATCAGCATCATCGCACACGAGAAAGGCCGCCAGAACATCGAATTGGAATCGACGATCGCGTCCCAATTCCCTTCCTTTTTTCCTTGAGTTTTGGCAGACCCGCCTTGAGCGCCCGCAGCCGAAGACATGTTGCGCGACCGCCGTCTGTCTGATTTCGCCTTGCGTTTCTGCTCGCTCAAAGCGACATGCACCGCGGATTCGAGGCCACGCCATCCTTCGATGAATTTACCATCGATCTTGCGCGTGAAATAGCTGGCCCAGAGCGATACCCCGGCCGGCCATACGAGCCCGGATGTCACCAACCAGACGATATTGAAGGCTGCGTAGATATTGATTTTGACGTGGATGACGTTGCCAAAGGAAATGACCGCGGCCGCGAGGATATGAAAGAGCGGCGGGTAGTAAGCGTCATTGGGCCACAGCTTCATGGCGGCGCCAACTCCCTGCCGTAGCAACTTGCGAATGAAATAGTAATGAGCCGGCGCGTCAATCTCTTGCAATGGCAGATTCCAGGCGTCCCACGTCTTTGGGAACCATGTCAGAACGATGCCGAATGCCGCCAGTACGCCAAGAACCGAGCAAATCGGCAATGCGGCATGGCCTATCCGTTGTTTCCATTTTATATTCATTATTGATAATTCTACCTGCCATGTGAGCAATTTACCGTCATATTCTACGATACCGTCAAATAATTCCCTCATATTGCCTATAAAACGAAAATTCTCAGAAAACTTTCAACATTTCCTGAGGTTTTGTTCGTCTCATTCAAGCTAAGGCACATATACTTGAATCTGTTGCCTATGCTGCGGCCTAGCATCGAAAAGGTGCAAGCCTAACGGCGGGAAACATGTGATGCCTGTAGTCCGCTCGACGAAAAGCTTTCAACGTGGCAAACTACAGGCCTGAACAGCGGGAGAAACAGATGTTCGTGCTAACCAATGCCTGGTCTACGGTGATACGTCATAAATGGCGCAGCATCATGATGCTCCTTGTCGCCGGAGTCATGATATTCGGCGTCGTTTTCGCCACCGCGGTGTCTAGCGCAAGCGACAAGGCACATGGCGAGACCTACCAGGTACAGTCGCCAATCGCCGTCATCCGGCCGAACGCCGCAACCGAAAAAACGCTCAAAGGCGACGACGTCTCAAGCGTGAAAAAGTACATGACCTTCGATCAGTACGGCACGTACGCCATGTCGCTGCAACAGATCGGTGTGCAACAGCCGCAATTCTCAATCGGTATCTCCCTGCCGATGCGTCAAACCGACACGGCCAAAGCCATCGCCGGTAAAAGCGACGAAAGCAGCAAGAAAACAGGCGGCGAGACCACGCTTTACAGCTACTACGACAAAGACGGCATCGCCATCAACCCTTTGGGCGCCTACAAGATAGCCCAAGGAAAATCCTTGGATTACCAAGGTAAGGACGGCAAGAATGTACTGGTCTCCGAGGCTTTCGCTCGCAAGAACAACCTGAAAGTGGGCAGCACACTCAAGCTCGGCAACCCCATGACCGCGGACACCTACCAGCTTAAAGTGCGCGGCATTTACACTTACACCGACCCTGCCCCCGCCGGACACGGCAACGACGCCAAACTGGCCAAGGAAAACCGCGACAACGCGATTTATGCCGAACCGATGGTTCTCACCAAAAACAAACTGCTCAGCGACAACCCCCAAGGCTGGCTGAACCCACGTTTCGACGTCGGTTTCAAACTGCAAGGCACCGACCAGTACAATGCCTTCGTACAAGCGGCCAAGGCGATGAAGCTGCCGAAAGGCTACGAGGTCAGCTCGCCTACGCTCGATCGTTACAACGATTCACTCAAGCCGTTGGATTCGCTTAATGCCGTCATGACCAAAGTGCGTATCGGCCTCTACGCGGGCAGCGGGGTCATTCTGCTGCTGCTCTTGGGGCTTGCGCTGCGTCGACGCACCGACGAAATCGCGATGGACACCATCATCGGCGTCACTCATTCCCGCATCGGCTGGCAGTTCTCTTTGGAAACGCTGATACCCACCATTCCGGGACTTCTTATCGGCGGTATCGCCGGAGCACTGTCTGCCAAACCGTTGGGAAAGGCACTTGCCGGAGGAATCGCCACGCCGGTCGTATCCGCTTGCTGGATGCCGATGTGGTATTCCATCGCCATTGTGGCGGCACTGGCCGTCATCGCCTTCCTGAGGCCTTTGTTCGCCGGAACTTCGCGTCTCTTCGATACACGCGACGATATGACCGGCAGCGCAACGCTGTATGCTGTTGGCAACGCCAGTGCGTCCGCACAAACCGCTGAAAACAAGGATGACACGAACAACGACAACGATGACAACGCATCCGAAGACGATACGGAGGCTCAAGCATGAGCAAGAACAGCGATTCGAAAGATCAAGCCAAAAGCTACGAGCCCGGCAATAAGGACGACCAGATCGACCAGAAAAGCATCGACGATCAGAACAACCCGGCCGAAAACGCGGAAAACACCTCGGCGGTGAAGTATGATGTCGTCTTCGACGATGACGATGATGCCTTGGATCTCAGTCTTGCGGCTTCCGGCCAAGTGCCATATGGCGGCTCGGCTGATGACCAAACCGATGACGACGAAACCGAAGATTCGGACAAAAAACAGGCCGAAGCCGATAATACCGAAAATACTGATACCAAGGATTCAAGGAAAGCTTCCAAGGCGAAAACCGGAAATAAAACCGGAGCTCAAACGAAGGAATCCGAGAAAACCGCCGATAGTGAAGATATTGACGACAACAGCGATGACAGCGATGCCGACGAAACCAGCGAAAACGGCGACAAAGCAAGCCCTGACAATGTAGCGGCCTCGAATGCGAAACGCGTCAATGAAACGCTGGGACTGGCGGTAGAGGAAGAGGACGAGCTAAGCGCCCACGAGGCGAAATCCCCCGTTATCGAACCAGCCACCGCCGTTTCGACACGCCTTGACAAGGAGACCGTCGCCGAAGCCGACATCCTGTTGAAGCCGAACCCGACCTTCGCGCTCGACCACGTCACCTTCACCAATCGCAAATCCGGACGCAATGTGCTGGACAATATCGACTGGGGATTCTTCGCCGGATCGCTATACGCTATCACCGGTGCCGACGACGAGCAACGCCGGGGTCTGTTGGCGGTGGCATCGGGCCTCTATCGGCCCGACAGCGGCCAAGTGATGGTGAAAAGCCAGAGCCTTCTGGAGCTTGAGACCAACGAAATCCGCGGCCACCGCATCGGCTTGGTCACGCAACGTTACAGCTTGCGCAACGACCTGGACGCGCTGACCAATCTGACCTTCACCATGCGCGCTTCCGGACGTACGTTCCTGAAGCCGATACCCGTTGTCGCTCGCGATGTGCTGAAATATATCGATTTCGACGAAGCCGCCACCGGTGTGAAGGTATCAGACCTCAAACCGTTGAATCAGCGCCGTCTAGCCATCGCACGGGCCATCTGCTGCGAGGCGACCGTCATTCTTGCCGACGACCCGGTTGGCGGACTTGATGCCGGCGACCGTAAAATCATCCTCGACCTACTTTCGCGCATCGCGCACGCCCAAGACCCGAAGCGCTGCGTTATCGTTCTGGTTCCTGGCTTTGGAACTGATACGGATGCAAACAGTTCTGTAGATAGCGCTGCCAGCGATGCCGAATCCGAAGCTGATACCGCTACGGATTCGGACGAATACACCAGTGCAACCGATTACGAAGCCAAGGCCGATAAGATTTATTCGTTCTGACTGAAATTGTGAACCTGCCTTGCCAGGATACGTCCGCAAGTCATACTTAGGAATTTAAACACATTTCAAGGCTATTTTTGCGCTTACAATGCTGCCGAAAGCCTGCAGTAGGAATTTAAGCATAAAATCTTGCCGTTTTTGTGCTTAAATTCCTATTTCTCACTTGGCCGGCTCATCCCCCGACCGGATGATGCCTGAACGAAGGAGAGCCGAACGATACCGCCTACTCGTCCAGCTTCATGTCGAACTTCTTGGCGAGCGCGGGGATATCGGGGACGCCGTATTTCTTGACCAGATCGAGCCACTGCCGTTCGTTGTCGGCCCCGAAACGGCGTGCCTTGCGCGCGTAAGCCTCGGCTGTGAGGAAGCGCGGCGGGATAGACTTGCTGTTGTATTTGTCGGCCACCATCACTACTTCCTGCTCCAGGTTCATCGGCACGTAGTCGGCCGGCGGCAACGGCAATCCCTGCGCCACGACCTGTTCACGGGTCAGCCCTACTCCGGTATGGTTACGCGCAAATTGCGCAATGGACTCATCCACTCCCTGCTCAAGCAACCAGTCGTAGCCACGAAGCCCATGCAGGATATAGTTTGGCCCGTCGAATTGCAATTTTTCACCATCCGACCCGTCGTGCTTCAAGACGAGGTAGGTGCCGATGTCATGGAGCATGGCCCCCACCACCGCCAGGTTTTCGTCGAGCAGACGCGGCGGCACCATACCGCCAACCACACCATCGGTCGGCGGAACCGTTGCATTGATGCCATCTAACACATTGGAATTGTTGCGTTTCTGCGCCAACACAGCAGGCGTGACATGTGCTGAGACATCGCCGGCATCAGCATTCATCTGAGCCCGAGTATCGCCGGCACCGCCATCCGTATCAGCGTTGATGCCGTTCGTTTCGACATTGCCATCGCCCGAATGAGCACCAAAGGCAGAGCCGTTCGCGGAATCGGCGGCACGATCAGAAGCGGAGACATCACCCTTGCCACCGCACTTCCCCGTGAGCTCAGGAGCATCCTTAGGCAAAGTACAGCGCCGCACAAACAGCGCGTTCTGCCGGCGTACCAGCTGACGGGTGATGGTTGCGATGATGACGCAATGCGTATGAATAAGGCCGTAAGCGGCCTGCGATGGCGCGATTTTATGATGCAGCTCGTCCGCCTGTGCAAGTGTAGGAATATATCCGGTCATGATTCCATTGTAGAGGTCATCACAACCGTCTAAGCTCTTGGCCATTGCGACAACCAGCCCGCAAATAACACCAAATACAACGCTAAACTCTGGTCGAATCCCGTTCAATCAGCGAAAAACCAGAAACGAACGTACGCGGGTCACCGTTATATCCCTCGATGCGTTCGATAAGCATTTCAACGGCTTTGCGAGCATATTCATCCGTATGCGGGTCGATCGTGGTCAACCGAGGCGTCGAAAAAGTCCCTTCCGGAACGTTATCGAACCCCACCACCGCTATATCCTCCGGAATTCTGCATCCATGTCTCTGCAACTCATTCATCACGCCGAACGCAAGAGCATCGTCCAAACAGACTACGGCATCGGGGCGTTCGCCGTCCAGTAATTTATCGCCAGCCTCTACGCCCGAAACGCTATTGAGCGGATAAACCGATATGACTTTTGACCAGTCGACTTCAAGACCGCGCTTCTCAAACGCACGAACATAACCTTGAATTCTCAGCTCTTGAGTGCCTTCCTTCGCGTCAAGTACGCGCTTCCAGTCGCGATCGGCAGGGGCTCCGACCAATGCCACGGAACGATAGCCGCGATCAAGCAAGTCCCCGGTCGTTTTTTCCAATGCATCAACATTGGGCATCGTCACCAGATCAGCTTTGCCATAAGCGCTGTAATCGCCGGCCAGCACCGTGGGATAAGGTTGGGAAAGAATCGCCGCTTTATCGGCCAGTGCGGTATCAGTAAAGAAAATCCAACCATCCGCACCCAACCGATAGGTCTCCTCAATGATGGAGGGAATGCCTGCGCCGCCTGACGCATAGGTGCTGACGATGACGCCATAGCCACGTTCGCGGGCGACATCGATAATCTGATTGGCAAGATATGAGGAGAAGGGCTGCAAAAAGTCGAATACGGCCAATCCGATGAGTTTTGAGCTTCCGGTTTTCAGCGACCTTGCCGACACATTGACGGTATAGCCTAGATTGTGCATCGCTTTCAAGACACGCTCGCGCGTTGAAGGACGCATGCTTCCTGTTCCGTTAAGTGCGTTGGAAACGGTTTTGATTGATACGTCTGCTTCCCTTGCCACGTCTTTAATCGTCACTCTGGAACGCATAAAACAATCCTTTTCACAGCTGCATTACTCAGGCAAGCATCGCCCAAATGCCCTAACGCATATCAGTTAGACAACATCGTAACCCAGCATACAGCCACCCCCGAGGCAAAATCTATAAAGGAAAACCGTGTCTGTGTAGTCTCGAGCTGCACGGACACGGTATGGCATCTAATGACACTCAACCGACGTTCAACAGAGATTCGTCGGATACGTCATTTCAGTTGTCTTGCTGTTTTACTGTATGATTACTGCTTCACAGCTCCGGCGGTGATGCCGCCGACCCAGTAACGCTGCAGGAAGAGGAACGCCAGAACCAGCGGAATCACGGAAATGAAGGCACCGCAGGTGATGAGGTTCCATACCTGCTCCACACCGGCACCGGCGTTGGACTTGGCCTGCCATTGGGTCAGGCCCACCGTGATCGGGAATAGCTTGGTATTGGCGAGCACGACTTGGGGCAGGAAGTAGTTGTTCCAGCAATTGACCACGGAAAGCAGGAACACCGTGGTGATGGCCGGGGTCATAATCGGCAGGGAGACCTGGAAGAAGGTCCTGAGCTCGCCGGCACCATCGACTCGCGCCGCCTCCATCATTTCGTCAGGCAGGGAAGACTGGCAATACACGCGCATCAGGTAGGTGCCAAACGGGGAAAGCAAGGAAGGCAGGATAACGGCCCAAATCGTATCGTTCATTCCGATCTTCGTCATGATGATGAAGGTGGGGATGACCAGCGCGGTGGTCGGAATCATCAAAGCACCGAGAACGATGTTGAAGTACACCTTGCGACCGCGGAAGCGGAACTTGGCGAATCCGTAGCCCGCCATCACCGACAACGCCGTCGCGCCGACGCCGCCAACCAACGCGTAAAGCAGCGAATTGAACAGCCAACGCCAGTAGATGCCATCCTGATATGTGGTGAGCTCCTTGATGTTGTCCCACAAGGCGAAATGCTTGTCAAACCACATCGGGCCGCCGGTGCCCATGAACAGTCCGGCGTTGTTCTTGGTCGCAGCGACGATAAGCCACCAGACCGGCAGGATGAAGTAGAGAATGCAGATCACCATGAAGATCTTGGCAGGGATTTGGTGACCTTTGTTGATCTTCTGACCTTTATCGATATTCTGTTTCATCGCTCAGTCCTCCAATCCAGACTGCTTGCGCGTCAACGTCATGAACAGGACGCTGAAGATGACCACCAAAAGGCCGAGTGCAAACGAGACCGTTGCGGCATAGTTCATTTGGTTGTAGTTGAATTCCAAAGCCTGCGCATACATGTTCGGCGTGTATTCGGGAGGTATCGCGGAATTCGCGTTGTTTCTCAAAACCATAGGTTCGGTGTAGAACTGCAGCGTTCCAATCAACGCGAAGATGGTGACCATGACCATCGAGCTGGTGATCATCGGGACCTTAATCTTCAAAGCAATCTTGACTTCCGAGGCCCCGTCGATTCGAGCCGACTCATAAAGATCAGTGGGAATCGACTGCAACGCGGAATAAAGAATGACCATATAGTAGCCGGTCCATTGCCAAGTGACCATATTGACCAAGGAACCGAAAATGCTGCCCGGGGCAAGGAAGTCAGGGGCTTTCATACCGAACAGTTGGAAAAGCGAAGTGAAAGGCCCCATATCCTTTGAATACAGGAAGCCCCACATCAGGGCGCCGATAACCACCGGGATGGCATACGGCAAAAAGTAAAGCAAACGGGAGACCGAAGCAAACTTGGACTTCATAGAGTCAAGCACCAGCGCCAGCAGAAGCGCAAACAGAAGCTGAATCGGCACCATCACAATCGTGTAGAGCACGACCAGTTTCAGACCATTCAGGAAAATCGGATCGGTAAATACCCTTTTATAATTGGCAAGTCCGGTGAATATTGTGCCACGGACCTGCGTATAGCTGTATAGCGAAACAAAGAACGCATAGACAAGCGGAACGACAAGGAACAGGATAAACACGATGCCGAAAGGAGCGGTGAATAACCAACCCCAGCGGTTCGCCCTTGTCGTCGACAACGACTTGGTACCATGCGGCACAACATTATTTTTCTTTTTCGACATGAGCTTCTCCTCATTGAAGGGAAGGCGGGCAGGACCCACCTCCCCTAAAGCCACTTGTTACTCGACTGTGAAGCCCTGCTGCTTGGCATAGGTGCTGAGTGTCTTCTCCCATGCATCAAGCTTGGTGTCCACATTGGCGCCATCGCGCAGAATCGCAGCCAAGGTCTTGGTCTGCTCATCATTGGCGTAGGTCTGGAAGGGCAGGAACTGATAACCCTTGTAGTTCTGAGCCACCGGAGCGATGATCTTGTTGATCTGCTGGTTGTTGAAGAACTTCTCGCCACGGTTGAGGAATGCCTCAGACTTCAGCTTCTTCTGCCAGGTCGGATACAGACCGGAATCGTTGACGGCAATGTCCTGAGCCTGATCGTCACCGAAGAACTCCATGGCCACCTTCGCAGCCTGCTTGGTGTCCTTGGCCTGATCGGTCACGGTAAGAGCGGAACCACCGCAGTTGATAGCCGGATCGTTCGCAGTCCAACCCGGGGCCTTGGCGACCTGCCAGATCGAACCATCCTGAACACCGGAAAGGCCGTTGAGATAACCGACCATCCACGAAGCGTGGATGATGGTGGCATAGGAACCATCGACGTTCTTCTTGTTCCAAGCCGCGGTATCGGTATCGTCAGTGGCGACGATGCCTTCCTTGGCCATCTTCTGCCAGAAGGTGACAACCTTCTTGACGGAATCAGAATTAACGTTGATGCCGACCTTCTCGGGATCGTTCGCGGAATACTTGAAGACCTTGCCGCCAGCCTGATCGTAATAAGCGTAGTTGAACAACGTGCCGTTAGGCTGCCAGTTGCCGATATGGCCCTGATATCCCTTGGCCTTCAGCTCGAGGCCGGCCTTCTCATATTCGTCCCAAGTCGTGGGAAGCTGGACGCCGTACTTGTCGAAGATGTCCTTGCGATAATACATCACAACCGGGCCGACATCCACCGGAACGCCGTAGACGCTCTTGTTGCCGCCCAACTGGACGTCCTTCCAAGCGCCGGGAGTGTAGTTGTCCTTGATCTTGCCGACGCCGTACTTGTTGAGATCGACGAGATGCTTTTCGACGCCCGAAGCATACTGCGGCATCATGGCATATTCGAGCTGCACGATGTCGGCAGCGCCGGACTTGGCCTTGATGGCCGTGCTGAAGCGCGAATACGCCTTCGCGGACTGATCAGAGCTGGTCCAGCAGACCTGCACGTCGTTATGAGTCTCGTTGAAATGATCAATCAGCTTTTCAACCTGAGGATACCAAGACCAAAGGGTGACCTTCTCGGCCTTCGGATTCTTCACCTTGTTGATGCACTTGGCCGAATCATTGGCGTGGGCATCGCTGCCGGCCGCCTTCGAACCGTCGTTGGAGCCCGAACCGCATGCTCCAACCGAGAGGGCCATAGCGCCTGCAAGGACGATGCCCAGAACCTTGTTGATACTTCTCATTTTTCCTCCTTATCGTTGCACCAACATTGGCACAATTGGATAATCAACAAACATGAATCAACGTCCAAGAAACCGGCGCAAGATTCACAGATATGGTGTCGCCATCGATGGTGACGTTGTCGGTGACCTGCGGGGTCACCCTATCGGGATGTTCAAGTGTGTTTGAGGCCGAGCCATCTTCATCGTGCAACGTCCACGACCGGGCCGCAGAGAATCGGCGGCGGGCCGGCAAAGCAATCTCGAGTTTCGTATCGTCGCGCAAAGAGCGGTTCACCAAGAAAATGGCCAATGAGCCATCTTTGCAACGCACGGCAGTATGTCCGATTGCGCTTACTTCACCGTACGCTTGTGTATCAATGGACGGGCCGTCGAGCACAGTCTCAAGGGCCGTGCCATTCTTAGCGAAACGTGCGGAAAGCGAGAAAGGATAGAAAATGGTCTGGCGCCAAGCCGGGCCGCCGGGCTCGGTCATGATGGGCGCGATGACGTTGACCAACTGGGCCAGCGAAGCCGAATGAACGGTGTCTGCATTGCGCATCAACGAAATGAGCAAATCTCCGACCACCGCTGCGTCCGTTACGGAGTAAATCTGCTCCAAAAGCCTCGGGGCAGTGGGCCAGTTGCCGATTCCCGACGGATTGTTGGCCGGATCGTTGGCCTTGTACCACACATTCCATTCATCGAAGGAGAGATAAATCTGATGCGAAGTCTTGTGGCGGGCCTTCACGGATTGGACGATGGCGGCGATTTCGTGGATGAACGCCTCCATATCGGCGCCAGAGGCCAGGAAGCTCTGCATATCGCCATTCCAAGGACGCGAATACGAATGGCAGGACACAAAATCGACCAAATCGTAGGTAGCGTCGAGAACAGTCTCTTCCCACGCACCATAGGTTTCCATATCATGTGTGGACGAGCCACAGACCACCAACTCAAGGTTCGGATCGATCTGGCGCATACCCGCAGCAACCTTCGCCGCGAGACGTCCATATTCTTCGGCCGTTTTATGCCCCAGCTGCCACGGGCCGTCCATCTCATTGCCCAGGCACCACATGCGGATGTCAAAAGGTTTGTCGGCGCCATTGGCGCGACGTTCTTCGGAAAGCTTCGTACCACCAGGAACGTTGGCGTATTCCAGCAAATCCATTGCGTTGCCGAGGCCGCGCGTTCCCAGATTCACTGCTTCCATCAGCTCGTTCCCATTGACTTTGCCTAGCCACTTAACCATCTCATGAAGACCGAACTGGTTGGTCTCGGTGGAATGCCAAGCAGTGTCAAGACGACGCGGGCGCTGATCCTTCGGTCCGACACCATCTTCCCAACGGTAGCCGGAAACGAAGTTACCGCCCGGATAGCGGATGGTGGTAGCCCCCAGCTCTCGCACCAGATCGATGACATCCTGACGGAAACCGTCTGCATCGGCAGTCGGATGACCCGGCTCATAGATGCCCGTGTACACACAGCGTCCAAGATGCTCGACAAACGAGCCAAACAGCCTATCGTCGATAGGAGCGATCTCGAATTCATCATCAACGATAAGTCGCGCTTTGTTGGTTGCGGCACCTTCTGGCATGTTCTCCTCTTTCAATCTCGCCAATTTAGTACAACGTTGTCTTGACAAGCAAATATCGACCTCACGATTCAAAATCTATGAGGTTAATACAACCTTGTACTTGCTGTATTTATTAACATACACCGCCATAACTTCTCTGGCAAACTCCCCTTACATACAAGGTTGTACTTAATGGCTTTTTCCTTTGCAACACGCCGTAGAAATAATTGGTTATTTTCAGCAGGAATCAAAAACAAAAGCCGGGCGTCCGCTGCGGACAACAGCGAACACCCGGCTTGTAAACTTCTCTATCGTTACCTTACTTCACGTGAATAGCCGTCCACGACACAGCGGGCAAAGTAAGCTTCGTGCTACCGGATTGAGGATCGAACACAACAGTCTCGTTGAATTTCGGCATTACGCGGCTTTGATTCTCCAGCGTATTTTTCGCATTGATGTCATCGTCGTGCAGACTCCACGCCTCGATGCTCAGGTCCGACTTGGCGCGCATATTTTCATCTAGCCGCACTTCGAACTCCGCCGGTGTATCAAGGGACCTGTTAACCGCAAAAACGGATACCGATCCATCAGCTCCACGTACGGCCACGGCGTTGACGCCATCCACATCGCCATACTTTGGTGTGTAGATCTGCGAGGAATCAAGCTTCGGCTCAAGCACCGTGCCGCCCTTGGAAAGTGCAGCAATAATCGAGAAGGGATAAAAAGTGGTCTGCCGCCAGGCAGGGCCACCCGGCTCCGTCATAATCGGCGCAATGACGTTGACCAACTGTGCCAGGCTCGCGGAATGGACACGATCGGCATTCTTGAGCAACGTAATCATCAAGTCGCCGAATACCACGGCATCGGCCACGGAATAGACATCTTCCAAGAGACGTGGGGCCACCGGCCAGTTGTCGATGCCTTCCGGGTTCCGGCTTGCCTCGGCGTCCGCATACCAAATGTTCCATTCATCAAAGGAAATGAACACATCATGCTTGCTCTTGAGCCTTGCCTTGGTGGCATCGATAGCGGCGGCGACATCACGAATGAACCCGTCCATATCCACACCAGAAGCGAGGAAACTGGCCATGTCCCCGTTTTTGGGCTGGTAATAGGCATGGCAGGAAACGAAATCAACCAAGTCATAGGCCTTGGAAAGCACCGTCTCCTCCCACGCACCGAACGTCGGCATGTCGTGCGCTGAAGAGCCACAGGCCACCAACTCGAGGTCAGGGTCCAGTTGCTTCATTCCGCGTGCCACCGAAGCTGCCAGCGTGCCGTAGTCTTCTGCCGACTTGTGACCGAGCTGCCACGGCCCATCCATCTCGTTGCCCAAGCACCACATGCGAATGTTGAACGGCTTGTCGGCACCGTTGACACGACGTTCTTCGGAAAGTTTCGTGCCACCGGGGATGTTGGCATATTCGAGCAGATCCATCGCGTCCTCAAGACCACGCGTACCAAGGTTCACCGCCTCCATCAGCTCGTTGCCGCCAACCCTGTCGAGCCACTTGGCCATTTCATGCAGGCCGAATTCGTTGGTCTCAGTGGAATGCCAAGCTAGGTCGAGACGGCGTGGACGCTCATCTTTCGGCCCGACACCATCCTCCCAGCGATAGCCGGAGACAAAGTTGCCGCCTGGGTAACGGATGGTGGTGGCCCCCAGCTCACGAACCAAATCAATCACATCTTGACGAAATCCATCGGAATCGGCAGTCTGATGGCTCGGTTCATAGATACCGGTATATACGCAACGGCCAAGATGTTCGACAAATGAGCCGAACAGCCGATTATCGACCTTCCCCACTTCGAAATCGTCGTCAACAATTAGTTGGGCTGAAATGGCGGATGACATCTGAGTCATATCACTCCCTTGTTAATAGGCTGAACTGTCGCAGATGCCATGCTAGCGGAACCTTTCGAAATACAACAGCCAATGCCTACCTGCCTGTGTCGCGAATGAACCAGCCGACTTCGGCGTAAATTCCGAAACTGCCAGAATAGCTCGTCAGCCCTTCTTTGGTACAGCAGAATCGAGCTTGGGCTTATCGGTATGCGCTTTGGCAGCGGAAGAATCCGCAACACTAGCGGCAGCCGAAAGATTACTCGCGGTCTTAGGGGAAGCCACCCGATGCGAGGCGCCGCGAGACAGTTTCGCACTTCCATCGTCGGGTTGCGGGGAAACAGCGGCCTTACGACGAGTGGCGGCTCGGAACGCGACGCGCTTGAGGCGCGGAGGACGGCGGGTGGAGAGGAAGAGCGGCTGCACCTCGACCACCGGGTTGTAAGGTGCCAGGCCGAACCACTTGACCGGCGAACCGGCCACACGGCGAATGGCGTACTTCATCTTGAGGCTCAACGCCTCGCGGCCGGTAATCTTGGACTCCGGCATCAATGCCTTGTGCACCAACACATAGCGCACCGTGCCGATGTCGGGGTCGGCATCCACCTTCGGATAAACCGACTTCTGTTCCGGCAGCTCGCCCGAAGCGGAAAGGTCGTGCATGATCTGATGAATATAGGCAGGAATCGATTGCGAAACCTTGAAACCAAGCTTGATCCGCACACGGAAGATATAGTCCGTGCCGAAATCCTCGACGGAGTATTCGCGCGTGAACGGCTCGTCAGTCGTAACCACGGAAACGGCCCACCAAGCACGCGCACGCTTCGGATGATCGGCGAAGATCGAGAAGAAGATGTCGGTGTCAAGCCGGCGCAACTCGGAGTCGGAAGTCAGGTAGACGATGTTGTCCGCGAAATAAGGAATGCGGAAATCGTCATGCAATTTCGCAAGTGTGGGCTTGAAATCGCGCGGCTTCATATGACGACGTTGCGAACGCTCGATCTTGGTGCCGTCATTCCACGTAATCATGATGAGCAAGATTACGGCCGTCAGCAGCATCGTGAACCAGCCGCCACGTAGGAACTTCGACATCGAGGAAATGAAGAACAACGAATCAGTGGTGATGAACAGTGCGAAGAAGCACACGGAGCCCACACGATGATGATGGTGCCAGACGTAGGTGGTCAAGAGAATCGTCGTCGCCAACATCGTAATGGTCAACGCCAGGCCGTACGCGGCGGAAATGTGTTCGGAATCCTTGAAAATAGCCAGTACCGTAAGCGTTGCTATACATAGCACGACATTGACGGTCGGGATATAAAGCTGGCCACGGGTGCGCGAGGGGTAACGCACCTGAAGATGCGGCATCCAGTTCAGGCCGGTGGCCTCGGAGACCATCGTGAACGCGCCGGTAATCAAGGCCTGGGAGGCGATGACACCAGCAGCGACGGAAAGGATGACGCCGATATAACGGACGTTCGGGCTCATCATCTGGAAGAACGGGTTGACGGTCATGCCGGCCAGCGATTTGTCGCCGCGGTTGTTGAGCATCCACGCGCCCTGGCCGAAGTAGTTGAGCACCAGCGCGACGTTGATGAAGGGCCAGGTGAAGTAAATGTTGCCACGGCCGACGTGACCCATGTCGGAGTAGAGCGCCTCGGCACCGGTGGTCGCGAGGAACACCGTGCCCATGAGCGAAAGGCCAGCGACGTTGTGCGAGCTGAAAAGGAATTCGACACCGTAAACCGGATTGATGGCCTCGAAAATCGTCCAATCACCGCTCAGGTTGACGATGCCGACCAACGCGAGGAACGCGAACCAGACCAGCACGACCGAGCCGAAGACCTTGCCGATGCTTTCGGTGCCGCGTGCCTGGACGGAGAAAAGTACCACGATAATGATGATGGTGATCATCAGGGTGAGGTTGGTGTTTTCTTCGAACGCGTGGGTGAAGGCGGGAATGGTCTTGAGACCTTCGACTGCCGAGGAAATCGAAACGGCCGGAGTCAGCACGGAATCGGCCAGGAAGGCCGCGCCCCCGATCATCGCGGGCACAACCAGCCATTTGCCGTAGTGCCGTACCAGCGAAAACAGCGCGAAAATGCCGCCCTCGCCCTTGTTATCGGCATGCATGGCGACCAGCACATATTTCACGGTCGTAATCAGCAGCAGCGTCCAGAAAATCAGGGAAAGCATACCCAGAACCGCAGGCCGGTCGATTTTCGCAAGCCCGCCTTGCCCGGCCAGAAACGTCTGGACCGTGTATAGCGGAGAGGTACCAATGTCGCCATAGACGACACCAAGCGTGACGATGGCCATCGCAAGCGTCACCTTATCTGGGCTGGACTGCACCTTGCGCCACCAGCGACCGATCGGACTGCGTGAGGTCTTGGTCAGCTTCTTGGCTTCCTCACGTTCCTCCTTGGCATGCTTGGCGATTTCCTCGCGTTCTTCACGGGTCAACGTATCGCGCGAGACCTTGGGTGCGTTGGTGAAGGTATCAGCACGAAGTAGGGCTTTCTTTTCGGCTGCCGCAGCCCGTTGCTCGGCGGTCAGTGCCTTCTTTTCCGCACTCGCCACCTTGCGTTCGGCGACTTTGGCCTTGCGCTCGACATTGGCGACCTTCTTTTCAGCTCCGGCCGCTTTCTTTTCGGCATGGACGGCGGTTTTCTTGGCTTTCGTCGTTTTGGTCGAAACTTTGCGCGTATGCAGGGACGTTTCGGCAATGTCTTCTGCCGCTTCAGCCTTGGCTTTGGCTTTGCCAGCAACTTTGGCTGCACTCTTGCGCGCGCGAGAAGATGCTTCGTCAGCGGCGTTTACGGCTTTTGCTTTGGCAGCCACTTCCAATGGAGTTTTGGCCCGCGTTCTTTTGCCGGCATTATCGGCAGTTTTGTCAGCCGCACCGGTGCCCTCGGTTTTTTTACCGCCGCGAACGCGCCTGCGGGCCTCCTGATTTTGTGGATTCTGCTCCTGCTGACGATTTTGAGGTTCACTTGACCCATGATGTTGCGATTGCGCCATGATTTGTCCTCCAGAAACGGAAACTTTTACGCGCTTGTCTTCTTGTCAAATCCACTTGCCGAGCGCTCTCGTTTACAAACCAACGGGCAAGTCTAGCCATCTATTTGTGAAAACCAAAATCGAAATTGAATATCTTCATACAAATATATTTATTACTAGATAACAGCTGCGGGAATCGATAGAAAATAGGCGATTTTACACCGTTTTGAGGCAAAAACAGCAATGCCGACACGCTTCATTATTCAAGGTTCCGACACCTGAAATTATGCCGTGAGAACACGTCATTTACCGACATCCTGCTTTTGCCGGAACCGGGACATACAAAAAGTGCGCCATCCGTACCTGACGGTTGACGCACTTCGATGCTGATATTCGGCTAATCACCCAACTATCCGTTTATTTGATTGTCGGATTGCCAAATTACCCAATTATTTGATTATCGGATTATGACACTTTTCCAGATTTTCCGCTATCGGTATCGGAACGCGGCATAACCTTGGTCTGCTCGCCGGTATCGGCCTTCTTACGTTTGGCCGCGGCGCTCTGCCCGGTGTCTTCGGCAGAAGTGCCAGTCTTGCCCTCGGCATCCTTCATTTTCTGCAATTTGACGGATTTGGCAAGATTACCAAGGCCCTTGCGACCCTTGGCCAGTTCCGCGACCCCAATGCCGCTGCCAGTCTTCTTGACAACACGCTCAGAATCCGCCTGCGCCTTGGAACGCGTACGTTCCGTCTCCGACTTGCGGGCAGCACCGGCCGCCTTCGGTTCATGGGACTCGACGCGGCGCTTGCCGATGCTGGACCGAAGCGCAACGCGCTTCAGACGCGGAGGACGACGGGTGGAAACGAAGAGCGGCTGGACCTCAACCACCGGGTTGTATGGGGCCAAGCCGAACCACTTGACCGGCGAACCGGCCACGCGACGAATCGAGTACTTCATCTTGAGCGACAGCGACTCGCGGGCCGTCAGCTTTGATTCCGGCATCAGGGCCTTGTGCACCAACACGTAACGCACCGTGCCGATATCCGGGTCGGCGTCCACCTTCGGATAGACCGACTTCTGCTCCGGCAAATCACCGGAAGCGGAAAGGTCGTGCATAATCTGATGAATATAAGCCGGGATGGACTGCGAAACCTTGAAACCAAGCTTAATCCGCACACGGAAAATATAGTCCGTACCAAAATCCTCGACCGAGTATTCGCGAGTAAACGGCTCGTCCGTGGTGACCACCGAAACAGCCCACCAAGCACGCGCACGTTTGGGATGGTCGGCGAAAATCGAGAAGAAGATATCCGTATCAAGGCGGTGCATCTCCCAATCGGAAGTCAGGTAGACGATGTTGTCCGCGAAATAAGGAACACGGAAATCGTCATGCAGCTTGGCGAGCGCGGGCTTGAAATCGCGCGGTTTCATATGACGACGTTGGCTCCGCTCGATCTTGGTCGCATCGTTCCAGGTAATCATAATCAAGAGGATCAATGCCGTCAAAAGCATCGTGAACCAGCCACCGTGGAGGAACTTCGCCATGGAAGCGACGAAGAACAGCGTCTGGATGGCGATGAACACCACGAAGAAGATGATGGCAAACACGCGATTGTGCTTGAACCAGAGATAGACGGTCAAGAGAATCGTCGTCGTGATCATCGTGACGGTCAGCGCCAGGCCGTAGGCGGCGGAAATATGCTCGGAATCCTTGAACAGCGCCAGCACCGAAAGCGTCGCCACGCACAGCACGACGTTGACCACGGGGATATAGAGCTGACCGCGGGTACGGGCCGGGTAGCGCACCTGAAGATGCGGCATCCAGTTCAGGCCGGTGGCCTCCGAGACCATCGTGAACGCGCCGGTAATCAAGGCCTGTGAGGCGATGACACCTGCAGCCACGGAAAGGATGACACCCACGTAACGCACGTTCGGGCTCATCATTTCGAAGAACGGGTTGACGTTGCCGAGCGCGGTGTTGCCTTGGTTCCTGAGCATCCATGCGCCCTGGCCGAAGTAATTGAAGACCAACGCCACGAAAATGAAGGGCCAAGTGAAATAGATATTGCCACGGCCGACGTGACCCATATCGGAGTAAAGCGCCTCAGCGCCGGTGGTGGAAAGAAAGACCGTGCCCATGATGGCCAGGCCCGCAAGATTGTGCTTGCTAAAGAGGAATTGGATGCCGTAAACCGGGTTGATAGCGGCGAAAATGCTCCAGTCGCCGCTGATGTTGACGATGCCGGTGATGGCAAGGAACGCGAACCAGACCATGACCACCGAGCCGAAGACCTTGCCGATCCGTTCGGTACCGCGCGATTGTACGCAGAAAAGGATGATGATAATCACGACGGTGATTACGAGAGTCAGGCTGGTGTTCTCGTGGAACACCGGTTCGAAGAGCGGAATGGTCTTGAGACCTTCCACTGCTGAGGAAATCGAGACGGCCGGGGTTAACACGGAATCCGCGAGGAACGCCGCGCCGCCGAGCATTGCGGGAATCACCAGCCATTTGCCGTGGTGACGAATCAGAGAGAACAGCGCGAAGATGCCGCCTTCACCCTTGTTGTCAATGCGCATGGCCACGAGCACATATTTGACGGTCGTAATCAGCGTGATTGACCAGAATACCAACGAAAGCAAACCGAGGACCGCTGGACGATCGATATTGCCGAGCCCACCTTGGCCGGCGATAAAGGTCTGCGAGGTGTATAGCGGGGACGTACCGATGTCGCCGTAGACCACGCCGAGCGCGACGATGGCCATACCAAGGGTGACCTTGTCTTGGCTGGACTGCATCTTGCGCCACCAGCGGCCGATCGGGCCGTGCGCGGAAGCCTTGGTCAGCTTCTGGGCCTCTTCCTTTTCCTCCTGCTCGTGCTGGGCGATGACCTTGCGCTCCTCGCGGGTCAACGTGTCACGCGAAACTTTGGGAGCATTGGTGAAGGTGTCGGCCCGCAGCAACGCTTTCTTTTCGGCATTTACCGCTCGCTTCTCGGCCCTCAGTGCCTTCTCTTCAGCGCTGACCGCCTGTTTTTGCGCCTTTGACGCAGCCTTGGTCGCCTTGTCGGTTTCCCGGACGAGCTTACGAACGGCCTTCTTCTCTGTCGGCTGTTTACCCTCGTGTTTGCTTTCGCTTCTATTTTCGGTTTTGCGCTCATTGTGACGCCGATTTCTTTGATTTTGAGGCTGCTTCGACTCGCGATCCTGCGATTGCGCCATGACCTGCCCTCCAAAACGGAAAAGACGAGACTTCCCCGTACATACTTTCTTCTCATGGCCCGGCTACCGGGCGCTCTCGTTTATCAACCAAAGCGTCAGTTTAGCGTTGCAAACTCAATAAACCAAAATGAACCACAGTGGCAGGATATATGGAAACTTTCAAAATCCGGCTAAATTCATATAAATATTGAAAATTGTACGTTTTTCACCAAAGACTCGCAAAAATCGTCATAACTGAGCTTTATACGCCGTACACAGCCCTCGTCGTTTCGCGCGTCGCCTTCGCAACTTCACCTATCGGCAAATCAAGGGTGTCTGCGAGCGCCTTCAAGGTATAAGGAATCATATACGGGGCATTCGTCCGGCCACGGTACGGCATCGGGGTGAGATAAGGAGCATCCGTCTCAACCATGATGTGGTCGAGCCCCACGATGGCCACAGATCTGCGAATCTCTTCATTGCCCTTGAAACTGGAAGCGCCGGAAAAGCTCAGGTACCAGCCCTGCTGCTTCGCGATCTGCGCAAGTTCGGTGTCGCCGGACCAGCTGTGGAAGACGGTGCGATCGGGGCTGCCGTCTTTGAGCAGCGTTTCGATGACCTCTTTGTGGGCATCGCGGTCGTGAATCTGCATCGGCAGGTTCAATTCCTTGGCCAGCGCGATATGGGCACGGAAGGCGTCGCGCTGGATTTCCATCGCGGCCTCTCCGGTGCGGAAAAGGTCCATGCCAGTCTCGCCGATGGCGACGACCTGCTCAGGGTACTTCGTGGCCAGCCGATGGACCTCGGCGAGTGCGTCCTCGAAACTCACGTCGTGCCACGGCTGGTATTTAAGCGGCAGTCCGTCGGGGCCGGGCACTCCCCGATGGCCGTGCAAAACGGCCTCGTTCGGGTGGATCGCAAGGCCTGCGTGGACGGTTTTGGGATGATCGAGCGCCATCTGCACCGCGACTTTGAGATTCGGCAGCTCGCAGCCCACGTCGATAACGCCTTCGACGCCGACGGCTTTCGCCTGCGCGAGAATCTCGTCGACGCTATAGACCGGCACCGGCGGCTGGTCGCGCTCAATGGCCTGCCGGTTCATCTCGCGTGCGAACGGCACGACGCTCGCCACATGCGTATGGTCATCGACCACATGCACCCCGTCCGGCAGCGCCTCCGGTGCCGGCGCCCAGCTTCGATCCCGATGTTTCTTGCTCATGCCGCCCAGTCTATTCCGCAAAGTCCACAAAATCCTCAACCGCAAAATACGGACCTACTGCCCACAGCGGGACGTTCGTCATCCAATCCTGCTCGCGGTAGCCCGACATGGAAGTGCGGTAACCATGCAGACCGGTTTTCGCGCAAAGCGACTTGAGGCTTTTCGCCTGCAGATTTTCCTCGGCTTTCGCTTCCAAAGGCGCGACCGTACCTGCGTGCTCGACTACGAAATCCACTTCGGCCGGGCGGCCCTCACCCGCCGTCCAGTAATATGGAACGTTGCCGCCGGCGCCCAGCTGCTGGCAAACATATTGTTCGGTCATCGCGCCTTTATACTCCGTCAGTGCCTTGTCAGAAAGCAAAACATCCCTGGCCTCGATCCCCATCGTCGCGCCCAGCAAGCCGACATCGTGAAGATAGAGTTTGAAAGCCGACAAGTCCCGGTAGAACTTCAGTGGTTTCGCCACTTTATCGACGCGATAGACGCGGTTGGCCAATCCCGAATCGACAATCCACTGAATGGCCGTCTCGAATTGCCGCGCCCGAGCGCCCTTGGCGATATGGCCGAAGACGAACTTGTGATTCTCTCTGCCAAGATGCGCCGGAATGGAATCGAACGTCAAACGAACGCGCTCCGCTTCGACGCTGGCCGGAATATGTTTGGAGAAATCGGCACTGTAGTCGCGCAACAATCTGCGTTGCACCGAACGGGCTGCAGCATAATCCTCGTGGCCATCCCCTTCAACGAACAGCTTGACCGCTTCCGGCATACCACCGACATAGTAGTATTCGCGCAAGTAACGTTCCAGACGTTCCGAAAACGCTGAAGCCGTTTTGAAATCCAAACACTCAACGACCTTGGCAAGGGGCTCCTGACCATTCGCCCACAGGAATTCGATAAACGTCATCGGATACATATCGAGCATTTCGACTTTTCCGACTGGGAACGAAATACCCGCGTGCAAAGTAATCCCCAGATAAGAGCCGGCAGCAACGATATCCTGCTCGGGCGTATCTTCCTTGAACGCCTTCATCAGGGTCATGGCCGACGGGACTTCCTGAATCTCGTCGATGATTACCAGCGTTTTGCCAGGTACGATGTTTTGCCCGGCATAGATTCCGATATTGGCCAGCACCTGTTTGGCGTCATATCCGGCGGCGAACACCCTTTTGGCTTCGTCGTTCATCAGGTTGATATACACGCAAGATTCATATTCCTGCTGCCCGAACTCTTTCAAAACATACGTCTTGCCTACCTGTCGCGCCCCGCACAACACCAGAGGATTATGATCTTTCAAGCCTTTCCATTGCTTCAATTGAGCCATAATCGAACGCTTCATAACCACATCCTGCCAGTTTTACCCTAGGAAATTTCTGTCGATTTGCCAATTTTACCATAGGAACTTTTTGACATTTCTGCCAGTTTTACCATAGATAAGAAATACTACTTTTACCAGTTTGTCACAGTTAAACCTTTTTTGATTGTTGGTATTTCAACAACACCTCGCGAGCGAACTCAACAGCTTCGTCACAGATGCATACTGACGATTCGGGCAAACCCACCTCAATACAACCCTAAAAACATCTGCAAGCTCATCTCATTTTTCGAAAGACCCAAGCTTTTCTATTATCCTCGGCATAGCTTGTGGATATTCCTGTTTATACAACTCAATCTTCTTTCTCATTCGGTCATCAATATGCGCTGACTTATTCCCACAAAAAAGCTTATCTAACTGGTCACAGACTTCCCACTCACTTTGCACGCATGATTTCAACATCAACAAATAAAGTGGGTCAAATTGGCCATTTTGTTCAGAATCAAGAAGGTCCTGATTAATCAAGGGATCGAATAACTCATCAATAACCTTGTCTACTTCTTCCTGAGAACACCAAGAATCAACAGAATACGAAGCACCATTCAAATCTTCCCAAACCATAGCCTTTAGGGCGTTTCTGGCTATCGTTCTGCCTCCTTGCGACTCACAGACCCCATCGTCAATCAGCGGACTATCTTTCTGCAATCCGCCTTCATACAACTCGTAATGTTGAGCAGCTACTAGCTTCAACCGGTCATCGGAATAATCATATGCGCCAAGCCATATCAAATGACTGATTCTTTTCTCAAACGGCAATATATCGTAAACACTTTTCAACGACCATTCAGAAATCGCTGCCAGATTGGGGACAGAGATAAAAGACCAGAGCCCGTCAAGTAAGGTCTGACTTTTTGATTGGTTGAATACTGAATCAAGACACACATTTCTAAGCCAAAGCTCCTGTCGATCCTGATTATCCCATCGCGTTTGAACCTTAGAGTCCCCGAGCGTTTGCACCAGAAATGCCACAGCCTGCTCAAAAAGATAATCTTCGGTATTTTTTTGCACATCACGCTGCGAAGACTTGTCAGTAAACGTCTCTTCCCCGATATGCCCGTGCAACATTTCGGATAGCCATGCCTCGGAACTTTCCTCATCCTCAGCGCGACAAACTAAATCACCGTAGCACTGTTCAATCATCGCTCGTACCACATCAAGTTTCGGCGCGTTTTTATCTTCAGGCCAAAGAGACATCGATTCCGACAAATCCACACGAGTATCGTTAAAATAGTTTGCATACGAATCAGGCCATAAAGTTGATATCCTGTCGAGGAGCCCTTTATCTACCCATCTTTGCCGAGCAAGCACCTCACTAAAATCAGATGAATTTTCCAAGCCAGAATTGTACAGAAACCTCCACTTTCGTTTCAGATATAAAGCTACTTCAAATACTCGCTTATCGAGATTCACTGCCTTTCGAGTAAAATCATTGAATTTATTGCGTTCCCCGCTATACGTAAGATGCAACGCCGCATAAATAGGCTCCTCAGCATCTAATCCCAACCAATCACCAAACGCGTACTTAATATAGGTAATCTTGGACTGGTCGCCATCTAATTCATCGATTTCAGATTTAAGACGTCCAATTGGATCGGCATTAAACCCATCCTTAATATCTGCATTGAGATAGCCATGAAATCTGCGAGTGATATCCTGCTCGATAATGTTTTTCCCTTGCCCCTCTATTCATTGAGATGAATGGTTGAAACGCAAAGCTACGTAAACAGTAAAAGCCAAAATCAATAACGCAGCACAGTAAACTGAAAGCCATATATCAAATAAAATGGAATCTTCAGAAAATTGAGTAAACCATTGTTTCGCATTTCCATAGAAGGCACAAAGTGCAGCAGAAACAAGCGGAAGCGCATACAAACCAATCACATACAGACCAAAAATCTGACTCGTTACCAGTTTAAAAGGCCATTGTTTCTGTAAATATACGTTGTATGGGTTCCTTTCCAAATATACGCTGTCCTCATGTGCAGACCGCAAAGAATGCAAAAAAGTAATAGCCAAAGACAGCAATGCAGTTAATCCGATATCTGCTGAAATCGCCAGTGTAAATAACGATTTTTCGACGGAAGTATCATCATGAAACTGTATAAAACCGGATAGTTTATTTTCTTGAAGAAACCAGACCGCAAAAACCGTTAACAGGACCAATAGAAAATCAGGAATTTTAAAGAACGCCAAAACCGAAGCTGCTCGAGGATAGTAAACGATTTTATCTTCAACAGCTTTTACAAATCCTCGGATTCCAATGCGACACAACGCGGCAACTACCTCGACAGCAAGAAAAATGAACGCCACAAGGAAAGTCACTACAACTATTTGATATATAAAACCCATACTTGTTCCCTCTTTGTTCCCTCCCAGCCATTTCTAACA
Organism: Bifidobacterium sp. ESL0769; assembly: GCF_029395495.1. Taxonomy (NCBI): domain Bacteria; kingdom Bacillati; phylum Actinomycetota; class Actinomycetes; order Bifidobacteriales; family Bifidobacteriaceae; genus Bifidobacterium; species Bifidobacterium sp. ESL0769. The sequence continues at coordinate 261,690 of NZ_CP113918.1, read as the reverse complement.
TTATAAATAGTCGTATTTCAATACAGCGAACAACAAAAGCAATATGAACAACGCTCTTCGCTCATTGTCAATATTCTTGACCATTAGAATGAGATAATAAAAAGTAAGCCACCCAAAACCTCAATAAACGCAATGAACGGAGGCGCACATGCTGAAACTGGTGAATTTTGAGCCATGCTCCGATTCCGGACGATTCTACGGCGGCGACGCAGGGCGCAAAGTGGGCGTGAGCTGGGAGGGCGAAGACTGGATGCTCAAATTCCCTGGCCCCACAAAAGAACTAGCTGGCTCTGTGCCGTCTTATACATCAGCCCCGCTTTCCGAATTTCTGGGTTCCCAGATATATGCGATGCACGACATCGACGTACACGAGACGAAACTCGGTATCCGCGAGGGGAAACTGGTCTGCGCCTGTAAGGATTTCGAAGCAGGCCACGGCAGACTCGTTGAATTCCGCGAACTCAAGAACTCCATGTCGGACGATGAGACCGGCTTCTCTGGCTCTCCTTCAGACGGACGCAATGTCGTACTGGCCGATGTGAGAGCCACCATTTACCGCCACCCTTGGCTTAACCGAATTCCCGGCACCATCGAACGGTTCTGGGATATGTTCATTGTCGATTCGTTTATACGCAACGTTGACCGCAACAACACGAATTGGGGTATTCTCATCGACGGCGAGCACACAGAACTCGCCCCCGTCTACGACAATGGCAGCTCGCTTTATAACAAGCGCACACCGAAGCAGATTCACCAACATTTGCACGACGAAAAACTACTCAATCAAGACGTCCTGGACGTACGTTCCTGTTATCTCGACGACAGGGGACACCATATCGCGCCACTGAAATACATTGCCTCTGGACAGGACGAGGAATGCAACAAGGCGCTGGCACGGTTCATATCTAGCTATGATCAAGATCGGCTCGACGCACTGTTTGACAGCTTGCCAAACGAGTACGCAGGCGTGCATGTGGCTGACGACGAATACCGCGAATATCACAAGCGCATCTTGACCCAGCGATACGAACAGATATTACTGCCGGCGTACCACAAAATCGACGTACAAAGGTAAGTTCCACTATCCATTACTTACGTTTTATCGTGCATATTATATTGCAATATGCACGATAAAACGACCTCGCCTATACTCGCTACCTTTATTTCAGCTTGAGGGCGGCGGCGTAGACGGCCTTACGGTTCGGGAGAGAACCGTCGGGAAGCGGGTGGGCTTTGACGACTTCGGCGATGGCGTCTTTGATGCGCTCGTTGGTTTTGGCGGCATGTTCGACGGCGAGCGCGGCAAGATCATCGACGCTTAGGACCGCTGCCGTGGCCTCGCCTGCTTTGAGCGCTTCGTCTTCGCTCGCGCCCGCGATAACCAGCACGATTTCACCGCGCGGCGGGTCGTCGACAACGGACTGATGGATTTCTTCGACGGTGCCACGGCGGATTTGCTCATAGTCTTTGGTGAGCTCGCGGCACAAGGCCATCGGACGGTTCGGGCCGAACATTTCCAGCAAATCGTCCATCGTTTCAGCAATGCGGTGCAACGTCTCGTAAAAAACAATGGTGCGCCGCTCCCCCTTGAGCGAGCGGAAGCGCTGGATGCGCTCGTTGTGCTTGCGCGGCACGAAGCCCTCGTAGCAGAAACGGTCGGTCGGCAGGCCGGAAAGCGCGAGCGCGTCGAGCACGGCGGACGGGCCGGGAGCGCAGGTCACGGGCAAATCGCGCTCGATGGCGCGACGAACGATGGCCACGCCCGGGTCGTTGACGGTGGGCATGCCCGCGTCCGAAACCACCAGCACGGTCGCACCACGTTCGACCTCATCGAGCAGGCCGTCGGCCTTCGCGCGCTCGTTGTGGTCGTGGTTGGCGACGACGCGCCCGCCGACATGAACGCCGAGCCGGTTCGCCAAATCGTAAAGCCGCCGCGTGTCCTCCGCCGCAACGATATCGGCACGTTCCAGCAGCGCTTTGAGTCTGGCCGAAGCATCCCCGACATTGCCGATCGGCGTGGCCGCCAATACCACCGTTCCCCGCGGAATGTCGACCATCACGCCATCTTCTGGCACCTCGCGTTCACCAGTCTCGTTTTCCGCGGATTCCATATCACTTGTTCCCATACTTCAAGTATCCATCACCACAATGACGCATAAAGCAAACCGTCGGGCAACCTTCCTAGAATCCGAAAGTAGACACCAACTGGCTTGACATCATTATCGATTAGACGCGAAACGGCCACTGGCCACGAAAAGGGGCACAATATGCAATACATTACTAAGACCATCAAAGGTATCGACGGCAGCGAGGCAACGCTGACTGGCTATATCATCGACAATTCCAAGGAAATCGACCCGGACCGTCGCCGCCCGGCGGTACTCATCTTCCCCGGCGGCGGGTTCAACAAGGTGACCGACCGCGAAGCCGAACCCATCGCCATGATGGCCGTAGGTGCGGGCGTGCAGGCGTTCGTGCTGCGCTATTCCATCACCCCTTCACGCTATCCGGTGCAGATGCTCGAAGGTGCCGAAGCCATGAAGATCATCCGCGAGAACGCCGAGGCCTGGCACATCGACCCCAAGGCCGTCACGGTCATCGGCTTCTCCTGCGGCGGCCAGCTTGCCGCCTCGATGGCCACAACCACTGGCGATGACGTGATGCGCGAAAACGGTTACGACCCCGACGAAGTGCGCGCCAACGGCCTTGCGCTGGGCTACTCCGTGCTCACCGCCGGCAAGTACACGCACGCGGGCACGGTCGACAAGCTGCTCGGCGAAAAGAAAACCGACCAGAAGATGCTCGACGAAATCTCCTGCGAAAAGCATGTGGATGCCAAGACGCCGACCACGTTCATCTGGCAGACCGTCACCGACGCCGTGGTTCCAGTGCAGAACTCGCTGCTCTTCATCAACGCCTGCATCGACGCCGGAGTACCCGTCGAAGCGCACATCTTCCCGCACGGCCCACACAGCCTGGCCCTCGCCACCGCCGAGACCGCCGCTGCCGGCAACGCCGCGCAGATCGAGCCAAGCGCCCAGGTCTGGCCGAGCCTCTGGGCCGCTTGGATCAAGCGCAACTTCGTAAAGTAATAGCGTAGACTTCAATCACGGAAAAGCCGGTCGCCAGATATTCCGTTTGGTGACCAGCTTTTTGTATATCATGAGTCCTCTTCACACGACCCATTTGACCTCAAAACGTGAGTTTGGCCGGTCACCCGTTTGGAGCGACCGGCCAAACTCACGAAGGAAGGAATATGAAACTATAAACGAGTTTGCTACTGTCAGCTTTACTCGCTCAGTGCCTCGATCATGTAGTTATTGATCGTAGCCTTAACGCTCTCGAGGTGATCGGAGTGCGTGGAGGCGATGAGTTCGCTCTGCGGCTTATCGATCGCATAATCCTCGAGGGTGGCCAGCGTGGCGGTGCCGTCTTCGACGGTCTTGCCGATGCCAGAATCGTAGGAGCTATAACGCTTAGAGACGAGATCCTCGATGTACTTGTCCTCGTGCATCTTGGCGGCGACCAGAAGGCCAGCGGCGAAAGAATCCATGCCCGCGATGTGGGTACGGAAGAGGTCTTCGGCTTCGAAGGAGCTGCGGCGCGGCTTGGCGTCAAAGTTCAGGCCACCGTGAGGGCCGATCTGGCCTTCGGCGAGGACTTCCCACATCACTGCGGTGGTCTCGTAGAGGTCGGTCGGGAACTCGTCCATATCCCAGCCGATGAGCTTGTCGCCCTGGTTGGCGTCCAGCGAGCCGAGCTCGCCGGCGTCACGCACGATGCGGATCTCGTGCTGGTAGGTGTGGGTGGCGAGGTTGGCGTGGTTGCCTTCGAGGTTGAGCTTGAAGGTGCCCATCAGGTCGTACTTCTGCAGGAACGAAATGGCGGTGGAAGCATCGAAGTCATACTGCAGGCTGCAGGGCTCCTTGGCCTTCGGCTCAATCAGGAACTGCGCGTTCATGCCGATTTCCTTGGCATAGTCCACGCACATGTGGAAGAACTCGGCCATATGGTCCTTTTCGCGGCCCATGTCGGTGTTCCAAAGGTTTTCGTAGCCTTCGCGACCACCCCAGAAGACGTAGTTTTCACCGCCGAGGCGCTTGCCGATCTCCAGGCTGTGCTTCAACTGCGCGGCCGAATAGGCGAAGATGTCAGCGAACGGCGAAGTCGAAGCGCCGTCGACGAAGCGCGGGTTGGTGAAAAGCGAAGAGGTGTTCCACAGCAGCTTGATGCCGGTGGACTTCATGTTCTCTTCAATCTTGTCAACCACACGATCGAGGTTGGCGTTGGTCTCGCGCAGGGTGTCGCCTTCCGGCGCAAGGTCGCGATCATGGAAGCAGAAATACTTCACGCCGAGCTTTTCGAACAGTTCGAAGGCATAATCGACCTTGGCAAGCGACTGATCCATCGGATCGGTGTACTTGTAATAAGGACGATGTGCAGTGCCATCGCCGAACGGATCGACGAGCTGCTGGTCGAAGGTGTGCCACCAAGCCACGGCGAAGCGCAGCCAATCCTTCATTGGCTTGCCGGCGACCACGCGATCAGCATCGTAATAGTGGAAACCAAGCTCTTCCTTGACTCCCTTGTCGTGTCCGACATATTGAATCTTGTCAACATCCCACAACCCCATAGGTTGCTCCTTTGCACACGTGCCGTCATCGCAGACGACATTGGTTAATTCGTTTCACTAATACCATATGACGATTTGTTCAATATGTCAAATCATTTAATTATTGAAATAATGCGATTTTCTCTTTATTCAGAACACTATTTTCAAATAATTATCCCTACGTTCAAATAGTACATGCCTATCAGCAAAAACGAAACCCGCCGCCTGCAATCACTCTTGCAAGTGGCGGATTTCATTTCCTATGAACAAGTTTGCTTCCCCAGCTATTCAACAATCCGGGAACGCAGTAGCGTCTTTCTACCGACTAAATACAGCCGCAGGTTCAGACCGTGCGAAGCTCGCCTTTGACCTGGAGCGTTACCGGGTCGCCGGAGACACGACGAACCGTAACGTCGCCATGGGTGACGGTGATGACCAAGCGCGAGCCATGAATGGTGAGCCGGTAGGTGAGGCTCTCCCACTCATTGGGCAAGTGCGGGTCAATCGAAAGCTCCTCGCCGCCCGAATCGCGCAAACCTCCGAAGCCGGCGACCACCGACATCCACACCCCGCCGGCCGAAGCCAGATGGATGCCGTCGGAGGTGTTGCTGTGTAGGTTGGCGACGTCGGCGTAAAGCGATTCCATAAAATACTGCATGGCCAGATCGCCATAGCCGACCTCGGCGGCCAGTATGCACTGCGAGGCCGCGGAAAGCGAAGAATCCCCGGTGGTCAGCGGGTCGTAGAAGTCGAAATCGCGGCGCTTGACGTCCAAACCGAAATTCGAGGAAAGCAGATAAAGCGCCAAGACCGTGTCCGTCTGCTTCAGCACACGACGACGGTAGATCACGATCGGATGATAATGAAGCAGCAGCGGGCGCTGTGTGTCATGTTCGAAATCCCAGGGCTCACGACGCAAGATGTCATCGTCCTGGAGGTGGACGCCAAGCTTTTTGTCATACGGAAGCTTCATCAGCTCGGCGACCTCGCGCCAATGCATCGATTCGCCGGGCTTGACGCCGAGGCGCTGAACCACGGCATTGAGTTCTTCGCCATCAAGCGACTCCAAAGCGTCCGCGGCCTTGCGCAGGTTGAATTGGGCCATGACGTTGGTGTAATAATTGTCGTCGACCAAAGCGGTGTATTCGTCGGGGCCGGTGACGGTGTTGATGTGGAAAGTGCCGTCCCAGCCCATGTAGCCGAGGCTTGCCCACATTCGCGCGGTCTCGACCAGAATGTCAATGCCCTCCGTGGCCAAGAACTCGTGGTCGCCGGTCACCGAAACGTACTGGTTGACGGCGTAGGCGATGTCCGCGTCGATATGGCATTGCGCGGTGCCGGCCTCGAAGAAGGCCGAAGCCTCCTCGCCGTTGATGCCGCGCCACGGGAAGAGCGCCCCTTCCACGCTCATCATACGGGCGCGCTTGCGGGCTGCCGGCAACATGCGGAAACGATAGGAAAGGATATCGCGGGCGCGCGCGGGGTTCGTATAGATAAGGAACGGGACGATATACGTTTCCGTGTCCCAGAAGTAGTGGCCGGAATAACCGGTGCCGCTCAAGCCCTTGGCCGACACGCCGTTGGCAACGGTCGCGGTGGCCTGCGCAAGCTCGAAAAGCTCCCAATGCATCGTCTGCTGGAGCCGTCCGTCGCCGCCATCGTCGATAGAGACATCCGATTCCTGCCAGAAACGCTCCAGCCACGCGCGCTGCTGATCCTGCAAACGTTCAAGCCCCTGGGCAACGGCCCAGTTCAAGGTTTCCGCGCAAAGTCTGATAAGCTCGGCGGAATTCTGCGTACCGATAGTGGAGACCTCAAGGCCTTTATCAACACCGATGGGATTGATGCGATATGTGTTATATGCGGCGTAACGCAGCACTTGTTTCTCGCCGCCGTCCGGCACTTTGACGTCGAATACTTCACGGATCATTTCGCCGTCAAGCTGCTGACAGAAGCCGACGCCCATCGTTAGGCCCGAATGCAGGCAGTGGAAGGCGCCGAAACTTTCGTTGGCCACGCCGCGGGAAATGGCGTCGACCTCGAGCTTGCGCAGACCGCCGTCGGCAATCAGATCGGCCTTGCGCGGGTCGACATCGCGGGAAACCACGGGGTGATCGGTGTTCATCTTGCCTTCGACGTGAACGTTCATGGCGCGTCCGTGGGCTTTGAATGTCAAGGTTGTGGCCATCAAATCGGCACGGAAAAGGCAGACCATCGTGACGATATCGATCTCAAGGCTCGCCCCGTCGCCAACCTCGTATGTGTAGGAACGGGTGGCAGTGCCCTCTTTGAAATCAAGACTCTGGCAGACTTGTCGCGGATCCGTGAGCTGTTTGCCGTTTACGGAAAATTGGAAATCCACGGTATCCGGCACGCCTTGCACGACCTGACCCACACGAGCGAAACCGTAAGCCTCCTCAGCATGGCGGATGGCGAAGGTCTCGTGGAAACCGCTCAGGAACGTGCCCGCACCGAGATTTCGGGGCGCACTGGCTTCGCCGCGTACGCCGATGGTGCCATTGGAAAGCGAAAACAGCGTCGCGCTCTCGGCGGTCGGCTTGCCATATTCGGTGAATTTCCACGGATCAATGGGATAACGGTCTGCATCCAGCGGGTCGTCTTGCAAGTCCAATTGCCGAATCTCGTTACTGTCCAACTCTTTCCTCCAACATAATGTCGCCTACCTGATGCCGTCTGACGACATTGCTCACGGTTGGCAGGGTCACGCACTTGGCCGCCCGCGATCTCAGCATCGCAAGAACGGCCAGCGCACGTTTACTGTTGGCAAGCATACTCCACACGGCGTAATGCTGCGGCCTACGAAACACCATGAGAACGTTAACGCAAAACCTTTGGCAGGATTGGGGCTTTGCCGCCGTCACTTCGGTCCGTCAACTTTCCGACCATTATCAAGGTGCATTATTCTGACGCTAGCGTCAAAAAAGCGCACTTTAGCACCCGCAAAACGCACTACCGAAGCACTACCGTCAGAAAAATGCACTCTGCTGTCACCCACCAAAGCGCACTTTCCTGACAACGTCCGCAAAAACACGCATCTTAGCACTTACAAAACGCACCATCCCGACACCACTGTACAAAAAGCGCACTTTGACACCGACAAAATGCACTATTCAGACACCACTGCCTAAGAGGTGCACTTTAGCACCCGCAAAACGCACTTTTAGGACAGTTAGGACAGTAGGGTAAAAGAGCGGATACAGGCCCCGCTCACCGAGGCTGACGGAAGTGGCGATCGCCGAGCGACGGGAATGGGGCGTGCGGCTCACGCTGGTACCAGTAAGCGACGCTGGCCACGTCGTCGGAACGCTCGAAAAGACCGGCTTCCTGGCTGCCGATCTGCTGGACGGTCACTCGCAAATCGCGTTCGAAATAAATCGGATCCGGGATATGCCAGCGATACATTCCGCGCATCACCGGCGTGGACTTGTCCCAGTAATCGCTTTCGCGGTTGCCGAGACTTTGCGAACGGAACGGGAAGCCGACGAACGGGGCGCAATAGGTCTGCTCGCGCATGTGATGATTTTCATCAAAAGTCGCGAAACTCCAGGCCCCTCCGAAATAATCCTCGGTGCCGGTGCTGGTGACGGTCGGGTAATCGGTGTCGCCATCGAGGTAGAACTTAACCTCGCCCTCGCCCCACCAACGGCTTTCTAGCGCCGTCAGCGCGAGGTAGGTGCCGACGTAAGTGCCTTGGCCGCGAACGCCGTCGAGAATCGTGTAATCCTGCTGTTCTTTAGTGACCCGTTCGCGGCGCCACTGGGCGTGGAAGCGCATCGCATCGGCCGGCAGTGCATCGTATTCGGTGTAATCAATCTGGTAGAAGAACGCCGGTACGTCCTCGTTGTGGTCGCTGCGCAACACGATTTTGGCATGTTCGAAAGGCATGGCGAAGTAGCAGTTGAAGCCACGGTTGGGGGCTACGACGATGGGCAAGGAATCGACGAAGCAATCCTGGGCGTGACCACAGCAGAAGAAGTCGCCAATCGGGCAGACCACAGACGGATTTTCCTCGCCATCCCAATAGAACTCAAGGATGAGGTTACGCAAAACGTTCGGGCCGGTGGGGCCGGTTTTGTCGGTTACGGTCATCCAGATATGGCGAATGACGCCGGGGCCGTCCACGTCCATCAACGTCACGGATTCACCGGCCGGCACAGTGCCCAAGCAGGGCGTTCCCTTGCGCGAAGGGCCAAGCTTGCCGGCACTCATCGCCGCCACGCCTTTGCCTCCCGTCGGATTTTCCGCGTTGACGCACCGCGAGCGCCCGCGTGAAGCCGTCGCCAACCCGTCAAGCATGCCGCCGCCGAAATCCCCGCACACGCTTAATCCTGCGCCCGGCTTTACCGACATTCCATTCATCTTTAAACCTTTCCTATTCCGCTATTCTCATTGGCGCTCAATTGATTAGGCCGCTTTACCAATATGACACTCTATCGCACCTTATTCCTGTCATGATTCGTACACAGTATGGTGGGGGTAAACGGACCAGTACTTGAACTCAGAGTCCGTTTACCTGCATCAAACGCATAAATCCACACAGTGCTGCTGGGAAACGGACCATAAAACTTTCCCGGAGTCCGTTTGCCAGCAGGAGCCCCCAAATGATCGCCAATACCAACGGCATATGCGCGGGACAGGCAATCGCTTAGCGGCAATCTCACTTCACTTTCACTTCACCGCGCCGGCAACGATGCCCTGGTTGAGCTTGCGCTGGAAGATGATGAAGAAGATGATGGTCGGGATGATGCTCAACAGCGATGCCGCAGCCAGGGTGGTCGCATCCATCGTGTGCTGGCCTTGCAGGGTGGCGAGCGCCAGCGGCACGGTCTGCACGTTGTCGTCCATCAGGAACGCCATCGGAATCATGTATTCGTTCCAGGTCCACACAAAGAAGAAGACGAACAGAACACTTATGGTGGACCACGAAATCGGCAGCACGACCTTGATCAGCGTCTCCCAACGGGTGGCGCCGTCAAGCGTGGCCGCCTCGAGAATGGCCTCCGGGAATGTGCCATAAACCGACGAAAGCAGATAGGTGCCGTACGCGCTTTGAATGATGGTGAAGATGACGACGATCGCCCATTGCGTGTTGTAGAGGCCGATGTGCTTGAACATGGTGTAAAGCGGGAAGAGCAGCGCTTCCTGCGGCATCATGTTGGCAAGCATGATCGCCAGGATGATCCAGCGATTGCCCTTGACCTTGCCGATGCCCAGCGCGAAGGAGTTGAGCACGGAAAGTACCACGCCCAAAACCGCGACAATCAGCGAGATCAGCAGAGAGTTGCCGAGTTTTACCGGGAAGTCGCTCATCTTCCAGAAGCCGACGATGCCACTCATCGTGGGATGCGCCGGCAGGGAAAGCGGGCCGGTGGCATTGTAATCGCCGATGGTCTTGAACGCGTTCATCGTCAGGATGATGATCGGGAAGAGCATGATCAGGGCACCGACGATCAGCAGAATCAGCGCCATCCAATCGCCCCACGACCTGATGTGCTTGGCCTTGTGGCTGACCTGTGCGGTTTGGCCTTGGCTTTGTTCCTGAGAGCCGTTCACAGCGGTTTTTACATTACTTTGAACGGCAGGTGCGCTGGCTTGCGCCATCCGCACGTAGCGCAAGCCGCGCGCGTTGCGTCGCACCGTTTTGATGGCCGCCGACTTGGCATTTGATTTGGCGGAGCTCATAGCGGCCGCCGATATTGTTGCTTCAGACATGTTGCACTCCCCTCAGTCGTCCATATTCTTCTCGACATGACCTTGGAAAATCGTGAACACCACGGAGAACACGATGATGACCAAGGTCAGCGAAGTCGAGATGGCGGCGCCGTAGCCGACCTGATGGATTTGGAAGAATTGGTTGTAGGAATAGTAGGACGGCACGATCGTCGTGGTGCCGGGGCCGCCTTTGGTCAGCAGGTAGACCGGGCCGAAGGTCTTCAACGCGCCGATGGTGGCGGTGAGGATGACGACCATCAGTTCCGGCATGATCGAAGGTAGGGTGACCACGCGGAACTTCTGCCACCAGTTCGCACCGTCAAGCCCTGCGGCTTCGTAAAGCTCCGGGTCGACGCGCTGCAGGCCGGACATGAAAATCACAATCGGATAGCCCAGCTGAATCCAAATAAGGATGAACATCAGGCTTGGCAGGGCGAGTTTCGGGTTGCCGAGCCAGTTGATGGCCACCGAACCGCTGGTGAATTTGGCGATGAGGGCATTAATCGCGCCGTCGTCCGGGCGGAAGATCCAGCCCATGATGATGGCGGCCACAGCGACCGGCAGCAGCTGCGGAAGATAATAGAGCGCGCGGATGAACGAGGCCGTTTTGGAACCGAACTTCTTCTGGATGACGTCGGTCAGCACAGAGGAAATAAGCAGGCCGAGGATGGTCGGGATGACCACGATGGCCACGATGATCCAGAACGAATTGAGGAACGATTTCCAGAACGTGGCATCGCCCATCAGCCTGATCCAGTTCTTGGGTCCGATGAACTTCATCGGCCCGACACCGCGCCAACGCGTGAAACTCAGGCAAACGTTCCACAGGAACGGCACGATGATAATGACCGCAAGCCCCAGCACGCCGGGGATGAGGTAGGGAATGAATTTCGAGGATTTATTGCCGGGAAGGCGCGACATCGCAGGCCTCTTGGCTTTGTCTTTTTGCATTACAACCTCCTTGGAAGTAATGAAATTGAATTTACGATTGGATGATTGAGACGAACGGAACGCTCAGGCTAATCGGAGTAACCAGAACATTCGAGACGGAACGCATGAAACTCGGACCGAAAGCGCAACCGCCGCTCAGTCCTTAAAGCCCATGTCGACCACGCCGGTGTCGTAGGACTTGTGGAGCGAGGCGAGCACCTGCTTGGGCGTCTCGGTGCCGTTGACCAGCTCCTGGAACTGCGCGGAGATGTCGTCGGTCAGGTTCGAGGCCGGATAATCCGGGTAGTAGGAAAGGGCGCCTTTCTTGGAATACTGGGAATATTCCTTAATCATCTCCTGGTTCTTCACGTTGGTGATCTTGCTCATGTCGGCGGCCAGCGGGATGCCACCGGCGTTGCCGATACCGTCCTGGTTTTCCACGGAAAGTACGTTGTTGAGCAACTTCGCGGCGAGGTCCTTATGATGCGACTTGGTGGGGATGGTCAGAAGGTTGCCGGTGCAGCCCTGCAGCATCTTGGTGCCCGGCAGCGCGGCCGCGGTCCATTCGAAGTTCTTGACCTGGTCAATGAAACGGCTTTGGTTCCACGTACCGGTCTGGTAAATCGGATATTGCCCGCCTTTGATGAAGGAGTTCGTGGTGTCTTCGGCCTTGAGGCCGGTGGCGCTGCGCGAGATATAGCCTTCCTTGACCCAGTCATTGATGGTGTTGGTGGCGTAGGTCAGCGGTTCGGCGTTCCAATTGACATCATGCTTGTACATCTGCCAATCGTCGATGAACCCCTTGTCGGCCTTCGTGCCCACCAGCGACCACCAAAGCCACATCACGCCGTATTCCTGCGCGTCTGCGGCAATCGGGGTGATGCCATGTGATTTGAACTGTTTGCATGCCTGCTCGAACTCGGCCATCGTGGTGGGAATCTTGATACCGTATTTGTCGAACATCGTCTTGTTGTAATACACACGCTGGTATTCGGCGTAGCTCGGCAGACCGACCCACTTGGTGCCATCCATGATGCCCATCGCATCGTACTTGGCGATCGAGGCATCGGCCTTGGTGATCTTCTTGTCCCAGCCGTATTTCTTGACGTAGGGCTTCAGGTCGCTCAAAAGCTCCATCGAGGAAAGCATCCCCGCCGAACCGTTGCCGCGGTTGGATTCCATGATATCGGGAGCCTGGTTCGAGTCGAGGAACTGGCTGGAGTTCTGCGCGATCTGGGTAAAGGACTTGACCTCGAATCTCACCTTGACGCCGGTCTGCTTGGTGAACTGGTCGGCCGCCTTCTTCCACGCCTCGGTCTGGGCCGCGGTCGGCAGGTCATAATACCAGAACGAAATGCTTTGCGGATGCGCGTCGTCCTGGGCGTTGCTCGACCCACAGGCCGAAAGCGCCGTCAACGAAAGCACCGCCGCGAGCGCTGTCGCGACAATCTTCCTTATCTTCATCTTTCCTCCTTGAAAATTTATAGACGAATGGAATTATGTAACTAATAATCGAAACGTTTCGATTCATGGGACGATGAAACACGCTTTATTTTTTTCACGTATTCCTTGCCCCATTGAAAGGCGGAATCAAAGCTCACAGCCGTACCGAGCCCTCATCCCTGAAAAGCTCGTCGGCCGAGCGCCGATTCTTTACTCACCTCGACGTTTGGTATCGATTCAATCCATAAGTTCCCCTTCCAGGTCCCTGCTTTTGCGAGCAGAAGCGATTGGTCTCGAAGTTGAAATTTCAGCGTCCGTCGGCGCTGCGGCAAGCGAGCCACGATTGATGAATTTCGGATCGATTAGCGTCACTTCCCCGGCGATGTTCTGCCGGTGCTCGATGGCAGAAATCAGCGAGCCCATGGCTATTGAGCAAAGCCGTTCCGGTTCGAACGGCTCCTCGCTGACCGGCCGACGCATCGGTTCGTCGCGCAGGAACGTGCCGCAGGAAAGTACGGAAATATCGTCGGGAATCTTCAGACCGGCAGCCATCAGAGCCGTAACCGCGAGGTTCAGGATATTGACTCCTGACTGACTGACCAAAGCTGTCGGCCGGGGGCTTTGGGCGAGCATGTCACCCACGAATTTTCTGGCGTCGAATGTCGCGTTGTCGACCGGACCGGATTCGAAGACCTTGAGACCGATTTCGTCGGCGCGAGCAAGGAACGCGTTGCGGAAGAGCAGCACATAACCGGCGTGACGCGCATAATCGATTTCCTGGGCCCGCAGGAAGGCGACCTGCCGATGCCCCAGCCCAAAAAGCCTGTCGGCGCTGCGAGCGCCCATCTTGGCAAAATCGATGTCGATGCACGCGCAATCCTTGTGGTTCTCGGGCAGCCCGATGGCCACGCACGGCTTGTGGTAGCGGAAGGCCTGCGCCGCACGCGCGTCGCGTTCCTCGACGTCGAGCAGGAGCACTCCGTCAACGAGATTGCTGTGCGTCACGCGTTCGATGTCGGAGACGGCATCGGCGCCGGTGAGCAGCAACACGTCATACCCGGCAGCCCTGGCCTGCCAAGCAGACTGCATGAAGTACGCGTTGTATTGCATCTGGTTCATGCCCTCGTGCATCGGCTCGCTGATGGCGATGATGTGGTTCAACTGCCCGCGCATCTTCTGCGCGCTGGCGTCGGGAATGTAACCGAGCTCGTCGATGGCCTTCAGGACCTTGTCGGTGGTTTTCGAGGAGATGGAGCGCTTACCGGAAAGCACGTAGGAAACGGTGGAAACGGATACTCCCGCGGCTTTCGCAACGTCCTTGATGCCAGCCATGCGCCGCCTCCTTTACCGTGCACGTAGCGCCGGGCTTTACCCGGCTCATGTTTCAACGTTCGTGATTTCAGATAATTTTCGTCGAAACGTTTCGAAACTATTCGTTAGTTTAAACAAAGTCCATCACAATGTCAATTCTGGTTGCTTGAACGTTTCTCGCCGTTCTACCCAATTTCAAGAGCCTGCATCAATCGCTGTGAGGCTCCGTCGGATGCAAAGCGGCGCGACGGCGACGCTGCCAGAAGCGCGGTGGCTGGCCAGCGATAAGCGCGTGGCGAATCGGGCGCGGCTTCTTATGACGCACTCTCGTCACGGTCACCCCGATGAGAAATATGGTCAGGCCGGTGACGATGCCGTTCAAAATACCGTCGTTCTGGGTGTGGTCGAGGTCGGGAATCGGCTCAGGAATGGAACGCCGGCTTCCGGTGATGATCAGCCGCTCAGTGTTGATGCCGTACGGCGTGCAGGTCATAAGCGTCACCAAGTCCTGACCCGGCACGATTTTGTAGAGGTGGGTGTCGGTCGGTTGGATGATATGGATGCCGGTAACCAGGTAGCCCATGGTGCGGTGCAGTGTCTGGATATAAAAGAAATCGCCCTTTTTGAGCTCGTCGAGCCGGGTGAACAGCAGCGCTCCCGGCAAGCCGCTGTGCCCGCTCAGGACGGCATTGGTCGAAGCGCCGCCGACCGGCAGGCTGGTGTTGTAAAGGTGGCCGGCCCCGTGACGCAGGACTTCATCGGAGGTGCCGTGGAAAATCGGCATTCGTATCGAGACCTTGGGGATGCGGATGGTGCCCATCATCCCGGTGCCGTCGTTGAGCAGTGAATTATAGGTCGCGTCCCTTTCACTTAGCGGCTTGCCGAGGTCCGCGCCTTTGGCGAAGGGATCGGTGTATTCGCCGAGCGTCGCCTGCCCGCCCGCCGCGATCTTGCGGTTATAGGCCTGCGCCTTGGCATATTCATCGGCGATCTTGCCTTGTGGCCAGGAATCTATACGCGCGTTGCTGCTCTCGGTCATCTCGCGTTCGAGATTCATGTCGGAAAGCCAGCGCACCGGGAACCATGCCAAGGCCACGAGAAGCGCCACGACGAAAATGGCGATGAGGGCATCGACGGTAAGAATCACCGTGTGGCGAAGCCGGTCCTTCTGCTCTTCCGGCTTGTTCAGAACGGCATCGAAAGAGGTGTCCGGCAACGACGACCGGCCCGCTTCCTCTCCGTTCGACGGCACCATGGATAACCTCCTTTTAGGCAAGGGTAGCGCGGGGTTGACGAGCCGCAAGAAGGCTCAACAATTGGCATAACGACAGTATTATCGGCAGATTGATTAAAAAATTTATTGACAAGATTACTGGCAGGTTATTGGCAGGTCCGCGCAAACTCGAATCGACGGAACAATCCGACGAACCAAGACATGGCAATGGCAAGAAAAACGCAACCACATCGGGTCACGCCTTTCTTGCCATTACTTCAGTGAACCATCACTTTCGAGCAAGTTTCAATGAAACGTAATTTTGCGATTCACGAAACCAGCCGCGAAAGCAATGCCCTATCGGGCTGATTGGCTCACTCGTCTGACTTATTGAGCTTGCGACGGGTCATCACGAGCGCTGCGACGATCATGGCGAGCACCACGATCAACAGAAGCATCATCAGGATGCCCACACCACCGGTCAAAGGCAGCTGCGAAATCGAGTTGATGTTCTTGACGACCACAGCACCATCGGTGCCAGTCATGGAGACTGCCTTCAGGTCCGCAGCGACAGGCGGGGTGGCGGAGTTATCCGCAAGCGTTCCGATCGGATCGATGAGCCCGAAGACGCTGTCCTTCGTGTTGGCAAATTTCGCGATTGAGGCATCGTTGCTATCCCCGCCGATCTGCACATCCGTGGACGGCATGAACGTGGAGGAATAGCCATTCGGGGCACCGGTTTCCTTAAGCGTATAGACGCCATCGCCGAGGCCATCGATCGCCAACTCGCCGTTGGTGGTCGGCACATCGGTAAGGGTCGTCGTCGAAGTGACGCTGGCACTGGAATCATAAACCTTCAGATCGGCGCTTGCGCTACTCGTCGAGCTCTGATCGGCGGCCTTCTTGTAAACGCCGTTGCCTTGGTTGATGAACTTGATCGCAGTGTTTTCGCCCTTCTTGGTCAACTGGAAGGTCGCGCCCACCAGACCCGTGCCATCGGACTTCTTCTGCTTTTTAACATCGAAATGATAGAAGTAGGTTTTGGCATCGGTCGAACCGTTGGTGCCATCCAAGCTGTTGTCGCTGGTGACAGCGCCATTACCGCAAGAAACCGTTGTAGGCACGCAGCTCGTAACATTGCCGGAGGTGGTGTCGGTAGCCGGGGTATTGCTCGTCGTAGGCTGCTTTCCAGGGGTGTTGTCGCTGGAATACGCGAGCGTCACACCGTTCTTCAGAGGCTGTCCGCTCACCGCGTGGTCGTTGACCTTCAACGCATAGGTGATGTCGATTGCTTTCTGATAGGTCTGATTCATGATGGAAGGCGTCAAATCGAAGATGATATGGGTCGTGTTTCCATCACCGTCTTCAGAATGGGCCACCGTGTAATCCCCAGGTGAATGCAGCGTAGTGCCACCAACGGTTACCACGGGATCGACGTCGGAGTCATAGGTCAGGCCAACGCCCGGGTGATCGGTCATGGTGAAGATGTAGTGATCGTAGCCGGTGGTCAGAGGAACCGTACTGGTCAGCTCATAGTGCACCACACCGCCGATCGAAGTGTCGTTGGTGGCGTGCGTATCGATGGCCTTCTTGACCGTAGGCACGTCGTTCTTCATCTCGACTTGGCCCAAAGTCTGGCTTCCGAGCAAGGTGTAGTCCTTGCTGTTGTAGGTGATTCCGGTGCTCACGAGCATCGGGATGGCGTTCCTCAAAGCCGTACCGCTCGAGGCCGGCTGCGGCGTCGTATCCACGACGACGTAGATACCTGGAGAACTCACCGGAATGGTCGCCGAATAAGCGGGGTCCGTGCCTGCAACGGCGGTCACCGCACTGCCGGCTGCCACCATATCGATGAACTTCTGATGCGAGCCGTTCTCGGTAGTGCTCTTCATCAGAGCGGTGACGAAGGCACGTAATTTGCCGTTCCAGCCTTGCTTGTCAGGCGAGACCGCAGAGCCGGTATTCGACGTGGTATCAGAGGAACCGGTGGCAGCGTAGCCGAGCCATTTCGAAGCGACTTCACCGACCGGGTTGCCGTCATAGCCGGTATCCGCAGCGCTGCTGCCCTTTGCAACGCTCAAAGCGTCGGTGGCAGCGGCCTTGACGTCGGAGGTGGTACCTACGGAAACCGAGGTCAACGTGCCTGGCGTGGAACCACTGGGTGTGGTGTCATCATACTGGGCGGTGAGATAATCGCCGATTTTCACGGCGACGAACTGGTGGCCGGCCATATTGGTTTTATTGCCGTTGATGACGATGCTCGGCGCAGTGGCACCGGACATGTTCATGGTCTGCGTCGCCGCATTGGCGACACCGCTTAACGGCGAGAACGCCAACAACGTGGCCGCCGCAATCGCGCCTGCTGCCAGCGCGCGAAGTTTTTTGCTACTCATAATTGGGTTAGCCCTTTCTTTCTTGTTCAATCCCCTTTACAAGATTGAAATATTGCTTTTTGTTCGGTTAAGTTATGAAATCCTATGTTCCGTAGCCTTTCGGGCTCGGTCTGCAACGCGGTACTACAAGCATCACCCCTTTGGAACCTGGAGTGCTATACGTCATTTCGCATGCGCCCCCTTATGTATCAAATTGGAACGAAGGTGCCGGAAGGCGAAGTAACCGCTGACGGCTGCCACCGCCACAATGAACGCCAACAGGAAGGCCAGCCATGGGCGTCTGCCTGTGAACGGCAAATTGCTAAGGAGGGGATAGCCGGTGAGCTGAGCCGTAACCGTCGCCGACTGATTGCCTTGATCTGTCGGGGCCGCGCCGAAATTATGGTCTATCTCATGAGCGCTAGCGTTATCGGTGGCGGATACGCTGACCGCACCGGACGGCATGGTGGCAGGTATATCGGCCAGCCAGTTGCCCGAACTGTCGGTGGTGACGGTTTTGGTGCTGCCGTCAGGCCAAGTGACCAACACCTTGACGCTGCTCATGGTTTCGCCTGTTTTCGGCTTGGTCACAGTGCCTTGGGCCAGACCTGTTGTGCGATCGACGGAACTGATGGTGACAACGGGTGGATACATGTCTATGACTTGGTTGTTGACCTCACCGTAGTTCGAAGAACCACCAGGGGTGGTGAGCACAGCGATAACCGTGTACCAGATATATGGAGTGCCGTCGCTCTTCGTATGATTGGCATCACTGAACTTGCTCGCATCGATAACGCAGTTCCAGCCAATCGAAGAGCCGATCTGGCCCTCGTCACACACCTTCCACTTGTCATCGGGAATGGTGCCTGGCGGAACTGGCGAAGATACCTGCTCATTGTTTTGCGGTATCGCGTAGACCCGCAAGGTCGAGCGGCTAGAGCCGTGGTAGCTGATAGGAATCGTCACTTGGGCGGGCGTTGAAAGGGTTCCAGAGGAGCCGGTATGCGGCACTACGATGGACGAAATCTGCGGATTTGAGTTTAGCCTCGACTGAAAGTTTTCCCGTACGATATTCGAGAACAGGGAGCTGAGCTCGTAGCCACTCATCTCTTCCGTCTGCCAAGCGTGATAGCGAACGTGATTCTGAAGCTGCGGATTGATTGATGTGTTGTCGTCGATGCTCCAGGTACCGTCCTCTCCCACCGTGGCGGTGCCGACACGGTCGCCTCTGGTCGAGCTATTGTCCGGATCACTGTCACTAATCAAAGAGTTAGGATTCTCGCGGTAGAGCGTCACCTTGTAGCCCGGAGTGCCGGTACCGGTGATGGTTCTGCTGTCAGGATCGACATACGGTAAAGGCGACTGATCAATGGTGGGCGGATCAGGCCGATCGATGGCATACTTGGCATAAGCAGTATCGATGGTCCAGCCTTTGGCAATGGCATCGTTGATCTGGGCTTGCGGCGTATGGATGTTGATATCGACGGGATTGCTGGGATCCGCATCGTTGTAAAGCGGGTTGTAGGCGTCACGAACGCTGAACGAGGAATTGCCCGTCGGCGCGGCCGTTGAGATGCAGCCATCATAGGACTGGGGTCCGTTCGGGTCACTCGTGGTCGGCGTGGTGGTGATCGGCCAGGTGACCAGCTTGAAATAACCGTCAAGTTCAGGCTGGATCGCTCTTGCCTTGCCGAAGTTGATGCTGCCATCGGTATTCTGCGCGATGTTGGCAGTGCCAGCATTGGGAACAATCAACTTGCCGTTGGGGGTGCTGTTGCCCCACCCATATCCCCTGTTGGTGGCGTTGAAGGCAGGCGCGTTCCCGTCGTAACTGCTGAGCGCAGGCGCTCCGGTGAACTTCACAGGATCCGGGGTCAGCGAAGTCACCGGTTCCCACGTATGCCCGTCAAGTCCGAACCATTGGTAGTAGAACGATGTGTTCTGTGAACACGGGTAAGGCATCGTCTGGGACCTTCCGCTCGAGTCCCTGTAGCTATAGGTCCTGCTCTGCGCCTTGTTGTACCACTCGACGAAGAAGGAATTGGCCGGGGCCACCATGGTGCTTCCCGACGGCTGTCCGGTGAATCCGTAATCGGTCACCAACCCCCAGTTGGCCTGACCGCCGCTGAAAAGATTGGTATTATTGTCCCAGCCAATATAGGAAATAGGCCCGTTGTTGGCGTAAGGCAACCTGGCATTGGCATCAGCCACACTGCTCACGGACGGAGTGTCCACGCCGTCGGCATACATGTAGGCAGGGCGTTGCGCCGCGATATTGGTGATATAACTGATGGCGCCAAAATCGCCAAACTGATAATCCGACGAATTGCGCGACCCTCTGCCGGTCGAAGCGAGGATGTAGACGTATTGCGGCAGAAACTTCACACCACCAACGTTGCCATAGGCGATTTGGTTGCCCACACTATAGGCAATGTCGCCTTCCAACGACATGGTGATGAAGTCGTAATCACCGGAAACCATCACATTGTGGATGGTGTAAAACTCATCACGGTTGGAAGCCCAAGCCGCTGCCGCGCCTCGACCCGTGGACTCATTGACGTTCGAGCCATCACCGCCATAGGTATTGAGATATTTCGCGGCGCGCAGATCTCGAGTCCCACCTGATGCCCTCCCGTCGGAATTGGTACGGGAGAAGATGACTTGCATGCCGCAATCGCGGCCGTTGCCCTGCCCCATATTGCCCGTATAATCCGAAGAGCTCCCCAAAGGCACGCAATTGGGGTTTACGATGCCGTGAGGCAGGCGCACTACGAAATCCATGCGGAGCTCGTCGGCGACGTTGGCGCCCTGCATCTTGTTGTTCTCCCCCAGGAACTGGAAGAGCTTAGGCTTGCAGTCGACCTTCTGATCAGTCGGAACGGCGGTAGAAGAACTTTGTATACATGCAGCAGGGAAGTCGGACTGCGTGAAATCGCGCGTCAAGGATGAAGACGAACTTTCGCCGCCGCGCAAAAGTGGGTTGGAGGCAGCACTCCCTTCAGCGTCCGCGATAACGAAATTCGCAGGCAACGCACCTATGAGCGTAATTGCGATAATTGCAAGTGCACATAGTAGCTTTTTACTGAGCACTACACGTTTCAAAAAGCACTCCCCAGTCTGCCTGTAACTCCTTAGGCAAAAAATAAAATATGCACAATAAATAACGTTTGACGTACAAATGCTAAATATTGTCTAATTTTCTGTTTTCTATGTATTTCAACTTGACTTCTTTTTAAATATTACAGAAAGAAAGATTGCCGAGAGCCTAATAATTAAAGGAACAAAACGGCTTTATTTGACCAGATACAAGGATTTTTGGAAGTTTTCCTAAATAGTCAATTCTGATAATTTTAAATATTAATTATGTTAAACTGCCTCTCGCAGTTGGTCTTACAAAAAATTAATCAAACGTTTTATAAAACTTTAAAATAATTATATTATGATATTAACTATCCTTTTCACAATTTTGCTATTTTTACTTGTTTGGGGATTTTTACATTTTCTTTACATAAGGCACTGGTTGTCGATTCCCCAAACCACTGCCAAACAGATTCCGGCAGAAATCGAGCGCAGTTTTGCAGTTTGCGGCAAGACGATTTGTGAGATTCATATGGGGGTCAGGCATTTGGCAGTCAATTGCCAGAATGTTGCTGGTAAAGTGGCGAAGTTGGAACAATTCGGCCGCTGCCGGAACGCCGCATCCGTTGGCGCTTGCAGACCAGCCGACTACCCACACGGCCAAGACACCAAGCCGTTAAACAACACGCAGCGGCCTGCGGGCTTGCGACCACGGGCTTGAGCATTGCAATTAATAGGACTATAGACGGGACACCATGGGTTTCATTCACTTCCTCATTGAGCTTCTGAAAGACCCGCGCACCATTATCGCCGGCTGGATCTCGATGGGGGTGGCGCCGACGCTCGGCTTCATCTTCCTCATCGTCTTCATCGAGACCGGCGCGGTCTTCTTCCCGTTCCTGCCTGGCGATTCGCTGCTCTTCGCGGCCGGCTTCTTCGCCGCACCCGACGCGGTGACCGGCAAATCCGCGCTCCCCCTGATTGCTCTGCTGCCGGTGGTGTGGATCGCACCTATCGTGGGCGATCAGTGCAACTACTTCATCGGCCACTTCTTCGGCCGCAAGATCATCGAAAGCGGCAGAGTCAAGGCCATGACCCCAGAGCGCCTCGCCAAAACCGAAGCCATGATTGACAAGTGGGGTCCGCTCGCTGTCTTCCTCGGCCGCTTCTTCCCGTTCATCCGCACGTTCATGCCGTTCATCTCCGGACTTTCTGGCATGCGCTGGCGCCGGTTTACGCCGTTCTCCATGCTCGGGGGGCTCACCTGGTCCACTTTGTTTACTTTGCTCGGCTACTTCTTCGGTGGCATTCCCATCGTGCAGGAGAACTTTGAGTTGGTCATCGTCGCCATCCTCCTCATCTCACTGCTGCCCACCATCATCGGCTTGCTCAAGGCCAAGTTCGGCAAGAAGAAAACGGCGGAAAGCGTGGAGGAAACCTCGGCGGTCGAAGAAAGCGAAATCGCCGATTGAGCTTTTGAAAACTCCACAATTAGAGTAATATTGAATTGCAAAAATAGATGTCAAACGTTATTCTCGTCCCAACAACAACTAATCACCTGTTAACCGGTAATGCGAAAAATCATCAATAAATATAAGCAAAATAGCGCAAACGGCTCATTTCGCAACTTTACGGCACGAAGCGTCGCAATAATTTACAGACTTGGAATATAATTATCGAAAACGGTAATTCATTTGTTTTATCAACATTTTTGATTAATTTATTGCAACAAAGATGACAGTAAAATCTAATTTAACCATTAAATGTGAGAAAGCTCACATTGACAATCTTGAATTTATGGTAATTTGCGGCTTTTTTTCATTCTAGCCGTATATCGTTATATGTTAAAGGTTGTTTTTGATGGGACATTGAACGTTGGATTTACGTGCAAGGAAGCATCGATAGAAGCCTAAAGTAATAACATCTAAGGCCACTCGAAGGAGTCAAGATGAAGGTAGTGATTTTCTCCACCTGCCTGGTCGACCTGATATTTCCCAATGTTGGGAAAGCCATGGTTGAAGTTCTGGAAAGATTCGGCTGCGAAACTTACATGCCGATGCAACAGATCTGCTGCGGACAGATTACATTCAATAGCGGATATGTCAAGGAATCCACAAAGGTGATGCACAACGAGATCGACGCCCTGATGAGCGTCGACGCCGATTACATCGTCGGACCTGCCGGTTCCTGCGTCAATATGCTCAAGGAACTGCAGTTCCACCTGCCCAAGGGCGATGACGCGTACAAGGCCAAGGCCCACAAAATGGCCGACAAGACCTACGAGTTCTCGCAGTTCCTCTACCGCGTGCTCGGCGTGCTCGATGCCGGCGCGGAACTGGACGCGGTGGCCACCTATCACCGTTCCTGCCATATGACCCGCCTGCTCGGCGAACGTGAGAGTCCTTATATTCTTATGGACCACGTCAAGGGCCTTACGGTCAAGGAACTGCCGCACATCGAAAACTGCTGCGGCTTCGGCGGCATGTTCTCCATGAAGATGCCCGAGGTCTCCCAGGAAATGGTCAACGAGAAGGTTTCGGACGTCGAAAGCACCGGCGCACAGGTCTTGATTTCCTGTGACCCCGGCTGCCTGATGAACATCGGCGGACGTTTCAACCGCCTCGGCAAGAAGATCACCATCATGCATCTGGCGGAAGTACTCAACAGCAATGTCGACATGAGCCGTGTGAAGTACGTCGATGCCACTCAACGCAGGGCCATCGACCAACAGACTTTGGAACATTCCAACGCGCACGAGGAGGCCTTGGTATGAGCGACACCCAGATGGACGACACCATGTTCAAGCGCACCGGCAAGAAGACCGGCACGATGCTGCAATATGGCGATCCCAATTTCGTCACCCGCGTCAAAATCAACGAGAAGGACAAGTTCGCACACAAGGCCATTTCCAATGCGCAGGACGCGCAGTGGGTCAAGCGTGAGACCGCCCGTGCCGAGCTCGGCAACTGGGAAGGCTGGCGCGACCTTGGCGAGCAGATTCGCCAGCAGTGCATCCGTTACCTGCCCGACTACCTCGAGGAATTCTCCGACAACGTCGAAAAGCGGGGCGGGCACGTCTTCTTCGCGCAGACCGACGTGGAGGCGCGTGATTTCATCACCGATCTGGTGAAGAAAAAGCAGGCGCACAAGATCGTCAAGCCGAAGTCCATGGTCACCTCCGAAATCGGGCTTGACAAGGCACTGCTGAAGATACCGGATGTCAAGGTCACCGAAACCGACTTGGCCGAGTTCATTCTTGAGCTCGACAACTGGGACGAACCTTCCCACTTGGTCTTCCCGGCGCTGCACAAGAACCGCGACCAAGTGCTCGAGCTCTTCCGCAAGATCGGCTATACCGGCGACAACGATCCGCAGCACGAAGCCCGTTTCTCCCGCAAGGTGCTGCGCGAGCGCTTCCTCGAAGCCGACATGTCCATCACCGGCTGCAATTTCGCCGTCGCTGACCAAGGCATGGTCAACATCGTCACCAACGAAGGCAACGCCGATCTTTCGATGTCCATCGCCCCCACGCAGGTGGTCGTCATGGGTATGGAGCGTATCGTCCCGACGCTGCGCGAAGCGGAAACAATGGACAATATGCTGGTCCGTTCCGCCGTCGGTTCCAAGCTCACCTCCTACTGCAGCTTCGTTTCGCCGAAGCTTCCCGACGAAGCCGACGGACCCGAGGACTTCTACGTGGTCATCGTCGACAACGGGCGTTCCAATGCACTCGGCACCGAGTTCGAACCGATTCTGCAGTGCATCCGCTGCGCTTCCTGCCTCAACGTCTGCCCGATCTACCGCAACATCGGCGGCAAGGGCTACGGCTCCATCTATCCGGGGCCCATCGGCGTCGTGCTCTCCCCGTTGCTGCAAGGCGACTACGACGAGTTCCACGATTTGCCGTATGCGTGCTCGCTGTGTTCGGCCTGCACCGCGACCTGCCCGGTCAAGATTCCGCTGCACGAGATGATTCTGAAACACCGCGAGATCGAGATGAACGACAAGCACATGGGCGACCTGATCGCCGACACCGTGATGAAGGTCGTCGGTATTGGCACCGGCCATTCCTCGCTCTTCCACACCGCGCTCACCTTCGATCACGTCGCGATGAACACCATCGCCAAGAAGGGCATCAAGGATCCGGCCACCGGACGACGCGTTCCCGACACCGCCAAGAACTTGGACGAAAACGGCAAGCATGAGGAATGGATGCCGTTCGTCTTCGGCGGGTGGACCAAGGTCCGCGACCTGCCGGAACCGCCGGCCCATTCCAAGAACTTCCGCACGTGGTTCAACGACCGCAAGACCAAGCAGTACAAGGCCGCAGGCAACAACGAGGAGTTCAACAAGGCACAGCGGCAGATTCTGGCGCAGAATCCCAACACCCCCGACTTCGGCTCGTACGACAACAGCGTTTCGGCGCGCAAATCCGCAAAGGACGGCCTCTTGGAGAGGGCGCCATTGAGCGACGCAACCGTGCCGGTGGCTTTGGGATCGATCGAGGAGGCCGGAACCGGCAATTACGGCAAGAAGGCTGCTTCTGCAGCTGCCACCAACCCGGTGCTGAAACAAGCCGTGGCGAACAATCCGACGAATCCGGCCGCGCCGAGCGATGCCGCAACAGATGGAAAGAAGGACTGAGCAATGACCGACCGCGAAGTATTTCTTGATTATCTAGCAGCGAAGAGCGGGCGTCCGCGCCATCAGCTCAAGAATCATCCCATGACCCCGGTCAACGACCTTCCGGAGAGCACGCTTTCCGGGCATAGCCAGGATGAGCTGCTTGAAATCGCGCGACAGAACGCGCCTGCCGTGCATGTCGATTTCCAGACCACCACCAAGGCGGAGCTCCCCACGGCGCTCAACAAGTTCATCGCGGCGAAAGCCGACGGCAGGCTGCTGCTGCCGACCTACGACGAGAACTATCAGGCCTTCGGACTTGAAGAGTGGCGCGATGGGCTCGATCCGAAGCCCTCGTTCTGGGTCCCGGGTGCCGGACGCGAAGTCAACATCGACACCGCGAACCACTCGGAGGCGGCCATCGGTTTCGCCGACTTCCTGTGTGCGGAATCCTGCACCATCACCGCTCCGACCACACCCGGCCAGGGCCGCGCCTTCCACTTCCTGCCGGTGCACTACCTGAGTATCATCCGCAAATCGAAGATCGTCGCACGCACCCGTCAGGCGATGGACTACTACGAACCGGCTTTGAAGTCGGGCGAGCTCAAGACCTCGAACATCAACTTCATCACCGGCACCTCATCTACCGGCGATATCGAAATGGTTCTGGTCGTCGGCGTCCACGGCCCGCTGGATATGACCTATCTGGTCGTCGAAGACATGTAATTGGCGTCAGTTTATCTGCCGCCTGACTAGTCACAGGCGATGGATTACAGCTGAAATAATAAATTGGGCACTCCCTAGAATTCTTAGGGAGTGCCCAATTGTTATCCTATTGAGGCTTAGCGGTCCATTAACATAAAAACCGAAATATGTGTGTGGCATCGTGTCGCCGTCGACGAAGGCGTACTTAAGGTACGTCAAAGTCGTCGGCGGCGCGATGACGCTCCATATTTTCAGTGCTGGCCGTAGACGTTCTGGTAACGGTCGTTCAGCTTATCGATGTCTTCCTGCGCGATCGGAATGATGTCGCCGATCTGACGGGCGGCCCACATCGTGTGCGCCACTTCTTCAGTCATCGCAGCAGCCTTGACGGCAGCCTCGCCGTCCTTGCCGATGGTGAAGGGGCCATGGTTCTGCATCAGCACTGCCGGGGAATGAGGATACTTCTTCAGCGTATCCACCACGCCCTTGCCGATGGCTTCCGAGCCAATGAGCTCGAAGGGGCCGACCGGAACCGGACCGCCGAACTCGTCGCCCATCATCGTCAGGCCGCACGGAATGTTCTGGCCAGTGGCCGCCCAAGCCGTGGCGTAGGTGGAATGGGTGTGCACAACTCCGTAGACGTCAGGCATATTGCGATAAATATAAGCATGAGACTTGGTGTCGGAGCTAGGGCCAGCCAAGCCGTCAACCGGATCGCCGTTCAAGTCACAGACCACCATCGACTCCGGAGTCAGGCTCTCATAGCGCATTCCGGAAGGCTTAATGACCATCAAATCAGCCGTACGCAAACGCTGCGAAACGTTGCCGGCGGTCCACACGACGAGGTTCCACTTAATCAGCTGCTCATGCAACGAAGCGACGACCTCGCGCACCTGCTTGACCTCGGCGCGGACCTCAGGCCCAAAATCATCCAAAGTAGTCATATTTATTCCTTTCAATCACGATTACCGCAAACGCGACTTCCACGTCACTGGCAGTCATTCATATCCTTTTTGTTAATTCCACCTTACAACATCCATGTTACCGCTCACATAAATTCAATCACAAACAGTTACCCAACGATGCCATGTCAAAAATCCGGCCATATCGAGCCGGTCACTTATCGGGAACACGCTGGAAATGACCGACTAAGCAAGGATCTTAGCGGCCTTTGTCATTTCGCTCGATCATTGCCGTTCATTGCCGTCAACCCGCCGAATTGTGCTTGGGATTGGGTTGTACTAGAATATGTAACGTTGTCTTGAGTGATGAACTTGGGCGGCATGGGGCTGTAGCTCAGTTGGTAGAGCGCTTCGTTCGCATCGAAGAGGTCGTGGTTTCGATTACCATCAGCTCCACTTTGCGGGTTTTCGAGATTTTCTTGGAAGCCCTTTTATTATTTCAAGATATTCCAAATATTAGAAGCCTCGAACCGCTTTTATTCCCCCTGCGCTCAATTGAAACGCAAAAGTGATAGCTTAGACTGTAACAACGAATAACGGCTAACCGGTAGAGGCGAAATGAGTACCGAGACATATGATCCTATGATTTACGACACCATGCGTGAAACCGCGAACCGGCTCGTCGGAAAGTACTCGCGCAGACTCAAGCAATCCTCTAACACGAACCAACGCGAAGCCTTGCTCAAAAACATCAGTGGCGTACGACGCTGGGTATCCGGCATCGACGCGAACGACAAGCAGTCTGTGCTTGATACGACCAATCAATTGCGTCAATTGTGCGACGACCAATCCGTGCTGTTACAGGTTGAGGAACTTGCGATGCGTCTCACCGGCAAACGCGACAATAAATCCGACCGACAAGTTGCCTATGTCTGATGAACAGGATTCTTTCTGACTCAACCTTACAAGCTATTTTCGATACAGAAATAGCGCCCATTCTCGATTCGGAAATTGCAGGCAGAACCAAAATCGAACAGCCTGTTTTATTCATGGTCGGTGCCCAGCCTGGAGCCGGAAAAACCAAAGCCATTGCGAGCATAGCTTCCCGGAACAATGCTATAGAAATAAACGGAGATGATTTAAGAACCCATCATCCTGATTACGACCAGCTAATGGATGCTGACCCCTTACTGATGCCCTCGGCAACGAGTCAGGCTTCAGGCGCTTGGGTTAGCATGTCCCTTGATTATCTCAGACACCGACGCGTAAGCACTATCATCGAAACGACTTTCAATCATCCGGATTCCAACGCCAAGACACTACGCGACTTTCATCAGGTAGGATTCCAGACTCGTCTCATTGCCCTTGTCGTTCCTCCGATACTCTCCCTCGCCGGTATTGTTATGCGCTACATACGCCAAGTTGAAACCAACGGAAGCGGACGGTGGACCGATCCCGCGTACCACGATAAAGCCATGCAGCAGATTCCCCAGACCCTACGTCTACTTTTGAAGACCGGTAACGTTGACATGGCAAGTATTGCGAATCGCGACGGCGATATAATCGAAACCGTTCACGCCGGCACAGCCGGAGTGGACGACCAGCCCATTGAAAAGTTACTGAACACATTCGCTAACTCCGCGAATATCGACACCATAACTTCTGGCCAAAAACAAATCTTCAATAACAGCCTTGCAGGGATTCAGACATTCCTTGAATCACATCCCGATGAATCCGCGTTGATTCAACCTGTATTTGAAAGACTTCAACACATTACCGGTAAACCATCCAAAGAACCGAAAAATACGTTTTAGGTGCACATACAGGTACACAAAATTCAATAAGGCCGTTAATCAGCAGATTATGCAATTACCGTCGGTTCCTCATACAGCGGCGGATGCTCCAGCGGCTTGTTAACAACAAGCTTACCGGGAGTGCCATGGTAGATGCCGTTATCGGCATCCTTGTCCCACTGGTCAATCATCTCGTCGGTGACCTCGACCCCGCCTTTTGCCCTGTAGTTCTCCCGCAAAACACCCTCCTTCTTTGGAGAAATCTTCCTTAGAACAGCTGGTCGTGCGTACCAGTACGCATAAGCACAATAGTTACTGTTGATTTCTGTTTCTTATAGACCAACAACCAGTCGCCTTCGATATGTAGCTCACGGTAACCCGAAAGTCCACCAGTGAGCTTGTGGTCACGATAACTTCCAGCAAGCAGATCCGTGTCGTTGACGGCCAACGCTCCAATAGCCTCTTTGAGAGGAGTCATATCTCGGTGCCGGCGTTTCATCACCTTCACATCACGCTTGAACTGCGGGCTGACCTTGAAGTTATAGGGCATCAATCATGTCCCTCACGTTTTGCGCGCTGCCTACATATTCCGCAGGTTCAGCCTCGGCTTTTCGCACAGCCGCCATCAGCGGATCCGCAACCGGACGGAACGGCATACCTCCGTCGTGAACAGCCTGCGCCACAAACATGCTGACCGCGCTCGATAAATCGATACCCAACGAATGGAACAACTTCTCACCCTGTTCCTTGAGAGTCGGGTCGATACGAATCTGCATTCGAGTTTTTGCTATAGTTGCCATATTTGTCACCTCTATAGTTACAATAGTACCCATTTGGGCAATATTTTGCAATTATAGTTAATGACAAAATTCAGCAATTGATATTGAGATAATCAAGATATAGCGAAATCGGCCTTGAACCAATACACCTTCTCACGCCACCCTCTTCTATATCGCCGCCAGCCGCCGCTCGACGTAACGCTCTAGGGATTCGGCGGTCAAGTTGTCGTAGCTGTTGATTGAGGCGAACTGGGGGCCGGCAGAGGTATCCGTTCCGATGAAACCGGTCTGGGCGATGGTCGTCGCACCGGAAGCAGCCGCAGACTCGATGCCAGTCATGGAATCTTCGAGAGCTACACATCTCGCCATTTCGTGACGGAAAATAGCCAATTGCGTATCGTCCGCAAATTCCGCCGAATGCTCGGAGGCAGGAACATTTCGGTTGCCCTGATTACCGAGACTATCGGAATCCGGTGCCTGAGACGAAACACCGGTACGGTCGTTGGCACTGCTGCCCAGCTGATTTGTCATCCCGTTTGCTACAAGTATCTCCCGTGGAACCTCAATACCCACGACTTCTGCGGCGGCAAGGTACGGCGCGGGATTCGGCTTCTTGGGCAGGTCGTCTTCACCACAAACGTAGCCGACGAACGCGCCTTCAGGAGCCTGACGCACCAGGTTCTCGGCCATGCGTCGCGGCGACGCCGTCACCAAAACCGACGGGATCCCGGCGGCTACCAGCGAGCGCAACACGTCTTCCACGCCCTCGATCCACGGCATGTGTTCCGCTTCCTTACGAGCCACGCCTTCAATCATGAGCCGCTGTATTTCAGAGACCGGCAATTTGGTGCCGTTGTCCACCATTTTTTGTGCGACTTGCGGAACCGGCTTGCCAGAACAAGTCCAGCCAATGTCCTCGCTCCAATAACCGCCGTGTTCGCTGGCGATGCCCATTTCGACCTGATGCCAGTAAGGCTCCGAGTCGATCAACGTGCCGTCCATATCCCAGAGCACAGCCTTCAGCATCCGTCCAGAACCCGTTCCATTATTTTGCCGTTGCAAAGCCAAAAGGAATCCACCTCGTCATATCCGTCCATGCCAGCTTGTTCACTCATACAATCGCTGCGATACATGGTGCTGGCACCATTCAACGTTTTGTACACCTCTATCATGCCATAAGCACTCGCTTTAATTCTGCCGCTCGCAGCCCGGCCCACATAAAACAAAACGCAATGCATACCACTATCGAAGAATCGGCAGCCGGCCATTTTCTAGAATTCCTCTATCATCATGTGAGAAATCGGTCACTCAACGTCAATAAATGACTGTTTTCTAGCATTCTCTCGCAACAATGCAAGAAAATGGCCACTTACAAGAGCTCAACAGCTGATTTCTTGCATTCACCTTCGAATATGCAAGAAAGCGCCCACTAGGTATCCCCTAGTGAACGCTTTTTAACATCTATTAAAAGTCTCGTCGAAAACCAACCGTCAATAACCGGTCAATCAATGCGATCGAACAATTCCCCGTAATCCCTCAGTCGAAATAATTGCCCCAGACGACCAACGAACGAGGGTCTACGAACGGGTCGGAATGGGAAGCGTCATTAGGCTTCGCGGCATGACGAGGCTTGTGGACAACACTCTGCTCTTGCGTTGCCGCGTCAGCTCCAGCCCCAGGTGTGTCCGGTTGTGCGTTCGATGCATACGGATTGGCGGCATCGTTGGCATAGTACGGACGGCCTGGCAGCTGACGAGTATGGGCCTGAACGTCGTGACGCCAGCGACGGGCCTGACGCGAGCGCTGGACCTCGGTAATGTCGCCATCGGAATCGGCCGCAAAAATACTGGAACCGCGCGGACGTTCGAGACGCCTCACCTCGCGCCGCAACTGGCGGTTCTCTTCCTGCAGGTCGAGAATCCGCGAGATGCCAGCGAGGTTGATGCCATCTTCCTGGCTCATCCGCTGGGCTTCGGCGAGCTTGTGTACGTCACGCAGGGAGTAGCGGCGCGCGCCGCCTTCCGTACGCTGCGGAACGATCAAGCCCTGACGGTCGTATTGACGTAGTGTTTGGGGATGGATGTTTGCCAAATTCGCAGCACGACCCACGCTGAAAACCGGCAGGTCGATATCGAAACCGACGTCGTCGGCACCGTCCAAATCCGCCCGCTGCTCGACCAGCGCAACCGCGCACAGTCCGTACAGCGCCTGTACCTCACGAGAAATTCGAGCCATCATTCACCTCCGCTCGTCATTGTCTGTCACTTTATTCATAACGTATTGCATTGACCCCTTTATCTGTCAACGTAATACATATTGCCTATCTTACCTAAAACTGCTTGATTGGCCTATTCGCAAAGTTCTTACCCGATTGCAAATAGACCAATCAACTCACACGATTCACTCGCGCTCTTTGGCAACCTCGTCGACGAACTCGCCGGAATTCTTGTCGAATTCCTTGGCATCGTGCTTCTGCGCCATGCTGGGCCTGCTCGGCACGCGAATCTCAACACGTCCGACCAAGTCACCATCACGACCAGGAACACCCTTGCCGCCAACACGGACCTCGGCTCCACTCGACGTGCCGGCCGGCACGCGGAACGTGACCTCATTACCGTCGAAGTCGAGTGCCTTGACGCGCGCGCCCGCAACGGCCTCACCGATGGTGACCGGCAGCGGCATCACGATGTTGTTGCCATCGAGACTGAACTTCGTGTCGTTCTTCACGTGGATCTGCAGGTACATATCGCCTGCACGACCGCCGTTGGAACCAAGCTTGCCCTTGCCGGGAAGCCGAATCTTCTGCCCGTCCTTCACGCCGGCGGGGATGTGGGTCTTGAACTTGCGCCCGCCTGCCTTGAGCGAAACGGTCGCGCCCTTCACGGCCTGACGGAACGTCAGCGTGATCTTCGAGTTACGGTCCTCGCCACGCACAGGCTCCTGCGGTTCACGGTAGGTGCTCGACCCGCCGCCGAAACCGGAACCATAGGGAGAACCTGAGCCCGCACCTGCGTAGCCACCGGCGCCTTGGCCAGCCGCATTGCCGAACATCGAGAAGATGTCGTTCAGGTTGGTCGGACCGCCGCCGGAGGTCGAGAAGCGAACCCCGCTGGGGCCACCCGCACCGCCACCGAACATCGAACCGAAGATGTCGGAGAAGTCGGAGGCTCCCCCGCCGAACCCGCCTTGTCCGGAACCGCCGGCGAACCTCGCGCCGCCGCCCGCGAACTGGCGAATCGCGTCGTACTTGCGGCGCTGATCCTCGTTGTTGAGCACATCGTAGGCCTCCGAGATGTCCTTGAACTTCTCCTCGGCCTCTTTGGTCTTGTTGAGATCGGGATGGTACTTACGCGCGAGCTTGCGGTAAGCCTTGGTGATCTCTGCGCTCGTCGCGTCCTTGGAGACGCCGAGCACCTTGTAAAAATCTTTATCTAGCCATTCATTCTCAGCCATATCACTGCCCTCCTTCTCGGGCTAAGCCAATACATTCCCTGCAACGACTTTACAAACGATAAGTGCGACCCTCCGGCTACGCGGGGAATCGCACTCTACGTATTACGTCATTGCGGAAACCCGCTAGGCCTTCGGGGAAGCCACCACCACACGAGCGGCTCGGATCACCCGGTCGCCGATGCGATAGCCCGCCTCTACGACGGTGTCCACAGTCTCTTCGGTCGCGTTGGCATCTGGTTTGTGAAGTATCGCCTCGTGCTTGGTCGGATCGAAGGTTTCGCCCTTCTTGCCGAACTTCTCCACGCCGAACTTCTCGAACGCCTTGTCGATCTTGTTGGCCACAGCAGCGAACGAATCGTCGAGGTCGCTGTGCTCACGGATACGGTCGATGTCATCGAGAGCCGGGAGCAACGCCGTGAGCACATCGATGATGCCGTGCTGGCGGAAGATCTCCTGCTCTTTCTTCGCGCGGTTGCGGAAGTTGACGAACTCGGCACGCTCACGCTGGAGCGCATCAAGATAGTCCGCGGCTTCCTTTTTCGCCTGACCGAGCGGTGTCAGCGTATTCTCGCCGTCCTTGCCATCGGCAGCATCAGTAGCACCGGCCTTGTCTGCGTCGCCGGTTGCCTTGTCGCTGTTGGTATTAGCGACGGCAGCTGCAGCACCAGTAGCGTTGGCTTGACTATTGTCAGCACCAGCCTGGCCAGCATTCGTTTGCGCGGAACCGTTGCCTGCGTTCACATTCGTATTGTCGTTGTTGTTGGCGTCTGTTGCGGCGGCACCCTGTGGGTTCTGCTTCGCCTCGTCGTCGGCCTTGTTATTCGACTGTTCGGAGCTCATTGTTTCACCCGCCTTTTCGCCGGTTGCGCCGGCGTTAGTCTGCTCGGGTTCGGCAGAATCAGCCCCATCGGGGGACCCGCAGAATCCTGCACCCGGCGCATTGAACCCAGCCATGGAGTTGAGCCATGCGTCGTCGGGATCCGGCAGATCCTTCAGATAGTCGTCCTTATCGAACCCGGACATAATTACTTGTTGTCCTTCTTATCGTCATCGTCGTCAACGACTTCGGCGTCAACCACGTCGTCGTCATCGGACGAGGACGAGCTGGAGCCTGCGCCTGCCGCGCCGGCAGCACCGGCACCCGCGGCGCCAGCAGCACCTTCGGCACCCTGCTGCGCATAAAGCGCCTGACCGATCTTCTGCGAGGAAGTGGTCAGCTTCTCCTGGGCGGACTTAATCTTGTCGATGTCGTCGCCCTTCAGGGCTTCCTTCAAGTCGTTGACATCACCCGTGACTTCCTTGACGACATCATCGGAGAGCTTGTCCTTGTTGTCATTGACCATCTTCTCCATCTGATAGGCGAAGGATTCGGCGGTGTTGCGGGTCTCGGCGTCTTCCTTACGCTTCTTGTCGTCGGCCTCGTGAGCTTCGGCTTCCTTGACCATGCGATCGATCTCGTCCTTCGGCAGAGCGGATCCGCCGGTGATGGTCATGGACTGTTCCTTGCCGGTGCCCTTGTCCTTGGCGGAAACGTGCACAATGCCGTTCGCGTCGATGTCGAAGGTGACCTCGATCTGCGGGACGCCACGCGGAGCCGGAGCGATGCCGGTCAGTTCGAAGGTGCCCAGCGGCTTGTTGTCGCGGGCGAACTCACGCTCACCCTGATAGACCTGAATCAACACGGAAGGCTGGTTGTCTTCAGCGGTCGAGAAGACCTCGCTGCGCTTGGTCGGGATAGCGGTGTTGCGGTCGATGAGCTTGGTCATGATGCCGCCCTTGGTCTCGATACCGAGGGAAAGCGGGGTGACGTCGATGAGCAAGACATCCTTACGGTCGCCCTTGATGACGCCGGACTGCACCGCGGCGCCGATCGCCACAACCTCATCCGGGTTGACGGACTGGTTCGCGGCCTTGCCACCGGTGAGTTCCTTGACGAGCTCCTTGACGGCCGGCATACGGGTCGAGCCGCCGACGAGGACCACGTGGTCGATCTGCGAAACCGAGATGTTCGCGTCGTGCAGCACGTTGTTGAACGGCGTGCGGCAACGGCCGAGCAGATCGGAAGTCATTTCCTCGAAGTGGGCGCGAGTCAGCGTCTCGTCGAGGTGGACAGGCGTTCCGTCAGGGGTCATGGCCAGATACTGCATCGAGATGTTGGTCTCGGTGGAGCTGGAGAGCTCCTTCTTGGCCTGTTCCGCGGCTTCCTTCAAGCGCTGCAGAGCGATCTTGTCCTTGGACAGATCGACGCCGTACTTGTTCTTGACTTCGCTGACGAGCCAATCGATGATCTTCTGATCCCAATCGTCGCCGCCGAGCTTGTTGTCGCCGTTCGTGGCCTGCACCTGAATGGTGGAGAAGCCGTCGTCGTCCTTGCCGATCTCCAGCAGGGACACATCGAAGGTGCCGCCGCCGAGGTCGAAGACCAGGATGCGTTCGTCTTCCTTGCCCTTTTCAAGGCCATAAGCCAGTGCCGCAGCCGTCGGCTCGTTGATGATACGCAGCACGTTCAAGCCTGCAATCTTGCCGGCGTCCTTGGTCGCCTGACGCTGTGCGTCGTTGAAGTATGCAGGGCAGGTGATGACCGCGTCGGTCACCGGCTCGCCCAGGTACGCCTCGGCGTCCCTCTTCAACTTCATCAAAATCTGTGCGGAAATCTCCTGCGGAGTCCACTTCTTGCCGTCGATATCCACCGACCAGTCAGTGCCCATGTGGCGCTTGACCGAGCTGATGGTGCGGTCGACGTTGGTCACGGCCTGACGCTTGGCGACCTCGCCGACGAGAATCTCGCCGGACTTGCTGAACGCAACCACCGACGGGGTGGTGCGAGCGCCCTCGGCGTTCACGATGACCGTGGGTTCGCCGCCTTCGAGCGTTGCGATGCAAGAGTTTGTGGTACCCAAATCAATACCTACTGCACGTCCCATATTCGTTTCTCCTTATTCGTTACGTTTCACATCTGTTCGCTCGGGTCCGGAAGCCGTGCCGAGACTTTCGTTTCTCGTTCGCGGTCCGCATCCAGGTTCGCACCTGATTGATGTTCCAAAACCTGAGCCTACTTCACTCAACTTTGTATTGTCAAATTATATTCCCGAATTTCCGAAAAAACTTGAGTCTTTTTGGCTCAAGTTTTTGGAATTAGGGATTTATTCGTCATGAAACGTTGGAATCCCAAGGATTTAACATATAAATCAAGAAAAGAAAAAATAACAGAAATCTGAAACACTCGCTGAGACCGCAAATCCCAAATCTGATTTGGCCTGGAAGTATCGGATACTTTATATTGAAGTCTGCAAGGCCCTCCTGAAAGTCATTCATGCGAAAAATCATGAAACTCCGGGGTCAATCTCATACGTAAAAACACGATATACATTGAAATCTGCTATAGGGGCAAAACTAGAGTTTAATAAACAAAGCTGCGTCTTATCTATCAAGATGGTAGCCTTGCGCGTTAAAGACTATTTTCCAAAATAAGTTATTGTATAAGCCTATACAAACGATATGTCCTCCAGCTCTAGTCTTTATTCCTTTGTTGTTTGAAAAGACCACGTTGCGGACAAATTCGTTCATCCATGAGTTGAGTAAAGTAACTAAACGTAATCCAACCAGCAATCACATTGAGAACCATCTTGGAGACTTCGTGATCATTGCCTTCCACGCTTACAAGTGCAGCTACGCTAAAGGCAAGAACAAGAATTATTGGAGCGTAATAAAAAGTGCGCACAAACCAATTTTCGACGAATTTTTCTGAAGTTTTGCCGAGATTAAGTATCTTCCAAATACCTCTTTCGTTCTGACTGGAATGGCATACATCCGTGTAGAATAATAACAAAACGAGTAGTTCTACTGCATCAGCAACAATAGCTATAGCGATAAACGGCGCGGATTTTGCAATCTGCGCTACCTCTCGGTGGTGCTCTATCGGACCTAAAATCGATGTAGAATCCTCAAAAGAATATTTCGTCGCCCATATAGTGAATAAAACAGCTCCAAGTATAACTGAGGCAACGGAATGGAAAATTAGTACAAAATCAGTAAACCATTTACGCCGTTGCCAAGACCTACAAGCACAATAAAGCGGTACTCCAATAAAAAACAAAACGAGGGCCAAGGAAATCAAAAGTGAAACGTACGGCTTTAGCCCAATAACCATACTCTTAGCCACTTCATAACTTATCCAGATTAAAATCATAACCAGGATAATGGTTTTAACGATCTGCCAAACACATTCTGCATAGTGCTTTCCCTTCCAGTTTTCTCTCAGCTCAGAAACCCATTTAAGGTTGCTCATTTTCATATTCATACATCAAATTTTAACTGCTAATAAATATGAACAAATCAGAAGTACACATCCAGCTAAATGTAAGCGCTATTCCGACATTTATAATCTCATGAAAACTGAGACTTAAATCGTCCAAAACATTTGAGTTTATAAGTATATATGCATTATCCCGTGTCTTTTCATATCCACTTATTTTTATATCAAACTGACACCTCGCACGAAGCACCGATTGGCACATCCTGCTTGCCCAAAGTCATAT
This sequence comes from Bifidobacterium sp. ESL0769, assembly GCF_029395495.1. Classification (NCBI taxonomy): domain Bacteria; kingdom Bacillati; phylum Actinomycetota; class Actinomycetes; order Bifidobacteriales; family Bifidobacteriaceae; genus Bifidobacterium; species Bifidobacterium sp. ESL0769. The sequence continues at coordinate 224,205 of NZ_CP113918.1, read as the reverse complement.
TTGTCAACGGGCCTTTTGGCAAGGCATCCGGAAGCACAACGCCGTTGGGCTGCGTGCGAAGATAGGCGATAAAACTATCAATCGTCGCGTCGCCGTTCTCCCACTCACCCTTATCGGACAAGTCAGCAGCGCCCTTTGGCACCAACTCGACCTGGGTAAAGGAAATGGGAACGATGCTATTCCCGGATTTTACAAAGACATTAGCATTACCGCCGGTAGCGCGGACTCGTTCAAGCAAGAAATAAAGGTTCTCCGCACCGAGGGCAGTCACTATCGGGCATTCGCCGTGCACGTCACGGACCGGCATGAGCTCATCGAAAAGACCTTCAGCCATATAGTCGTCAAAAAGCATGTCGAATTCGTTCAACGCATCATAATATTTGTAGACATTACGCTTCTGCACACTCTCGTACTGTCCGCTCAACGACTGCCGTAATATGGCGTTCATCCCAATCACCTCCAGTTGTTTTCGTCGCGGAAGCACACAGCCATACACGCAATTCAAGTAATCAATCGCCACCGCAACGTTCAAAAGCTACCCAATAATCTTTCTACGTTGAAAATAAACCCCACAAATCCCGCAGGATTGTGAGGAAATATAATTTAAATTTCTCTTACCCAAGACATTATTGTCAAACCGAAAAATATGGGTTATAGGCCAAAACCAAGTCCAGAAATATTGCCTTTGTAACTTTGAATTCTAAAAAACGAACAGCAGTAATGTTATTTTTATAAATCAGAAACTGAAACTTGTTCAAACATAATGCTATCGCTTAAACCATTGCAATATATAATGTTTAGTTTACGAACCATACGATTTTCATAAACGCTATTTATCAATTTGCATAAGTTCTATTAGTCAATCTGCATAAGTTTTCTTGTTAGCTGTAACAAGTCAGACGAGCTACATCCAGGCAATATCGTTGAAAATCAGGATGCCCGCATAAAGAACAAGGACGATAACCGAAGCGATTTTGGGAAGAATGTCATTGCAGTGAGTGCGGTCGATTTTTTGACCGGTCGAATACTGCACGAGCTCGCGGAACGTCTTCACATCGACGTTCTTCTCTAATTTTCCGAGATGCTCCGAAGCGGCGAACCCCAACAACCCAGTCCAACATCCTAAAGAACCAAGCCATCCTATCGGGCTCTCGCCATTGCCATGAGTCAAAATCGCGAAAGCAGAATACGTAACTACCGATATGCCGATCAAGACCCAAGACACCGCAAACCAAAGAAGCATTTGCTCGCGGTTGCGTTTGATTTCGTTGTTCATCTCTTCGACGTCTCCTTTGACCAGTTCGTCCAGTGTGATGCCGAAAAGTTTGGCCAGCAGCAAGAGATTTTGGACGTCGGGATAGGTACGGCCGTTCTCCCAATTCGAAACCGTCTGACGGGAGACGAAGATCTTGCTTGCGAGGTCGTCCTGCGACAAGCTCATAGCCTCACGATGCTCACGAATCTGACCACCCAACCGCATCTGCACCGCCATCGTCGCGCCCTTCCGTTTTCCTGTCCTACAAACCCTTTGCTGACATGCGCTCATTCAAGAGTACTTCAAATCGCTCCTGCTTCTTGCAATATCGAACGAATAATCTTGCTTGAGCTGCCGACAACCGTTCCGGCAATTTCAACGTAACTCAACACGTCCAAACACTCCAAGCCAGAACACGAAAATCCTCTGCAAAAAGTCTTTGACATGGCGGAATTCCAACGATTTCAAGATACCCTTCTTACAAGCAGTCGTCGCCAACCGACAGATTGCATAATCTCAAACCGTCAATTTACATAAAACGAAACCGACAACTTACATAAGCCCAAGTTGACAATTTACATAATTTGAATTTTACAATCTGCATAATCTGAATTTTACAACCATCATAACTTCTACTGATAGATTTACATAACACGAAATGACTGATTATCCTAAAATCAAACGCCGAATCAGCATCATTCCTATCAGACTTCCAGCAACCCGAGCTCATTCCTACTAGAAATCACGAAATACTAGTTTACAATTTACATAATTTGAATTTTACAACTTGCATAAATTCAATTTTACAACTATCATAAAATTTAATAATTATTCTGTCGAGTTACGGAAATGGATATACCATGCTCATCCCCCGCGAATTGACCCCACACGCCAAACAGATGGCGACATGGTTCCCGATAGTTTCCGTCATGGGGCCGCGCCAGAGCGGCAAATCGACCATGCTGCAATCGGCATTTCCAGACTTCACTTATCTCAACCTCGAAAACTCGGAACTTAGAAGCCTCGCCAACAATGATCCCACTGGATTCATGCACAGCCAACCTGTTCACTCGTTCATCGACGAAGCACAGTATGCGCCCGGACTGTTCCCTGAAATACAGGTCGTCGCGGACGAACGCCATGAGATGGGACAATACGCCATATCGGGATCACAAAATTTCCTGCTCAACAAAAATATCAAGGAATCGCTGGCGGGAAGAGTAGGGATTCTTGAATTACTGCCATTGAGCTACCACGAAGTGTCACACTCAATCCCGGATTTCCCCGTTGACCGATTCATGTTTCGAGGAGGATATCCACATATCTATGAAGCCGATATTCCCGAACATATTTATTTTCGCAGTTACCTTGATACCTATCTTCAACGCGACATCTCAGACCTGCTTGAAATCCGGAATTATCGAAGCTTTGAGAATTTCCTCCGCTTATGCGCTCAAAATTCAGGAGAGTTGCTCAATACCTCAAAATTAGCTCGCGATACGGAACTCAGCCGGCCAACAATCAATAGCTGGCTGACCACGTTATCGGCCAGCTATATCGTGTTCCTGTTATCACCTTATTTCTCGAACCCGCGCAAACGACTTACCAAAACGCCAAAACTTTATTTCTATGACACGGGTTTGCTGTGTTATCTGCTCGGCATCCGCAGCGTCGACGAACTGCTCCGACATCCGAAGCGCGGAGCCGTGTTTGAGAACCTCATCATCGAGGAGACGCTCAAACGCGGATTCAACGCCAACAGCGAATCCCGGCTCTATTTCTACCGTGATTCCAACGGCGTGGAAGTCGATCTGATGGACATGACCAACTCCCTTTCGCCTCAACTCATCGAAATCAAGTCCGGCATCACGCCACGCGACGACTTCTTCCGTCACCTGAAAACCGTCGGCCGCGACCTCGATATCCCCATCGAGCAACGACAAGTCGTCTATCGCGGCAAGTCAAGTTTCCGCACCCCTAATGGGCGCTTCGTATCAGCTAAGGATTATCTGCTGAAATAAAACCGCCATTTACCAGATACGCAATCAGGCCATACCACCAGCGGCAAAGCAAGTCATGGCATCATCGGTATTCATATCGAACGGGATCTTCTTCTGTGGGTCGCCTGTGCCGTTCATTGCGTCCTTGAGTTTCTTGGCAGTGAATTTACCATCAGCAATTTTGTGCCTGTGCAGGCAGTGAACCGTGGCCTCATAATCGTCGGCAAGCAATTCCGGATTCGATTGCTGCGTGACATAGAGATATTCGATGTTCTTGCTCACGCCTTCTGCACACTGGCTATCGACCTTCTGCATCTTCTCCGATTCAGCCGCATCCTTTGGCACCGGATCAGTGCCATCGTTAATATAAAAACCGCCAGGCCCCATGTGCTCAAGCGTTTTCCAACCTTTGGCGGCCAGACATGAAGTCTCTTTAGTATGCGCAGCTTGGTAATCCTCGCTACTAATCTTGCCGTTTTCCTTCGCGCGAGTGAGCACTTCACGCTCATAATTGCTCAAAGACTTTTTGGCGAGATACTGGTCAAATAGCGCCGTGAGATTCGGTGCCAACTTCTTGTCACTAGCTTGATTACCGACTTGTGATTGTGCGGAGCCTGAATCTGGCTGCCCTTGCGCATCGTGTTTCCATGGGGCGGAGCACGCGGTCAGCGACGCAAGAAGACCGACGCACGACAGAGCGGCCAGCAGACGGCGGGATGCGCTTTTGCGATGATTTTTTATTTTCCTACCGCTACAATCAGCGGATTCATTTTTCTCCGACAGATTTCGATGCAGGGAATCGAACAACACTGTTTTCCACATCAGCAATCGCCTCCTCAGTGAGTCATTATTCAGTGACAGATACAACACCATTACGTCGTATTGATTATATCCGAAAGTAATGTCTGATAATTCTGTAAAAAATATTAGACAAACTTTAGAAGATAACGAGCAGCCAGCTCACACTAATCCATAATTATCAAAAGCAACCATGGAAATTCGTACAGCATCCTTTGATAACTATGGGTTTGCGCGAGCTGATTTTTACAACAACACGAAAAAGCCCCGCCAAAAACTTTGGCAGGGCTGGATTTCAGGAAGTTCGAGACGCAGACAGTTACGTTAGACAGCCAACCGGCCCGAACAACTCACCGCACTCAGTGCTCGAGCGTGGTGGAGAGTTCCTTTTGACGCACGAAGAAGAAGACGATCACGGCGAGGATCATGAACGGCACCATCCACAGGAAGATGGGCAGCAGGGCGCTGTTGTAGGCGTCGATGATCGGGGTGCGCAGCATGCCGGGCAGTGCGTTGACGCCGCTCGGGGTGAGGCTGCTGGCGCTCAGATGCATGGCACCGTTCATCGCGGCCGTACCCCTGTGGCCCATCACCGCACCGCTGGAAGCCATCTGCGACATCACGGCGGCCAGATTGTCGTGCACGAAACCGGTCAGACGCGAGGTGAAGATGCTGCCGACGACGGCCGAGCCAATGGTGGCACCGACCTGCTTGAAGTAGTTGAACGAAGCGGTGGCGGTGCCGACGATCGAGGTGGGGAACGCATCCTGGACGATAAGTGTCAGGATCTGCTGGCCCAGGCCCAGGCCGATGCCGAAGACCATCGTGTAGACGCAGAGCAGCCAGACCGGCGAATCGGCCTTCAGGGTGGAGGTCAGCGCGAGGCCGACGGCCATGATGGTGGTGCCGACGATCGGGTAGATCTTGTATTTGCCGGTCTTGGAGACAAGGTTGCCGGAGATGATCGAGGTGACGAGCACGGAGGCCATCATCGGCACCATCAAGAGACCCGCCTGGGTCGCGGTGACGCCGGTGGTCATCTGGATATAGGTCGGCAGGTAGCTCAGCACGCCGAACATGGCGACGCCGATGAGCAGAGCGCCGATGGTGGCAACGTCGAAGTTGGAGTTGCGGAAGAGGGTCATAGGCATGACCGGTTCCTTGACCTTGAGTTCGACGAAGACGAACAGGGCGATCAGCACGGCGAGAGCCACGATGACTTCGGCCCAGTTCCAGGTGTGGGGCTTGCTTGCGTTGGTGCAGACCAGCACGATGATGACGGTGATGGCGGCAATCAGCGCCATGCCGAAGTAATCGATGTGGGAACGGTTTTCCTTGCTCGGCTTGGGCAGGTGCAGGAAAACGGTCACAGCCGCGAGCGCCAAGATGCTCAGCGGGATGTTCATCCAGAAGGCCCAACGCCAGCCCGGGCCGGAGGTGAGCCAGCCGCCGATCAGCGGGCCGGCCACGGAGGAGACGGCGAAGACGGCGCCCATGACGCCCATGTACTTGCCGCGTTCGCGGGCAGGCACGACGTCGGCGATGGCCGACTGGGAGAGGATCATCAGACCGCCGCCGCCAAGGCCCTGAATGACACGGGCGGTGACCAGCAGGTTCATGTTGCCGGCCAGCGCGCCGACAATAGAGCCGGACATGAACAGCACGATAGCGATCAGTAGCAGAGGTTTACGGCCAAAGATATCGCTGATGCGTCCGTAGACCGGCATCATGACGGTCATCGCCAGCGCGTAGCCGGTGACGACCCAGGTCATACGGTCGACGCCGCCGAGATCGCCGACGATGGTCGGCATGGCGGTGGAGAGAACGGTCTGGCTCAGCGAGGACATGAGCATGGTGACCATCAGGCCGATGAAGACGAACATGACGTCGCGCTTCGACGGGCCTTGGTGCCGCGTGCGCATGGTTTCGGACGCAGCGTCTGTTGCTTCAATAGCAGTCGTTGACATAGCACTCCTTCACAAATTGGTTGGGTTGGCCGTCTCTTTCCGATCCATTCATTACACGAGACATAAAAAAGCCGGTGTCGCGCAACGCGAACGAATCGCCATTGACACGACACCGGCCAGAGATTTCACGACGGCCGGAATTTCTTTTCCGTAGCAGACTATCGGCTGGAAATTCAGGGTGCAAGCTCGTTTAATGTGATGATTGCCATACGACATTTATTAGTGATTCCAATTACATTTGTTGCATTTTATTAGTTAATGCCTTATATACGCCCAATATCAACGAAACTGAACAGTGTTAGGTAATACAATTATGACTATCGGTTGTTCTGGCAGCGAATTGTTCGCGCTCACCGTTACCTCAAAGCGAAACGTCAGGAATCAGCCTGCAGCATAGAACCGAACAATTCATCTGATATCCGGATACTAATTTCGTAAATTTTTGCGACGATTATTATATAAAATGTCTTTAAAATTCTTGGCATCGTGGACTCAACTAATATAGAAAGCCACCAGCGGACGAAACACCTTTGCTCGAGTAACAAGGAAAAAGCCGAGGTAAAAGATGGATGTAAAACTTGCGGCACCTTCCCGCAATCGAATCATTCGACTCGACCTATAGGAAGATGCCGCAAGCTACTTTATCCGTATTATTCGCGCAATATCTTGCGCATCACCGAACGAATCTGCGCCGCAAGGTGACCGCAGCCGCGAGCGCAAGGGACAGAATGCCAGCCATCGCGACAACGGCAATCATGGCGCTGACATCCGCTCCCGTTTCGCTCAGGCTCGCACCATTAGTACCTGCGACGCCCTTGCCCGCACCGGAGCCCATTACCGACGACCCTCCGGGCAGTCGCGATACGGAACCGGAACCTCCGGAAGGCGGCACGGGAGTTTGCCCGCTGCCGGACTGTGACTGCTCATAGTCGCGTAGCGATTGCACGCTGATGCGAAGCAGACCGGACAACCCCGGAACCTGCTGGCTCGTGGCCGTTACCTCATATTCGGCGGTTTCGGCGTTGGCGGGAATGGTCAGCGTCCCGGATTGGTCGATGGTCGGCTCGCCCGGCGACGGCGTCTCGTCCTGCGTCGAAACCGATTCCGAAGCCGGAGCCACGCCAACACGCGTCAGCGACCAGTGCACAGCCTTAGTCCAATCATCGGCCTGAGTATATGGTGCTTTCCCGGTCACATTCAGCGCAATCCGCACCGAAGCCTGCTTGCCGGCGACAATCGGCCCGGAAGAACCAGCTGGCAACGCCAGCTTGATATTCGCCGGAATCGGATGCGTGCGCACCTCCTGCCGAGGCTTAAGGCCCTCGGGGTTCGAGACGCCAAGCGGCAGCATCAGCGAACCCGGGAAATGATAGGTTCCGGGTGCGCTCTGGTCGGTGTAGTTGCTCGGGTCATCGTCCCAGCCGGGGATGGTGAGTGTGACCTGCCCGCCGCTGGCAAGATGCGCGACGATGGTACCCGGCATGCCCAGCTGTTCGCGGCTCAGCCCCACCGGCTTGTCGAGCGTAGGCAGCGGGTCGAGCGAGGTGATGGCGTCGGACTTGACATGAATCGTCGCAGCCACCGGCCTGCCAATCTGCGGCACATCCGCGCTGACCGTGAAATCGCCGTCGGTGGTGAAACTACCGGCATCAAACGTCGGCCATGTCACGGGCACGTCCATATTCCTGCCGTCGGAATAGGCGACGTGCACCTTGTCCGGCAGCGTCGGCACCTGGCCGGGTTTGATGCTGGCTTCGACCGGAGTGACCGAGGAAATATAGGAGTCGGAGAGGAGCAGCTTCGGCGCCAGTGCGTCGGCGGTCATGGTGAAACCACTCATGGAGGCAGGCAGCCTGAACGTCCCGACCGCATGGTCGATGAACGCCTGCCGTGCTCCCTGCGTAGAGAAAGCCTCGAACCCGGCGTTGTCGCGGTTGAAGTTGGCGGTATTGCTCATGGGTATATCCACCAAGAAGCTCACCGGCTTCATCGAGCCAAGGCCTCGCAGATACTGCGTCACATCGATGTCCAACGCGTATTGGTTGTCGATGATCTCGCCGTTGGTCACCGCCCGGCTGCCCGCCGGCTTAAGCGTGCCGTAAGTAGGGATATTTTCGCCGGAACCCAACGGCTGATGGTTGGCCGCAGTGACGTCGGCATTGCCGGGGCCGTTGTTCCACGTCACGGTGTTCGCATCCCAGCTCGTGTCGGTGGCGTAGGCATCCACACGGAATGCGGTGTTGCGCAGCTGCTCATCCGGCGTCGCGCCGGCACTGTTGTTGATGTTGAACTGGTTGACGTACACCCGCAGCTTCGCGTTCTTGATCTCGTCCGGCCTGCCCGCGTAGGCGGACGGATCGAACTTGACATAGAATCGCCGGTTGTAGTTGGGCGAAGCGGAATTCTTCAATCGCAGGATCAGGTTGTTCGAATAATTCATACCGAACGGCGACTTGGGGTCGCTGGACACCGTTCCACTGCCGGTTTGCGCTCCCATAGCAGTGTCTGCGCTGCCACGTTGCACGGTGGCATCGGCCGTGTCGGTGAATGAACGTTGCACATTGGCACCGGCTCCCAGCTCTCCGGTCACCGTCACCGTGGCCTTCGCTTTGACGGCGGTAATCCCGTCAATCGCGCCGGAAACCGTAATGGTACCAGCGTTCTTATAGTCGTCCTGCTTGATGTAATCCCACTTGACCGCATGGCTTTCCGTGCGCTGCGTGGTGCTGCCATCGACCGTTTCCTTGACGGTGACATCGATGGACTGCGGCAGCGTCGGATAAACTCCGGCCGGCGTGGTCACATTGACGGCCTGGGGTGTGTAATCCGTGCGGATCTCATGGTCCGAGACCTGGTGGGCACCGATGTCGATGGCGCGGTTGAGCGTGCTGTCGCCGAAGAGATCCTCGCTCGGCGTACCTTCCTGCTTTTGGCCTTTGGCCACGGCGGGGCTGTCAGCTGCGATCTTGAACAGGGACGCGCGCTGGCGCAAGCGCTCCTTCGGGTTGCCCCACGGCAGGCTGGTTGCCGGGTTGTCGAGCACCGAGTTGATCTGGCCGTCCAGCTCTCCTACGCCATTGGCCGTCGTTTCGATGGCGAGCTTCGGGTCGGCGAAAACATTGCCCGCGGCCTGCAGACCGGCCTTGGTGGTTCCGCTGGCCGCGCTGGCAATGCTGTCAGTCGAGAAGAGGTTATGGTTCAGATAGGATGCGGCGTTGTCGTGCAACCTATGTTCCGTGGGAGCGCTGCCGTCCGGCGGATAGTTCGAAAGGAACTTGACCTTACCCGTGCCTGCCTTGGCCACCACGTTGTTGTTGAAATGAGCGATGACGCCGCTGTTGTCGCTGCTATTGCCTTCGCCGAACAGGGATGTGGTCACGCCGTCGCCGACGTAGAACGTATTGTTGTAGATGTCGGGCATGGCGGCGCCGTCATCCTGAATCCAGTAATGGAAGAGGCTCTGTTCCTTGTAGGTGTAGGGATAACCACCTGCACCCGGTCCGTCGGCATTCGTGCCGGCGTTGCCGCCGCCGTCGTTGGCCGAGATGTTGTAGCGCACCGTCGAATTGGCCTGGTCGCTCATCAGCAGCATGAATCCGCCGCCGTTGCCGTGGCTGTAATTGTATTGGTAAGTCACGTTGCTCGACTGCATATCGATGTCGAACGCCTCGCCGTCGTTGTAGCCGTATTTGTTGCCGTAGACCTCGTTGTATTGTGCGAGCACATTATGGCTGGCCATCACCCACAGCGCCGCATAATTTTGCGTACCGTAGTCGGCCGCGCAGGCGTGAACGACAACGTTGCCTTCAATCAGGCCGTTGTCGCCGACCTCAGACATCACGATGGCATCGCCAGCGACGTCTTCAAGATAGTTGTTCTTGATCGTCACGTCGGTAAAGAGCTTCGGGTAGGAACCGGTATCGCTTTCGGCCTTGGTGCGCAGGCCTTCGAGACCGACACGTTGGACAATGTTGTTCTGCATGGTCAGATGGCTGAAACCGGTGTCGGCCACACGGTTGGCGCTGTTGACGGCATTGCCATCAGGGTTGACCCAGTAGCCGAGTGCGATGATGCCGCCAGCGTGCTTGAGCTTCATCGGCAGCCCGTCATGCTGCGCCTTGAGATAGTACTCGGATTGCACGTCGTGCACGTAATCGTTCTCCACGGTCACACCGTTGAGGTTGCGGTTAAGACCGTAGCCCAGCAGCAGAATGCCCGCACGCTGCTTGTCTCCGGGCTTCTTGTAGCCGTTCGGATTGGTCAGTTCGGGCGTATTGGTCACCTCGAGATTGCGGATAGACCAGTATTCCTGATTGGTCAGCTGCACGGCTCCGGAAATGTAGCGCTTGAAGGTGCCCAGAACATTCTCGGTCCCGTTGCCGTTGATCACCGGCCGCTTCGCGGCGGTATAGGTGGCTGCACCACTTTCGTTGCGAGTATAAAGATCGATAACGATGGGCTTACCGCTCGCACCATTGCCTTTGGGCATGAGCGTCTGACCGTTCCACGTGCTGCCAGATTCCAGGAGGATGTGGTCGCCCGGCGCATAGGTTTGCGCCGATACCTTGCTGAGGTTCTTCCATGCGTGGTCGGCACTCTTGCCGTCGTTGGCGTCATTGCCATTGGCGCTGTCGACATAATAGGTCATGCCGTCGGCGGACGGGCCTGCCGAAACGAACGTGGAACCGCTTCCGCGCGTGCTGACACCTTGCGATGACAGGGTTTTCGCTGAAGCGCTTTTACCTTTGCCTTCGTTCGCGGGCGTTGCCATCGCCATCGACGGACTTACCAGCACCATCGAAAGCAATGTGGCCGCCGCGGCAACAACCGCCACCAGCTTCCCTTTTCTGCGACGTATCTTTTCGGGCCCATAGTTATCAGTATTTCGTATCACTCTCATAAACCACCTCATTCGTCGGTTCACGACCTCGGCCACTTCGCCAAAATCATAAAGAGCGTAATTTACGCTTCCGATAATTATAATCGAAATACGATAACCCCGACAGGCTTTGCCGTTATTTGCCGCCATCGGTCAATCACTGGAACGAAGACGACAATGATGACTCAAAATCAGCGCAATGCGCACGGCTGGTTTGGCAAAGTTAGATGAATACGAACGCCCGATTACGAATACAAAAAGCCCTGCCAAAATCTCTGGCAGGGCGGATTTCCGACGATTACAAAATAATGAAACCGTAATTGTGCAAAGGCTACTCGACCTGATCACGCTTGGCGGCGCGGGCGACCCAGATCGAGGCGATGAGGCCGATAGTTAGCAGGACAATGGCGGCGACCAGTGTCCACTGGCTGGCGCGGGTGAAGGCCGAGGTCATTGCGTCGACCACCTGCGGGCCGAGAGCGCCGAGCTTGCCGTGGGCGCCTTGGGCACGAATGCCGACGATAGCCGAGCCTGCCGAAGCGTCGAGCGAGGTAGTAAGGCCCGAAACCAACTGCGAAGGCAGGCCGCGCACGTTTTGAAGCGAGGCAGGTGCAATATTGGTGACCATCACGGAAAGCACCAAGCCGGCCAGTGCTGCACCGATGCCGGTACCGAGCTGACGGATGGTCGATTGCGTCGCGGAGCCTTCTCCCGACTGGGCGACGGGCACTTCGGAAAGCACGAGACTGGTGAGCTGGGCGGCGGCGAAACCGAGACCGACACCGTACATGACGAACGGCACGAGCATCCAAGCCACCGACAGGCCCGGCCGCATCATCGCCATAAGGATGACAACGCTCAGAATCTCAATAACCAGGCCGAACTGCACGGTATGCGGGGCGCCGATTTTCGCGGTGACCGGGCGCGCGAGACCGCCGGAGACTATGGCACCGAGACCCATGGTCGCCAGCAGTGCGCCGGTCGGAATCATATTGAGGCCGCGCACATTAATAAGGTAGAGCGGCAAGACGAACATGATGACGAATTCGCCGGCCTGAATGGCTCCGGCGGCAATGTTGCCCATGGCAAAGGTCGGGATGCGGAACAACGTCAAATCGAGCATCACCGGACGCGAGCGGCGGGCGCGGCTGTTTTCGGTGTAAATGAAGAGCACAAAGAAAACGATGCCGAGCACAATACAAATCGGGATGACCGAAACCGGCCAGCTCGCGCCCCATTTGAAGCCGAAAATGCCGAAGTCACCCTTGGGTTTGAGCCAGCCGTAGGTCTGGCCTTCGATCAGGCCGAAGAGCAGGAACGCGGAACCCAACGCGGAAAGCACGATGCCCAACGGGTCGAAGCCGTCGGGCTTGGCAGCCAAGTTGGCGGCGTCTGCCGCGGCGAGCTTCTGCGCGGCAGCACCCAGTGCCTTGGCTCCGGCCTTGCCACCTGTCTTCGGCACGAAGAAGATGGCGGAGACGAAGACGATGATGCCGATCGGCAGGTTCACCAGGAAGATCCAGCGCCAGCCGATGGTCTGGGTGAAGAGACCTCCAAGGAACGGACCGATGGCCGCGGCCGCACTCATCACCGAACCCCATACACCGAACGCGATAGCGCGGTTCTTGCCACGGAACGAAGCGGAAACGATAGAAAGCGTCGACGGCATCGCCAACGCCCCACCGACGGCCTGCACCGCACGGGCGCTCAACAGCAGCGTGGCACCGTTGGAGGAGGCGGCGAGAACGGAACCGGCGACGAAAACGACCACGCCTACCTGCAGGGTCAGCTTGCGGCCTTTGAGATCGCCGAGCTTGCCGAACGGCAGCAGCAAGGCGGCCAAAATGATGTTGTAGAGTGAGGTGACCCACTGCGCGTCAGTCAGGTTGAGGCCGATCTCGCGGATCATCACCGGGATGGAAACGTTGACGATGGAGCTGTCGAGGACGATCATCGCGAGCGCGAGCGCCAAAACCCACAGTGCGTTCCACGGCGGCTTCACAGCGGAATCCGTTTCTTTGTGCCCTTGGACGACTTGGCCGTTTTGTTGTTGAACCATCGGTAATCTTTCGTAGTGACGGCAACACGCATCAAGCCCTTATAAGGCAAACCGTCAATAAATGCATATTTTCGCGACAGCTGGTCGCAAACTTCAGAGACTATACGCCACAATCGTAAGACACGCAAATCCGCGCGACCGTCAGATTAAAATTTCCGCAAAAGGCGAAGGATTGTAAAAGTCAGAAACAATAAAAATTATCACAGTTGCCGATAAACCACGAAATGGCCCATATTATGGGCGAGAACGCACGCGGCACAATTCCGGAAGTCTACACAATGGGCAGGAACGGAATATGGGCAGGCAGTGCAGATAATATGGTATATACGAGTAACCGATAACCGTGCCGCGAAACACGAGAGGGACGATATGCCACGCATCAATGAGGCCAATCTTGAGGAACATCGCCGTCACACGATGAACGCGCTGCTCGATTCGGCGGAAAAGATCATGCGCGAGCAAGGCGGCGAAGCACTCACCCCCGCCAATGTCAGCAAAGGTGCCGGCATCGCACGCAACTCAATCTATCGTTACGTCAAGGATATGAAGGACCTGCGCCGCCAACTGATGGCGCGGCACATGCCGCAGTGGGTCGAGGCGCTCGAAAAGGGCCTGGGCGGGGTCACCGATCCGGCGGAAATCATCGTGCAGTGGGTCAAGATCAATCTCGAACAGTCCATTCTGCAGGGCCACGATTGGATGACGCAGATACCGCTGAGCGACGCGCAGAGCTATCGCGACGACAAAGGCCTTTGGCCGAAGGCTGGCAACGGGGCCAACGGCAATAATAAGGACGATAACAGCAGTAACAACAAGGGCGACAACGAACGGACGCCGAACGACCAGCCGCTCGAACCGACACAACCGAGTCTGCACGAACGTATCAATGCCCCCATCGTCAGGGCCTGGGGCCAGCTGAGCCCGCAAAATCCGCAAGTCGGTATCGCGGTGACTGAAGGACTCGTCTCCAGCGGGATGAAGTTGCTGAGCGGAAAAGAGCAGACCGAGGAACTGCGAGCCGCCGAAATCAGCGACATCGAACGCGCCATCCGCGCCATCGTCAAGGAATTGCGCGAAGACCAGTAACACCTCGCAAGCTTCAGCGATTACCTAGATACTACGTAGATTTTTACGCGTCAATAATTACATAACTATTCCCTAGACCTTCAGGCTGCGGCATACCCGTTTCCGGAAACCGGAATCAACACATCAGACCATTCTCGCTATCGCGCCAATTTCTTATGAGCACAGTTGCACATCCACATTAGGGCCATGTTGGATTCAATGTTAATCACAAAAGATAATTATCATTATTCTATAGTATTATTGAGTCGTTTATACATGGAGATGAACCAATGCCATATTCCGATACGATTCGCAGCAGAATCGCTGGCCTCGACCGCAGGGGGGCCGAACTCAGCGCCGAGCGGGCAAGAATGCAACGCAGACTTGCAGGCCTGAGGGAACTTCATGCCCATGTAGCCGATCAATTCAGGGAATTCGAAAGCCAACATGCCAGCCGGCAACTCGCGTTACAGAACCTCGGGCAATCGATGCTGGAAAGCCGATCCGTGCAACGCTACCTAGACATGATGAACGCCCAAATGAACAACGGAAACCACGCAAACGCCGTGGATGCCTTCAAGCAATCATTGCACCGGCTCGAGATACAAATCGAAGAGGCCGAAGAACAGATACGGGATTACGGAAATGCCATGAACAACGTCGCGGAAGAGCGCCAATACCAGCAGCGACAACTCAATAGAGTCGTCGCCGAAGAACAATGGGAACAGCAACAAGAGCGCCTCCACGAAGAAGCACGGAGAAGGGGGAATGGTAATGAGCAGCGATCCGAATCTGATTATCAGTGACGAATACACCAACGAAGTCGGCAACACATGCCGGGGCTACGGAAACACCCTCGACGATGCCATGAAAAGCTATCTGTCGTTACTCGATCAGGTCACTTCCGAAGCGATTCCTTCCGGGGCGCAACACGACGCTTTGGTCGCTTTTACGAACGTCGTAAAACAACTTTACGGCGGAAAAACCGGCACGCTTGAAGAGACATCAAGCACATTGCAAACGACTTGCGAGGATTTCATCGCGCAAGTGGACTCCGATGACCAATTCCGGTCTTTGAATGGGGCATGATATGGCAGAAATAAATGTCAATAAAAAGAAACTTGACAAACTTATCAAGCAAATAAGGGACCTCAGCACCGACGAATTCGGTGCAGGCGAGGTGATGGGAACCACTGATATGCAGGGTGCGCAAGGCGCTTCGATGACTGCCTTGCATCAGACCGAGGAAGAATACCCCGCGATTGCGGCCTCGATGCGAACCTTGTTCAGCAACACTGCGGACTTTCTGGAACAAGCCGGCAAACTGATGGAATTCAACGACATGCTATCAGCCCAGCAATTTAACGCCTAGCTCCCCGACAAGGCAACGAACGAAAGGGCAACGATGCAAGAACTCAGAGATTTCACGGATCACACCAAGCAGCAGTTTCTCCAATGGGCCAAGGAAGCTGAACCGACAAACGACTGGGAACGATTCTGGGACCCAATCAAAAACGGATACATCGCCAGCGAACTTTCCCAGCAAGAAACAACCAATCTACAGGTGGGCACCGAACTCGCATCAGGTTACGAACGCGACGTCATCGACATGAACAATATGTCCATTCAGCAGGTCAACCAGATCTGGGATAAGGTCAACGATGACGCCAGCAAGGCATTGTCGCAATTCGTTGCCACCCGGAGCGACCTTGAAGGATTCCTGCAGCAACTCAACGTACTGGCAGACACCATGTCCAACGGGGCAGGAAGCGGAACACTCGACATCAACTACATCAATGGCGGTCTCAGCGCAAGCATCGCTTCTTATAACAAGCTCGATAAAATTTACAAGGATATTGAGGGCAAGGGGCTGACCGAGGCTGAGGCAGCGAAAAACCCTGACGTGATGGCCGAAGTGCTGAAGACCATGGGTGCCAACATCATCCAACTGGAGCCTGAGCTCGCGGCAAACGGAAAATTCGAAGTCGGTCTCGGGCCCGGACTCGTGATGACCCTGTCGCTATCGACCGAAAGCCAACACCGGGGCGGGCTGAAAATCACCATTCCGGATTCCGTTATCAAGGGCGAAAGAACCGAGCTGAGGGACCTCATCTCTTTCGACCCAGAGGGGCTTGTTGTGAGCGCCGAGGGACAACCCGTCAATAACCCGCACCTGAAGGACCAAGGGTACAGCGATTGGGAAGGAGGGCAACCGATTCCCGATCTAAAAGGTGGCTTCACACAAACTTGGACTCGTGAACATGATGGCAAAACACAAAAATACTCAAGAGCCTACAACATACCAGAAAATTCCCTTGAAATATCTACTGGAGTCTCCCAACACGTAGAGGGAGGCTCTATTTCCACCGACCTAGCACTTAAATCCACGAGAGATTCCCATTGGCCCCCCTTTCGTCAGCCCGAACCGGTCAGAGACCCAATCAGAGTACCCGAGCTGCATTGGCCTGATTGGAAACGGGAACCTACGCGCGAGCCGGTACCCGGTCGCGCGCCGGAACCGTCTCCAGCCCCAATCCCAATTCCTCCCCTAATCCCCGCATTCTGAAAGAACCTACGAATGGCACAATCTCAGTTACGACAGAAAACCAGCCTGCGGACAGCAACCACACTGCTGCTCGCCGTCCTCATTATGCTCTTCGCCACCGCATGCGGGGCCCACACGCAGCAAGCCAGCAAGCCAACGCAGCCCAAGACCGAAAAAATCGTATACCCCGCCCAATTCATCCATGCTTTCGTCTTTAGCGACGGCATACGAGGATCTCGCAAAGCAGCCAAGCAATTTAAAGACTCGGGCGATTTCACCGATGCATATGCCAGAAAAAACGGAGACGTCGTCGTCATCGCCACCGAGAAACAACGACAAAAACGAATCAATGATTACGACGCCAGAATCACACAAGGAGAAAACGACTTCCAAAAAGGCGGAAAAGACTACAAATGCCAAATTAACGAAGACGGCAAAACCATGACCGTATGGACCGACAAGCACCTCACCCCCGACCCCAGCTTCGGTATTTTTGCACTGGTACCAGCCGCCTACGGAGGTAAGTACTACCTGGAACGTCATACCGGCGCGTGGGATATGGCCATCACCATACGCAACTGCCACACCAACCAGCAAGTCGGCCAATTCAACGCCTCACAAGGCTTCACCCTCAACCCCGCCACCTTCGGCGACTAACACGGGAAACTTTTGCGGAACGGATGAACATTTTCAAGTAAGGAGCAAAGATGAAAGAAGAGAGCGTTTTCGACGGAGCAGTAACGCTTACGATTCCCGATAGCTACGAACGTTGGAACGGGGACACGCAGCAATCTGGCGAAACCGCAGAAAACGCGGTGCAGCAGACCGGCGCCGACGACGACCCATACAATGCCCAGTTCATCCAGAACCTCGCGCCGAATGGCTTGTTCAAGGCACGCACCGACACATACGTCACCGGAACGAAAAGCGAAAATCCTTGGCAACCCGACAAACTCAGCGAGCGCCTTAACGACTATTACCAAACCGTCGTACGCAGCCTGCCGATGGTGCGCAATGCCGAAATCGGAACCCACCCCGCCCCGTACGGCGAGGAAACACAGGAAATCGGCATGCTCCACTACACGTTCGCGACCCCGACCTGCGACTGGTTCGCCTGCACAGTCCTGCTGCCCGTCGCCTCCAACGAAGCCACAATCACCATGCTGTGCACGCTCGACCACGCCGTCTTAGGAGCCATGGAATTCATGTCCATCGCCGACTCGATCACGCTCAACCAGCTTTCGCCGGCGCAAGAATAACGGTTATCTCGATACTTATAATCAACCAATCTGGAATCCGGGAAAACGGCAATTTATCCACCGAAATATCCAGATTTTTCCACATCAATCCACTTGTCTATTTTCTCTTGCCAGCGTGTATTGTGAAATAAAACACACTATACGTAATACGTAATTTGCGCCCTTATTCCGACACCCCTTGTGCCATCTGCCTTTAGAAGCCATAAGCACTATATCTAGTGGTTGGTAAACCGACACGCTACTAGAAGTTGGGGTTCAGTTTGGAACTACAACCATGTAACCTGAGTTCTTGAAAGCTTACAAGACATCGATTCGGAGGTTACGATGACCGTTACCGTTTTCACCAAACCACGCTGCCCACAGTGCGAGGCGACCAAGCGCCAGCTTACGCGAGCCAACATCGCGTTCGAAGCGGTGGATCTGACTGAAAACCCCTCCACTCTCGAACAGCTCACGCAGGCCGGCTTCCGCCAGGCGCCCGTCGTCATCACGCCCGACGCCTCCTGGAGCGGTTACCGTCCGGACCTCATCAAGCAGCTTGCGACCAACGCCGTCAAGACTTCTGCTGACGCCAAGGCTTCGCAGTCCGTTCTCGCCTGACCTGACGATGAACCAGACGAAGCAAACCAACCAGACGAATCTCGGAGAGAAGGCGACGATGGCGAACGCGAATATCGATAACGCCACCACCACAGGTGCCGAGCCGTACGACGACGAGTGCGTGACACCAAGCGAGCCAGAGGCAAAAGCTAAAGGCGAGCACATCGGCGCCGTGGTCTACTTCTCCTCGGTTTCCAACAACACCGCACGCTTCATCGAAAGCTGCGGTTTCCCCGACGAGGGCATCAACGTCTACCGCATCCCGCTGCGTCCGAAAGAGGCGCCGTTGCAGGTGCGCGAACCATACGTGCTCATCGTACCGACCTACGGCGGCGGCAACATCGCCAAAGCGCTGCTCCCTCAGATTCGCAAATTCCTGAACGGACACAAGAACCGCAGCTTCATCCGCGGCGTCATTTCCTCGGGCAATAGGAACTTCGCCACTGCGTTTTGTGCGGCGGGCGACATTATTTCCAAGAAGTGCCACGTCCCGTTCATGTATAATTTCGAACTCTTGGGCACGCCGGACGACCAACGCCAGGTGCGCGAAGGCGTAAGGGACTTCTTTCTCGAGGCCCGTCAGAATGATGCGAAACATCGTTCGTTATGAATTTTACGCACACCCAAAAGGGGGTATTTAAAAACCGTTCGGCGGAATTCCGCCCTTTTTATTTTAAATGCCCCGCTTTGGGTGTGTACCTTTTAATCATCACCAGCAAATTCCTGAAAGGAACCAACAAATGGCTCTCAACGACACAGCGCTGAGCATGGATAACACCGTCGAAGACACCGGTTTCGACCCGGAGCACGACTACCATTCGCTCAACGCGATGCTCAACCTCTACGACGAGGACGGCAAGATCCAGTTCGACAAGGACAAGGAGGCCGAGCGCGCCTACATCAATGGCCACGTCGCGGAGAACACGATGAAGTTCGGCTCCACCGCCGAACGCATCAAGTACTTGGAAGACAACCTCTACTACGAAAAGGCCGTTTTCGACCAGTACACCCCCGAGTTCCTGGATTCCTTCTACAAGCATGTCGAGGACTTCGGCTTCGAGTTCGAGACCTTCCTCGGCGCCTTCAAGTTCTACCGTTCCTACGCTCTGAAGACCTTCGACGGTAAGCAGTACCTCGAGGACTTCCCGCAGCGCAGCGCCGCCGTGGCGCTCGAGCTGGCGGCCGGCGACGAAAAGCTCGCCGTCAAGTACGTCGACGAAATTCTCTCCGGTCGCTTCCAGCCCGCGACCCCGACCTTCCTCAACTTGGGCAAGGCACAGCGCGGCGAGCCCGTCTCCTGCTTCCTCGTGCGCATCGAGGACAACATGGAGTCCATCTCCCGCGGCATCAACTCCGCCCTGCAGCTGAGCAAGCGCGGCGGCGGCGTGGCACTGCTGCTCACCAACCTGCGTGAGCAGGGCGCACCAATCAAGCACATCGAGCACCAGTCCAGCGGCGTCGTACCGGTGATGAAGCTCCTTGAGGACTCGTTCTCCTACGCCAACCAGCTCGGCGCACGCCAGGGCGCAGGTGCCGTCTACTTGAACGCTCACCACCCCGACATCCTCCGCTTCCTCGACACCAAGCGCGAGAACGCCGACGAGAAGACCCGTATCAAGTCGCTGTCCCTCGGCGTCGTCATCCCCGACATCACCTTCGAGCTGGCCAAGCGCAAGGAGAAGATGGCCCTCTTCTCCCCCTACGACGTCGAGCGCGTCTACGGCAAGCCGTTCGCCGACATCTCGGTGACTGAGAAGTACGACGAGATGCTGCACGATGACCGCATCCACAAGACCTACATCGATGCCCGTGAGTTCTTCATGACCCTCGGCGAGGTGCAGTTCGAGTCCGGCTACCCCTACATCCTCTTCGAGGACACCGTCAATCGCGCCAACCCGATCGACGGCCGCGTCACGATGTCGAACCTCTGCTCCGAGATTCTGCAGGTGCAGGAGCCCTCCACCTACAACGCCGACCTGAGCTACGACCACGTCGGTAAGGACATCTCCTGCAACCTCGGCTCCCTGAACATCGCGAAGGCGATGGACGGCGGCCTGGCCGATCCGGTGGAGACTGCAATCCGCGCGCTGACTTCCGTCTCCGAGCAGACCCACATCGATTCCGTGCCGTCCATCAAGCGCGGCAACGAAGAGGGCCACTCCATCGGTCTGGGCCAGATGAACCTCCACGGCTTCCTTGCCCGCGAGCACATGTATTATGGCTCGGAAGAAGCGCTGGACTTCACCGACATGTACTTCATGACCGTGGCCTACCACGCCTACAAGGCCTCGCACAAGCTGGCCGTCGAGCGCGGCCACGCCTTCGCGACCTTCGACACCTCCGATTACGCCAAGCCGGCCGGCCAGGGCAACTACTTCGACAAGTACACCGACGGCCGCCGTTCCCTCGAGCCGAAGACCCAAACGGTCAAAGATCTCTTCGAGCGCTTCGGCATCCACATCCCCACCGTCTCCGACTGGGAGACGCTACGCGACGAGATCCTGAAGGACGGCATTTACAACGAGTACCTGCAGGCCGTGCCGCCGACCGGTTCGATCTCCTACATCAACCACTCCACCTCCTCCATCCACCCGATCGCCTCGAAGATCGAGATCCGTAAGGAAGGCAAGGTCGGCCGCGTCTACTACCCGGCGCCGTACATGACCAACGACAACCTCGAGTACTTCCAGGACGCCTACGAGATCGGCTGGAAGAAGATCGTGGACACCTACGCCGAGGCCACCCAGCACGTCGATCAGGGCCTTTCGCTGACCCTCTTCTTCCCCGCCGGCGTCACCACGCGTGAGCTCAACAAGGCGCAAATCTACGCCTGGCGCAAGGGCATCAAGACCCTCTACTACATCCGCATCCGCCAGCAGGCGCTTGAGGGCACCGAGGTCGAGGGCTGTGTCAGCTGCATGCTGTAAATTCAGCGCTCAAGCCTCGAGCTGAAAATCGATAGTGCCCGCCAGATATCCGTTGATACTGGCGGGCACTTGCATAAGTCACCTCACACGGGATTAAGCGGCTGTGCAATACTGATAAGTAATCACATACTTTACAAAGGAATATTTATGACTTTCACCGCGATGAACTGGAATCTTGACGGCGCAGACGCCGATACAAGCCGCGATGCCTTCAACACCATGACCACGCAACTCTGGACGCCCGAACAGGTTTCACTGGCGGATGACGCCCAAGACATTCATAGGCTCAGCTGCTCCGAACGGACTGCACTGAGCCGGATTTTCGCAGGACTTTCCGTTGTCGAATCCTTGCAGGCCAGCAACGCGACCAAAGCTTTGAGCAGCGATGCCGAGCGGGATAATGCCGGAATCAGTCAGGCGGTTTTGACTGCCATCGCATTCGCCGAGTCGATGCACACGAAAGCCTATTCGGCGCTGATCGCTGCACTCGGTTCCGACGAAGCAAACGACACGCGCAATGCCGACACCAACCTGTCTGCAAATTCAACGGATTCAAATACTTCCGCCAATATCGACAAGGCCAATGAATCAGCACAATCACCATTTGCCTGGGCACAGCAGAACGAATCGATGCAGGAAAAACTGCGGCTGCTCAACGACGTGTACGCTGCTGTTTTCAATGTCTCGGGTATCACCGTCTCTGACGCGGCCAATCAATCAGGCCAGAACGCAGATACGTCTACAAATTTGTCAAGTATCACTTCACCGACCGAAATCGCCGCCTCAAACGCTTCTAATTCTGATTCCGAGACAAGCAGCTTTCCCGACCTCGGTGCGCTGAAGCGGCTCGTGGCGGCGGTGCTTGCACAAGCACTGCTAGTGGAATCCGGTTTCTACCTGCCGATGTGGCTTTCCAGCCGCGGAACGATGACGAAATCCGCCGATATCATTCGCCTGATCAATCGCGATATCGTCACTTCCAGCTCGTACCTCGGTTCCGTCTACCAGCAAAAGCTCGAACAGCTCGACGACGAAACCCGCGAAACCATGCGCCAGTATGTCTACGACCTTGCCAACAACCTCTATTTCGCCGAAGAGGATTACAACTATACGCTGCCTTACGCCAACCTCGGCCTTGACGATGACATCGAAAAGTTCCTGAGCTACAACGCCAACAAAGCCCTCTCATACTTGGGATACCCGGCCCTGTTCCCCACCGAGATCAGCCAGCCGAACCCGGCCGTCATCGACGAGCTCAACGATATGGAATCGCTGGCGTCGGCTCTCAAACCCGCCAGCCTGTTCGGCGGCTCCGGCATCAATTTCACCTCAGCCAATTCCGCGAGCGCAACCGCCGGAACTTCGGCATCCTCGCCCGCAACTTCAACCGGCGCGACCGCCGCCAACAAGGCCGAGGAAACCAGCGACGACGACTGGGATTTCTGATTGGCTGAAATAGACGCATCAAAACGTCAAATCCGGTTAAGTCGGTTAGTCGTTCACTCCATCAGCCAATCGACGGCATTGACAATCTCGATGCCGTCAACAGCTCCAAGCCCAACGGTGTCATACG
Organism: Bifidobacterium sp. ESL0769; assembly: GCF_029395495.1. Taxonomy (NCBI): domain Bacteria; kingdom Bacillati; phylum Actinomycetota; class Actinomycetes; order Bifidobacteriales; family Bifidobacteriaceae; genus Bifidobacterium; species Bifidobacterium sp. ESL0769. The sequence continues at coordinate 201,278 of NZ_CP113918.1, read as the reverse complement.
TTAGGACCATTCGCCTCAAACCTTCGTTGGCGGCTTGAGGCATAAGCTGCTGCAGCGGAGCCAACTCTCGCTGACGGGTCTTTTCATCCAGCATGGTGGCGGTGACCTGAATCGCCAGTTTCGTCTCGCCTTTCGTTGCGATGAAATCGACCTCGATAGTGCCGATTTTGCCGACACGGACATGGAAGCCCCTGGTCCTCAACTCGTTATAGACCAAGTTTTCCAGCGCGAAGCCGAAATCTCCAGCCGGAAAATCCAATAGCATATTGCGAATGCCCAGATCAGCGGGATAATATTTATCGCCACCTTGCAGATAGGCCCCACCCTTCAAATCGTAGCGTTGAGCCCGCGAGAACAAAAACGCATCCACCAGACCCTGCACGTAACGCTCGACTGTGCCACCAGCCGTCTTACGATGGGCACTGGCCAGCCGATGCTCGATGTTCGTGATGGCCACGCTCGAACCGGTGGTATCGGCAAGAAAACGCGCGACGTCGCCGAACACTGCCATATTCCGGATCTGAACATGTTGCGCGACGTCCTTGACCACCACGGTGTTGTATATCCCCGAAAGCATCGTTTCGGCCAGCTGCCGGTCATCGCCTTGATCCACAACTGGCGGCAATCCCCCAAATCGCAGATAACGTTCGAGTCCAAGCCGGCGGTCGGAAAGACCGGCATAATCCATGAACTCCTTGAATGAAAGCGGATAAACATTGATCTCCTCATAACGCCCGGAAAGTAGCGTAGCCAGTTGTGAGGAAAGCAGGTAGGCATTCGATCCGGTCAGGTAAATATCCACGTCGGCATCCACACGCAGCGCGTTGATGGCACGTTCCCAATGCTCCACCAGCTGCACTTCGTCGAGCAGCACATAGTAATGGCCAGATTCATTCATGCGTTTATGCAACCACACCGTCAAGCTGCGATAATCAGTCACGTCGAAAAACTCGGAGGACTCGAAATTCGCCATCACGATATGGTTTCGCGGGGTCCCTTTTTCCTGCAAGTATCTTGCGAGCAGGATAAGCAGACTCGATTTCCCGCAGCGGCGCATGCCGGAGACGACCTTGATGGCACCATTATCAAGAAATTTGACCAAAGTAGCGAGATAATCCGGGCGCGGTTTCAGCTCCAACGATGCACTGTCAAGCAGAGCAGCCTTGCCGACTTTGCTCCCCAATACTTCGGTATCGTTGTCCTTGATATTTTTATCTCGCATCATCACAACGCCAACTTTTCTACTTATACTATGAAAAGTATATCAAATAATCAAACTTTTCATAGTATAACTGGAAAAGTTATAAACACAGCGAACTTTTCTCCGCATAAAGACAATGCTTACCCTCATCGGAACACCTTGGGGCTTCCTTTCCTCGAAACCTTCTCTAATCTGGGTTATCATCGAATAAAGGAAATTTATAGGTACGGAACCACTTTCGGAAAGGTTGAACCATGGCTGATCGACTTGACATTTCGAATCTGCGCGAAACCAACCAGATCGAGGCCAAACTCGCGAAACACGGGCTTCCGCATAGCATTTGGGAGACCTATTCCTCCTTCGCCAACAGCGAGGGCGGGAAAATCCTGCTGGGCGTCGCCGAAGACAAAGCAACCCGCAAACTGTCCGTCTCCGGCGTGGCCGACACCGAAAAACTCATCAGGGACTTCTGGAACACCCTCAACGACCGAACGAAAGTCAACATCAATATTCTCACCGACGAGGACATAAGCGTCCAGTCCGAAGACGGCAAGGATATCATCGTCATCAACGTTCCTGCAGCCCGGCGTGAGAACAAGCCCGTTTATCTCGGCCCCAATCCGCTCACCGGCGCCTACCGCCGTAACGCCGACGGCGACTACCATTGCACGGCCGACGAAAGCCGGGCCATGCTGCGCGACAGCAGCCTCACGCCTCTCGACCGTAAAATCGTCGACGAAGTGGGCCTCGAGGCCATCAGTAAAGACACACTCGATACCTACCGCAAGAACCTTGCGTTCCGCCGACCCGATCACCCGTGGAACAACCTTCCGGACAAGGATTTCCTCCTAAAACTCAACGCCGTGGATTTCGCGAAGGACGCCACATTGCACCCAACCCGCGCCGGCCTGCTGATGTTCTGCGACAATCAGGCGATTACGCGGGAATTCCCTGACTATTTCCTCGACTATCACGAAAAACTCGGACAGAACCGATGGGACGACCGCATCATTTCGACCGAGGGGACATGGAGCGGCAACCTGTACGACTTCTGGCTGAAGGTCACCACAAAACTCATCGCCACCATTCCACATCCCTTCCGGCTCGCCCCGAACATGCAACGAATCGATGAAGGCCCGATGGACAAGGCTGTGCGCGAGGCCCTGACCAACACCCTCGTCCACGCGGATTACTACGGACGGCGCGGAACTGTTGTTATACGCAAGCTCGACTGCCTCGAATTCACCAACCCCGGCGGGCTCAGACTCACCAAAGACGAAGTATTGCAAGGCGGCATATCCGACTCGCGTAATCCCACACTGCTTGCCATGTTCAACCTCGTAGGTGGAGGCGAACGCATGGGCAGCGGCTTCGATGTCATGCGCCAGGGCGCAGCCGACATCGGCGCCGAAGAGCCCACCCTCACCACGACCCAGTCGTTCCCGAACCGCACGACGTTAAACGTGCCGATAAAGAACGTTAAAAAAAGGACAACAAGTAGCCAGACACCGACCAAGCCGCCAACGCATTCAACGTTTTCGGATGGCGAAAACCGTGTACTCTCGCTACTAACAAAATCAAAACAGCCAATGAAAACAAGCGAAATCGCGCAGAAGCTCGGCATAAGCGTTTCATGGGCTAGTAAACAGTTGAAGTCCCTTAACGCAAAAGGTATGGTCAACCGCGATGGCACCACACGGGGTACACACTATACCGTTCGTAAGTAAGTAACTAAGCTAGCCACTGAGTACGAGGCCCGCCATTTTTATTTGGCGGGCCTCGTACTATCTCGTACTATCTCGTACTATCTCGTACTATCTCGTACTATCTCGTACTATCTCGTACTATCTCGTACTATCTCGTACTATCTCGTACTATCTCGTACTATCTCGTACTATCTCGTACTATCTCGTACTATCTCGTACTATCTCGTACTATCTCGTACTATCTCGTACTATCTCGTACTATCTCGTACTATCTCGTACTATCTCGTACTATCTCGTACTATCTCGTACTATCTCGTACTATCTCGTACTATCTCGCGTATTTTCCCGCGTATTCGCGTACATTCACGTAAACTTTTTGCGTTATCTCGCGTTATCTCGCGTTATCTCGTACAATTCTGCCGGACTAATCATCCTTGACAAAACGAACCTTCACGCGCGACCGGACCACTTCGGGTTGATGCTCATCGTTTGGAAACGCTGCTGCATCACGGCGTTGTTGAAATGCTCGCCGAAGAAACGGGCAACGGGGGAAGTCTGCGGCAAGCCGGCAATGCGGCCGTACCAGCAATCGAACGCCATCAGTGTGACCGCAATGTCGATGAGCATGAACACCAGCGCGACGGCGGTCAGCGCGTAACGCCACTTCCACGGGATGAGATTGATGAATTTCAGCAGACGCGGCAACAGCTCACGCAACCAAATCAGGCCTGCCAACCCCCAGAAAACCATGTATTTGCCACAAGTCTTCCCGCCGAAAAGCGGCAGCCAGTCGTTCGAATAATTCCACGCTATGATGCCAAACGCAATCTGCATAAACCATGCCACGAACGCTTCAAAGCAACCACCGATAATCGCGCTGGCGAAGAAAATCAGGATGGCGTTGGCGTGCCAAAGCCGGTTCAGGCACATCGTCAGCACCACAACGCCGAAGCCATAAATCGGCGAGAACGGGCCCCAAATCAGCCCTGCGCGGTCCTGCCACTCGTTGAAGAATATAAGGTGATAGATTTCCTCGACAATCAGCCCGCCGACGCAACCGACCACAAAAAGCCAGAACACGTTGAAAACGTTGAGCTCGACGTAGCCTTTACCGCTCGGATCGCGGCCGAGCATCCCGGCGCCTTTGGCCTCGATGTATTCGTCGTGCTCGTCCATCCGCTTGAGTTTGCGCTGCACTGCACGTTCGCCGATCAGCGCCGGGTCGAGCGCAATGGCGAGCGCCACGAGAATCGCAATCTGAATCAGGGAGAGCCCGACGCCAAGCCCGAGCCCCTGCAATGCCAACGAAAGCATGCCCTGAGCCACGGTCACCGCCATCAGTACGTACGCCCATCGCGCCGCATGCTTGCGCATGTCACGCAACAACGTGACGCCGAAAACAATCAATGTCGCGGCGTTGACGAACGAAACAACCGTCTGCGCACAAGTAAGCAAAAATGTCAGGTCAAGAAGATCGGGGCGAAGCCGGCCGGTCAAAAAATTGTGGATGCCGTCGAGAATCGCGTAACCGACATACGGCACGCCGACGAGTCCCACGAACAGGACCAGAACGCCGTAAATGCGGCCGATGATAGTGAGATGCCGAGAGGCATGATTCGCAAGATTACGGGAAGCATCACCAACGTCTTGCGCGGCCCGGGCGGCTGAATGTGCCACTGCGTCAGCGGCTGAGCTCGCGGCCTTACCGAGCGCGTTCGCCGACGATTTTGCAGAGCCGAGTGAAGCCTCGCCAAGCTTTTCATCCAGCGATTTCGAATTTTCGTCATTAAGACCATGAGGAGCAGTCTCCATAACCCACTCCCCTTCATCCAGCATCTTCAGCAATCTTTTTAAGGGTACCAAGCGCGATGGCTGGGTTCAAATCCTGAGTCAAAGAAGTTGTATAAATTCATCAATCTATTATCGTTTGTCTTATAAAGCCGATACGTTGGCATTGGGGATATTTCATATATCACACCGAAGATGGCGTGACGTCATCGCGCATAAGAAAACATGCGATCATTGGAATTGCAAACTACGCGAATAAACGAAAATCAAAAATCAAAATTAGACACCTGCATATGATTAACCGACTATCCGAATAACCGATTACCAGGAACTATCAAATGAAGACACGAAACGTAATAGCCACTGCGGCCACTTCCCTGGCCACTCTCGCCCTTGCCATAGTGCCACAAACCGCAATGGCCGGCGAGCATCAGCCATCATCCGAGAGCACCGAGCAGACACCAACCGCTCAAGCCTACTGCGATGCCAGCAAACGCTCGTTTGGCACCGATGCTTACTGGCAATTGAGTTCGGATTGCTCACAACTGCATCTTGGCAGCAGATATGATCGTATCGGCACCTTGCCCAACACCCGCCCGTGGTATTCCGTGAGGTATTCGATCAAGTCGGTGACGGTGGATACGCCGCTCAAGGCCCACGTCGACTCCTCCCAGATGTTTTATGACATGCCGTATCTGACCAGCATCGATTTAACGGGCTTGGACACCAGCGACGCTACCAACATGAGGTATATGTTCTACAAGAACCCCTCGCTCGGCAGCATAACCTTTGGCGATAAATTCGACACCAGCAATGTGACCGATATGAGCTATATGTTTACGTCGGATTCTACGCTTCAAAACCTTGATTTAGGGCAAAAATTCGACACGACAAACGTCACGAACATGAATCATATGTTCGGTGGAATGAAAAGTTTGAAGTCCATCAACATGGGTTCCTCGTTCTCGACAGCCAATGTCTTCACCATGGCTTCGATGTTCCAAGGCGACTCCTCGCTGACGCGTCTCGACCTTTCCGGCTTTGATACCGCCAAAATCAGCGGCGACGACAGGATCGACAATATGTTCGATGGATGCACGAGCCTGCGCTTTGTCCGTGTCGGCGCAAACGCGACTTTCAGAAATGCCGCCAACACGCCTTCCGCAAGTTGGAAGAGTCAGGACGGTAATTGGACAGGCGATCCAGCGCTTGGATTCGGGCAGGATTCGCCGAGTACCACTTGGTACGGAAGACCAGAGGTTTCGGTAGGTTTCAACGCTAACGGTGCGCAAGGCGCTGCTCCAGCGACCATGACACGCGACGCCTGGCCAGACGCGCCAGCCGAATTCGAGATGCCTGGTCAAGGTGAGATGAGTAAGAAGGACCACACGTTGGCCGGTTGGGCGCACACCGACGACGCTGCGGAACCCCATTATCAAACCGGTTCCGTTCTCACTTTGGACAATGACGACGACGCCGACAATGACATCACGATGCACGCGATCTGGCAGCGCAGCAATCTCGGAGACGGAACAGAACCCGGCGAAGGCAGCGAAGGCGAAACAGAACCGGGCGAAGGTGAAGAAAGCGACGCCGACGCCGGCGAGACCGACACGGAAGAAGGCGAAATCGAGCCAGAAGACGAGGAAACGGAACCAATCGTCGCCGGACCCGTGTTACCTGGCACCCCCGGCCACCCGTCCCTGACCAAACCGGAACACGTTCCATCGCTCGCAGCTTTCGGGCAAGACTCAGAAAATGCCGCTTCCGCAGAGCTGGAGGCAGTCAACGGACAGCACGACGAACTTGCGCGCACCGGTTCATCGGCCCTGAACCTCGCCATCGCCGCCGTCACCATGGCACTCACCGCTCTGTCCATAATCTTGCGCCGGTTCTCGCCCGGCTGTAAAACAATGTAAATAAAATCATCCCAATCGAATACTCGCCCACCACACGGCGGGAATAGAGTCATCACAGCTCCATTCCCGTCGTTTCCATGTTTTTTGCCTCGCAGGCCGAGGAGACGTCACCCAGCCCAGCAAAACCAGCAAATATATTCGCTTTGAACAGAAGATTTAGGGTTTCAAATAGGGTGATACAACGGGGATAATAGTAAATACAAGCGGGAACCGACAGGTTGAGTCGACTGTTTCCATTGCATCCGACAATTCAGTCACTTGAAGGAGCTCCATGAGCAATGTGATGGCTATCGTGCGACGTGATATCGTGCGGCTGCTGAGCGTACCGGCGGCGTGGGTCGTCCTCTTCGGTCTCGTCTTCATCCCGCCGCTTTACGCGTGGTTCAATATTGCAGGTTTCTGGAATCCGTATGGCAACACCAACGGCATCGAAGTGATCGTCGTCAACAATGACCGCGGCACCGATGCGAAACCCATCGGCAAGATGAATATGGGCGACCAAATCGTGCGCCAGCTCAAGGGCAACAGCCAACTGGGCTGGAAATTCGCCGACCAGCACGAGGCCATGCAGCGCGTGGAATCGGGGGAAAGTTACGCTGCCATTATCATCCCGAAGAATTTCAGCGACCGCGTGACCGGGGTCATCGAGGGGCACAGCACACGTCCGACGCTGGAATATTACGTCAACGAAAAGGCGAACGCACTGGCAAGCCGCATAACCGATACCGGCGCTTCCACCGTCGACAGCCAGGTCAACGAGACGTTCGTTTCCACGGTGAGCAAGGTCGTTTCCGGCGTCGTCAACAAAACCGATACCGACATCAACGCCAAAGCCGATACCGCCACGGCCGACACCCTCGCCGACCTTAACAAAGCACAACAATCCGTCGCCGACATCCGCAACGACATCACCGATCTCACCGCGACTCTCAACGGCATTCCCGACAAGACCAAAGAGGCTCGGAGCACGCTCGATAAAACGCAAAAGGCCGGAGCACAGACATCAAAACAGCTCGGCAACGCCTCATCCGCGATTACGAACACGCAAAACACCCTCAACGACTTCACCAACAGCGCCGGCAGCAGCCTCGACCAAAGTTCGAACCTGCTTTCTCAAGCCAGTTCTCAATCGAACGTCGCCATCAATTCCATCGCAGCAGGACTCACGAAAGCCAACGGCGACGTGGGATCGGCGCTTTCCTCGGCCCAGCAGATCAATACCGACACCGGAAGCCTTATCAGCCGCTTGGAAGCAGCGGGGGTGCCCGGCAGTTCCAGCGCCATCGCCGATCTCAAAGCGCAGAACCAGCGTCTCGGGGATTCGATTACGGCCTTGAACGACCTTAATTCCAGCAAGAACCTCGGTTCGACGGTCTCCAGCACCGTTTCTGCGGCCAACGGCATCAACACTTCCACGCAATCGGCTTTGAGCAACGCCGCAAACGCACGGAAATCCATCACCTCCGGAGCGTTGCCACAGCTTAACAACGGTCTGAACGGCCTTTCGACGGTCGCCGCAACATCTTCAGCCAACGTCGCTTCGCAAGGCTCCTTGATTACGCAATCCACGCTCGTGCTGGACCAGCTCGACCAAGCCGCTGCCGCTGCGGCCAAAGCGCTCGTCGGCACCGACAAAGGCTTGGCGAACCTGCAAGGCCATCTATCGACGCTTACCACCGACATCGCCGCACTTTCCAGCTCGTCAGCGCTCGGCAGCTCGGGTATTTTGGCAAAATCCGTAGGCAACGACGGCAAGCTGGACGCCGCCAAAATCGCTGATTTCATGCTCTCACCCACCGTCCTCGACACGAAAGTGGTCTATCCGGTGAGCACGTACGGTTCCGGCATGGCACCGTTGTTCACGAACCTGACGCTGTGGGTCGGCGCGTTCATGCTGGTCGTCTTGATGAAGCTGGAAGTCGACGACGACGGACTGGAGAACGAACCGACACCAGGTCAGCGCTACTGGGGACGCTGGATTCTCTTCGCTATGATCGCCTCAATACAGGCCGTAGTCACCGTACTCGGTGAGCTCATCATCGGCGTGCAATGTCACAACGTACCGATTTTCATCATTACCGCAATGCTTGCTTCGATGGTTTACGTCAGCATCACCTACGCACTTTCGGCCTCGTTCCTGCACGTCGGCAAGGCGCTGTGCGTGGCGCTGGTCATCATTCAGATTCCGGGTTCGTCTGGTATGTACCCCATCGAAATGATGCCGAAATTCTTCCGCGACCTGTATCCCTACTTCCCGTTCACCTACTCCATCAACGCGTTGCGTGAAACCATCGCGGGCTTCTATCACGCCGAATGGTTCGTCAACATGGGTCGTTTGATGATTTTCGCGATTTTGTTCTTTATTTTGGGGCTTGTGGTCAAGCCGCACATGGGCAACCTGCAGCAGCTAGTCGACCGCCAGCTCAAGGCCAGCGACATCATCACCAGCGAACCTGCGTTGCACAAAACCCACGAATACCCGATTTCGCAAGCCTTGAGCATGTTGGCCGATAAAGAGGAATACCGCGCCGGCATCGAGGAACGCGCCCGGAAATTCGCTTTGCTGTACCCGAAACTGATGCGCGGTGCGCTGGCTTTCGGCATCGCCATTCCGGCTGCCATGGCCATCACCTTCTCGCTGACCACCGGCACCAAGGTCATCGCGCTGGCGGCATGGGTCATCTGGTTCCTGGTCACCATCGTTTTCCTGGTCGGTGTCGAGTCGATTCGTGACAGTCTTGCCCGGCAGGTACGCCTCGGCAATCTCGAGGACGATGCCGTGCGCACGCTGCTATACGAACGTCAGCGGCCACGCAAGAAAGCAAAAATCAAGACACCATTATCTGGAAATAACATGGAAGGAGGCGACCAGCGATGAGGACTATATGGAAACTGTTCACCGGTGACGTACGACGTATCACCAGTAATATCATCTCAATCATCATCCTCATGGGCTTGGTCGTCATTCCTGCGCTGTTCACCTGGTTCAACGTCACCGCGAGCTGGGACCCGTTCGGCAACACGAAAAACCTCAAATTCGCCGTAGCGAGCGTCGATGAAGGCTATTCGAGCGACCTCATGCCGGTGAAAGTGAAGCTCGGCGACCAAGTCATCGGCCAGCTGCGCGCCAACAGCCAGCTCGACTGGACCTTCACCACTAAAGACAAGGCCATCGAGGGGACCAAAGCCGGCACTTACTACGCGGCTGTCATCATCCCCAAGGATTTCAGCCGCAACATGATGACCTTCTTCTCCTCCGACGCCAAGCACGCCACGCTCGAGTACTATACCAACGAAAAGAAGAATGCCGTCGCCCCGAAGGTCACCGGCCAAGGCGCGGACCAGATCTCCAAAGAAGTCAATGAGATGTTCGCGAAGACCATCACGAGCACTGCCCTGAGCGTGGCGAACGGCCTTTCCAAACAGCTCGATTCCTCCAATGCCCGCGACCGCCTGACCACCTTCAACGGCAATATCAATGATTTGGCCAGTCAGCTCAACGATTCCGCGACGAACGTTGAAGCCTACGCCAGTCTCATCGACATCTCCCAAACCTTGCTTTCCAGCTCGTCGGCGTTGCTCAACAACGCTTCCAACGATACCGGCAAATCATTGAAACAGCTCAACAAAGCGGGAGGTAGCGTCAAGGACGTTTCGGGCGCACTCAACACCGCGACTTCCACGCTTTCTCAGGCACTGAACGCCAGCTCGGCCAGCAACGGGGCCATCGGCACGGATATCGGCAACGCTTTCGACAGCGCCGGCAAATCCTCCGCCGACGTTTCGGCGACAATCCGCAAACAGGCGGGGCTTATCGGCGATCAAGCGGCACAATATCAGAAAATCCGGGATACACTGGCAGGATTGCCTGCAACACCAACCGACACGCTTGCCACTCTCGACAATATCATCGCCCAACAGAAGGCTCTGCAAACCGCTTTGAACACTTCGGCCAACGACCTTGATGCGAAAACCGGCAATGCAACGCAGCAACGCGAGCAAATCGTCAGCCTCGCCAATCAATCAAAAACGACCATCGACGGGCTCAGCACCAATCTTTCGGCGACGTTGAAACCGCAGATTGCAAGCATCACTTCATCGCTTTCGTCCGTTTCCGGAAGCCTCAGCACCGGGACCACCGACCTCAACAACAGCGTGACATCGCTCAACGCCACCGCCAACCAAGTCAACAACAAACTCAAGCAGGCACACACGACGCTCAACGACACGTCGTCCACGCTTTCCGACGCCAGTGGCAAGCTGACCACCTTCAGCCAGCAACTGACCGAGGCACTCAACAGCGGTGACATGGCCAAGGTCAAAAAGCTGCTTTCCGGCGACCCCGACAAACTCGCTGCCACTCTCGCTGCGCCGGTCGCGCTTAAACGCAACGCTGTCTTCCCCGTCGAAAATTTCGGCACCTCGCTGACCCCGTTCTACACATTCATTCCGCTTTGGGTCGGCTCACTTTTGATTGCACTGACCATCAAAACCGACGTTTCACGTGAAACACGGCGTAAGCTTGGCGAGGCTAGTTCCGGCTCAGGCTGGAGTTGGCTACGCAAGCTTCGCCGCCAAAAGAGCAACAAACTTGCAGGCAACGGCAAACTCACTGGCACCGTTACCGCCTCAATGAATCACATAGGCACAGAACCGTATCGTACAGCCGACACCGCAGCACTTGCCACCACCGGCAATAACGATTTACCCGACCAAGCCTCGACGACAAACACAGATGACTTAAGAGAAGCAGACACGCTGGTTCTCGACAATCCAATAAATACCGATAACGAAGCCACGCAACGTATCGATACCGCCAGTGCGAGCGTTAAAGACGTTAAAGACAAAACTTCAGCAGCCTCCACCTCACCAAACGATGAATCCGTCTCGATTGACGATGCCGGTCGTCTTTTCGACGAGCCAAAACCTTACCAGCTCTTCCTCGGCCGTTTCGGCATCTTCGCCTTCATCTCGCTGCTGCAAAGCACCTTCTCCTGCGCCGGCACGCTGCTTTTCCTGCGCGTCCACGCGGTCCATCCGATGCTGTTCATGCTCGCCGGCTGGGTTTCCGGTTTGGTCTACGCGTTCGTGATTTACACGCTCGTGACCTGCTTCGGCACCATCGGCAAGGCACTGACGGTTATCGTTCTGGTGATGCAGATTTCCGGTTCTTCCGGCACCTACCCACTGCAGGTACTGCCGAAATTCGTCCAGGTCATCAACCCGTTCCTGCCGGCCACCCACTCCATCCAAGCCGCCCGCGCCGCCATCGCCGGCATCTACCAGAACGATTTCTGGATTCAGATGGGCATTGTCCTCATCTATGCTGCGGTCATGCTCGTCATCGGCCTCATCATGCCCAAGCCCTCGAAATTCAACACCTGGTTCTCCGGCCAAATGGAACGCACCAAGCTGATCTAGGAGTAAATTCGCTGGTAAAGGTTCATGTAAGCACGTCCAAGTGATGACATGAAAAAGCACGTGAATCATAAAAAGCACACGAATCGCGATTATCCGAAATCAATAGTTGCGATTCGTGTGCTTTTAGCATTAACTGTTTCTGCCGGTTATCCTTGGACTTTGGCGGCTTTCGTCGGGTTGGCGAACGAAATCGGAGTATCGCCTTGCTGGGCGCCCTCGACCTGGGCACCGGTGGAGGCAGGTTTGCCGCCCATCGCCTCGTAGGCCTCCCGGGCCTTGTCATCGTTCCACTGCTCGCCGACCAAGACGCCGTGGTTGAGCATGATCTCGCGCTGTGCGCACGAGGCGACCAGCGCATCGTGCGTCACCACGATGATGGTGGTTCCTTGCTCGTGCAGCTCGCGGAAGAGGTCGAGCACGATCTTCTCGTTCTTCTCGTCCAGATTGCCTGTGGGCTCGTCGGCCAAAATGAGCTTGGGATGGTTGATGAGCGCGCGAGCGATGCACACACGTTGCTGCTCGCCGCCGGAAAGCTCGCTCGGCAAGTGCTTTGCACGGTCTTTCAGCCCGACGTGATCGAGCGCCTCAAGCGCCTCCTTCTCATCGACCACGGAATGGTAGTACTGCGCCACCATCACGTTTTCGACAGCGGTGAGATGCGGCACCAAATAGAACTTCTGGAAGACCAAGCCGATAACGTTCTTGCGTACATCGGCCAGCTGAGTCGCATTCAAATCGTTGAGCTCACGGCCTTCAAGCGTCACCGAGCCCTTGGATGGCGAATCCATGCAGCCGATAATATTCATCAGCGTGGTTTTGCCGGAGCCGGATGAGCCGACGACCGCGAGCCACTGCCCCGCCGGCACGGTGAGACTGAGGTCGTCCACCGCGTGAAGGTCGCCGTAGATCTTCGAAATATGATCAAGTTCGAGCAGCATAGCCACTCCTTTCACTCATTACTAAAATTTGTTTCGCGATGCAGGTAAACGGACTCTGCCGCTCCTCAACATTCCGTTTACCGGCACCCATATCAGTGTTCATATCTGACTTGTTCGTTCCAGCGCTCATATTCTCTCATTCCTCCTGCAACACAACTGCCGGATCGATTCGCACCGCGTTGCGCACCGGCGGCAGCGATGCAAGCACCGCGACCAGCATGCTGACCAGCACAGAGGCGAGCGCCAACGGCCAGTTGAGGGAGAGTTTCTGCCCGAAAACGGAAGCGCTGAGCGCATAAGCAAGCACATAGCCGATAGCCGTACCGAGCAATCCACCAATCAGCCCATAAAGTGCCGCTTCAACGGTGAATTCCACAGCGATGTTTCGTGAAGAGGCACCAAGCGCCTTGCGCAAGCCGATTTCATTGCGACGCTGGGAGACGATGGACGAAATCGTAGTTCCCACGCCGACGAGCGTCAGCACGAGCACAACAACCGTGACGATCCAGAAGAGCGTTTGCAGCATCGTGATGATGCGAACGTTGGACGAGGTAATTTTCGTGACCTTCTGCGCCTTGGCGTTCAGCGAGGCCTTCTTGTTGACGCTGCTGACGAGACTGTTCAGACCCGCATCGGATGCGTCGACGGAGAATTCAACAACATCCGCACCGCGTTCGAAACCGGTAAGTTTGTCGACGTCGAGGTTGTTGGCGTAAACCATATCGTCCTCGCTGCCGCCGGTATCGACGATGCCGTCCACTCGGAATTCCATCCCGCCCGCGTTGGGAGCGGTAGGCTTCCACTCGGCCAGCTGAACGGAACCGGAATGAGTGTCCGCGTTCCCCCCAGTCGTTCCTGTCAAGCCGTATCCTGCTGACTCAACGGCAACGGAGTAATTCCGCGCCTGTTCGGAACTAGTAGTTTCCAGCGATTTCCATTCCGCAAGATTGACGGAACCGGGGTCAGAAGCAGACATCTTCATGCCTGGCATATCCCCCATACCGTGAGTGCCCATATGAGACATATCCATATCAGGCATATCCGGCGTTTTGGCCTCCGACGAGATACCGTCCAACGCCTTGCCAAGCTTATCCTTCACCGTCGCGTCAGCCATGCCTTGCTGAATATTATCGGCATGCGACGAATCGGACATCTTCATGCCTTTCATATTCGACATGTCATGACCCGAAGAATTGCCCTCAGTTGAGCTCGAAGAGCTAGAACCCGAACCACTAGTGTTGCTTCCACTACTGGTACCGCCATTCCCAGAGCCGCTCGAACCTGAGCTTTCACTTCCCGCACCGGAGCTGCTGGAAGCACCAGTCCCGTCAGTCGCCGCTGCCACGCTTTTACCGGGGCTGTATTTGATGGTGATAACCGAGCCGATTTTGGCGTCGAGCTTCGTCGCCGCGTCGCGTCCAAGCATCACCCCGCCGCTCGACGGCCACTTGCCCTCGACGCTCCAGTGATGATTCAGCGCTTTCACATCGTGCGGATCGATACCCGCCACAACGAACGGCAGCGAATTGATGCGCGTGTTCTCGTACCGATAGGCGGCAGAACGCTCGGAACCGACATTTTTGACGGTCGAGTTCAGCGCTGCGACGGTTTTCTGGTCAAACCCGGAATCCGCAACATTCGTGGTTTTGGAACTGTCAACGGCTTTCCCACCGACAGTCCGCTGCGTCGGAGCGACAATGAGATTGGCGCCATAAGCCCGCATCTCCTCGTTCATCTGCTGCGGCACCGCCACGCAGATGGCGGCCAGGCAGAACAGCGTTGCCGCGCCTACCAACGAGGCGACCACGGCCATCATCGCCCGCGAGCGCCGACGGAAGACCGCACTGAACAGCATACGGAAGAACATCTGTCGATTTGTCATTGAATGTTTACCTTCCATGCAGCACCTCCGCCGGACGCAGGTGCAGAATCGAACGAATCGAGGAGAACGAAGCAATCAGAATGGTCACGGCCAGCAACACGAACACCAGCACGAACACCATCGGTCGCATCACTACCCCCGAACCGAAAACGACATGTCCGATGACCTGCGCGAGCAGCGAGCCCAACCCCGCGCCGACCAATCCGCCGATGAGTGAAATCACCGCCGTTTCGGTAAGCATCAGCCTTGAAACCGCACCATCCGTGGCACCGATGGCCTTGAGCAGCGCCAGTTCCGAACCACGTTCGCCTATGGAAGACGCCATCAAATTGGCCACGGCGATGGCCGCCGCAATCAAACTCAGCGCAGTCATCAGTATCATCACAGCCTGTGTCTTGTGCAGCACGTCGCCCTGCAGCGCCGCCACCTGCCGCACCTGCTTGGCCACAGCCCCCGGCATAACTTCTTCAATCTGATAGGCTATCGAAGACGGATAAGCCGTGCAGTACCAGGTCTCCCACTCCTCCTGACTCAGCGCCGCCGGGTCCTTTTCGGCCTTACGAGCCAAATCATTTTCTGGGGTCGTGAGCGCCTTGACCTCGATTTTGTCGATGGAATCCGGCAAATCGGCAAGTCGTTGCGCCGACCACGAAGGAATATAGAGACCGTTGGCATCGTTGTCACCAGAATCGAAAATCCCGACAATCCGCACACGCTGGCTGCGGTGCTGCCCGTCGGCCGTCGCTTTGGAAATCGTCACAGTTTGTCCGACTTTGGTATGGGTAGCGTTTGCCAAGTCCTTGCCCATCATGCCCTGAACCGCACCATCAGCACTCTGAGAATTCGGTTTGTCCATATCATTCTGAGCATTCTTGGAATCGGCGTTGGCAGTTTGCTTCCCGCCGTTACCACCCATGTCCATATTCATGCTCATGTCCATGGCGCTTCCCGATTGCCCATTCATTTGACCGCTATCGGTTTTGTTGCCGTCAGCCGTCGCCACGACCTTGCCTGTTCCCGAAGCTCCGGCTCCGTCTTTGGCCCAAGTTCCGTCGACCTTCCACCACGAACGCATGCCCTTGACTCCGGCCACCACACTCTCACCTGTCGCCAGCGGCACTTTCTTGTTGAACCACGTTCCCGTCACCGGCACATTGCGTCCGTCGATCGTGGCGTTCACATTGAGTTCCGGCGCAAAATCGGTGATGTTGAACGCCCAGAACGTCGTTTTGATGCTGGGCACATCTGATTCCTTGAGGAACGAGGTCGGGTCCGCGGTTTCGGCGCCGTTGCCCGCGTCGGCAGTATTGTACAAATCCGACACCACCGCATCGGCCTTGGGCTTGACGACGATATTCGAGCCATAAGTGGACAGCTCGGCGTTGAGTTTGTCGCCAACATCGAAGACAACGCCAAGCATCGCCACGCAGATTGTGGCCGACAGACACACTGTCACCGCGATCAGCAATCGCCGCTTGAGCTGCCGCGAAAACGAGCGGAACACCATTCGTAATAGGAACATTGTTAGCCTCTATTCCTTATTCCTTGAAGTGGCTCGACAGTACGTCGAGGTCGGAGGCGTGGATGGTGATCTTGCCGTGCGAGGCCTCGTAGGGGAACGGTATCGGGTTGCACCCGCCCTTGAAGCCGATGGTCGCCACGTTCATCTCCACACCACAGCGTTTGCAAATAATCTTGCCGTCCTTTTCGTAGTAGCCGGCATCTCCGCATGTCATACACGCGTCAAGTCCGACGCCATAGGAGCCGCCATTCTTCTTGATAATGATGAAGCGCATCACCGTGCCATCTTTGGCCTTGTACTGGAAGCGGTGCAGATGGCCGTCATCCACCTTGTTGAAGGCGATGGTCGCGATGCCGTTATGCTGTGAATACCCTTCCGGCGGCGAAAGCGTCGGCTGCTCATGCACCTTGGCAACGCCCGCGGTCAATGCAAACGTCACCACAATCATGGCAATCAAGCTCCAAGCACCAGTCGCTTTCGCACGCCTCCGGAACGCTTTGCGCTCGCGGACCACGGCGTCGTTCGGCCCGGTGAGCGGCTTGCGGAAGCCGGCCACAATCGAGGCAATAACAGGAATAATAAAAACCAGTACCGAGGCGATGACCATTTTCATATCGTTGTTCGCCGCGAGAATCAGCACGTTAAATGCGGTGCCATCGAATTCGACAAACATCATCGACATCAGCAGCGAGCACAACTGCGTCAGATGTCGAGCCAGCAAGATCAGCAGCATCAGCATCGAAGCTGCCAAGAAACTGCCACGCACTGCGGTCGTGCGCATGGTACGGAAAATCGCCGCTACCACGACGGCCGTGGCGATGCCAAGCGCAAAGCCGAGCGCACGCAGCAGCATCTTGGACGTAAACGGAGATTCGCCGGTCTCCACAAAACTGGTCAGCCGCATGAACACATCCTGCGAGGCGAAGAACGTAGTCAAGGCAATGCCGATCGCCGAAATCGCGTTGGCCACATGCAGCCGAATCGAATGCTCATGCCAGTCGCGCACGAGCCCCTTCGAACAGGCCATAATCGCGAGTATCAACACATCGCAGACCACGCACCCAATGAGCACCGGCAGGTTGACGCCGGAACGCCGATCGACAATGACCAGCACGCGCAGCACCGTAAAAATCAACGCCGCAGCGATGCCGACAATCAACCCGTAAAGCCGCCATTGCCGGCTGATTGGTCTATCGCGCCCTTCGCCAACCCTGAGCAGTACGCTCAGTATCATCACCAACAGCGCCGGCGCCACCATCCCCGGCAGCGCCCCCACAAATTCCTCAAGCATCCGCACTCCCTACTTAACTGACAATTCCTCATGACGCTGTGGTCTGTGGGGCATACTTGCTTCGACACCCTCCAGGCCGGTAGGCCAAGCTTTATGTCTCAGCAAGCATGCCCCACAGACCACAGCTCAACCAATAACTCACTGACCGAAAGTGCCGAAACAATCGAAACAACAAAAATAAAAGGAAAAATCGAATCACGTCCAGCCAAGCATCACGCAAGTTCGAAAACTTCCTAACCAAGCGAAAACTATTTTTATCCGCTCCAGTCGCTTTGCATCATGGTGAATGCTTCTCTCGAAGCGAGTCATATCCGTTGAGTGGTGGAGGAGGGAATATGTTTGCTGAGGAGTAAAGCTCGGCCTACCGGCCTGGAGGGTTCCGAAGCAAATATATTCCCTCCTCCACCACGTCAGTCACGTTCTCGTTTAACGTTTTTCACCACTGATGCACGACGTAATTCCAGTCGAACGTGGCCACAATCGGCTTGGTCCAGAAGCGGCCCTTAACGCCAGTATCCGGGTCGACGTGCAGCGTCCAGCCATTGGTTTCGGGGCTGTAGATGGTGTAGGTGAGCTTGTACTGACCGGCCTTGTCAAGCTTGATGTTGGCACCGTAGTGCGGGCCATCGTCGGCGTTCATCTCCATGAACGTGCCATCCTGCTTGTTGTTCGGGTCGTTCTTGTCCTGGATCTGATACTTGACGGTGAGCTTCGGGATGAAGTCGCCGGTGCCGTAGCCGAGGTTGTTGTCCTTGAGCGCGTGGATGTCGGCCTCGAGGTGGAGATTCGATTCGGCCGCGGAAAGACCCATTCCCTGCGGATACATGTCGACCGGCTGGAAGTAGACGGTCGCGATGTTGAGCGGGAAGATCTGCTGGTCGTGCCCGATCGGAATCTCCTCGAACTTGGCGCCATTGCTGTTGGCCTTTTTATCCGACTTCTGCGAGGACGACGAGCTGGACTTGCCCTTGTCGCCGGAAGCGGAACCCGAGTCGTTCGATCCGCACGCTGCGAGTGAAAATGCGAGCGCCCCTGCGACCACGGCGGCCAGCAGGCCGGTCAGTTTGTTCTTCTTCATTGTTTTCTCCTGTTTATTTTGGAATATTTATCATTACGTTTCATTTGATTTCAAGCCCCAGTAAACGGCGGTGGTAACTATAACCATCCTGGTGTCAACAACTTTGAACCGAGCTCGAAATAGATTCAGCAGAGACTTGAACCATAGACATCAAGCGAAACCAAAAGTCCTGCAATGTGGAACCAAAAGTCCTGCAATGTGGACTTCATGTACAATCCGCTTATCACCTTGCCGAAGAATACGTTTCCCGAATCGCTGTTTCGGAAACTTTTATGCGGGCGTTTCTATCGAGCCAGCGGTTTTCGTCATATTCACCGCCTTCCCATCGCACTCGGCGGCTTCGGAAATCACGGGTCGCACGCCACCCGCTAAGTGGCGAGGAATGGCCTTTTCATTTTTCATTTTGCAACTGCCTCCTTGGAATCAGAAGGTTGAGCAGCCTTTACCGTCTTTTCGCGATGCTTGCGAATACCGAAAACGACGAACAAGCCAACAATCACCACGGCCGCGATAATCTGCGCGACGATCGTTTCGGTGTACGGGTAGAGCCCAAGCCATTCGTTGGTCGGCATACTCGCCAGGTACGTTCCGTTGATGGCATCGCCTTCAATCAGTGAGTGCACACCGCCGCCGGCAAACGTGACAGCCAAAACGGCAAGCAACGCCGAAGTAATAAGGAAGAACGGATGAAGCGGAATGTGTACGGAAGTGTATCGAATCAGCACGAAGACGATAATCAGCACAACCGCGGCCGCCAAACCGCCAATCCACATGCCCTTCGAATCCTTCGTCATCGAATAGACGCTCTGATAGAACATCACCGTCTCGGCGCCTTCGCGGAAGACGGCCAAGAAACTCAGCATCGCAAGCGAGACAACGCCCGCAAACGTCAGCGAATCCGCTGTGGCCACGCCCGAAACGGCCTTTTTCGTCTTATCGCCGATATAGCTTTGCCATGCTTCAACGTCTGATTTCGAGAGCATCCAGTTGCTGGTGTAGATGAGCATGCACATCGCGATCAGCGCAACCACGCCCTCCATGATCTCCTGCTGCGGCCCGTTGCCGTTGAAGAACACCGCGAACAGCACCGCCATCAGCCCCGAGCCAATAAGCCCGACAATAACGCCGAGATAAATCCAACGCACGAGTTTCTTGTTGTCGCTCTTGAGCATGTAGGCGATGATGGCCGCAACCACCAACAGCGCCTCAAGTCCCTCACGCACCAGAATCAGGAACGACTGCCCAATTGAGCTGGTGGCGAATTTCGCGGCACTATTGACCTGATCTTCGGCCCCGCCATCAAGTTTTTTCGCGTCGACATTGAGGTTGGCCCTGAGCTCGTCCGCCTGCTTCTTGATGCCTGCCGGCGCATCGCCGCGCACCATGGCCTTGCGCAGCTCCTTGAAGCAACTTTCCATATAGGAGACGCGGGAACCGGAAATCGCGTTCATCACGTTCTTTTCGAAACCGAGCTTTTCGTAGTACTGGTAATAGGCCTCGTTGACCTTGTCGGCACCCCTTTCGCCATCCCCGGCTTTCGCGGCGGCAACACCTTGATCGATGACCTTGCCCATCTGCCCCGCGACCTCAAGCCACGTGCGGTTCCCCAAGCCAACGAACTTGGTTTTCTTGTTCTTCTGCAGCACCTTGCGCTGCTCCTTGACCGTCTGCTCGATCTGAGCCGCATAGGCCTTGGGCTTGGCAAGGTTCGGACTAGCGTCGAGCTGTGCTGCAGCGGTATCGAGTTCGTTGGAAAGTGTAGAAATCTGCGCGGCCAAATCGGCCCCATGCCCGTCGCTATACGTCAGTTGCTGCACGGACTGGAACTGGCTCATCTCGCCTTGCTGACGATCCGCACCAAGCGTTTCCTGAACAGCCCTGCTGAAATTGGAAGCTGTGTATCTGGTCGAAACCGCGCTCATCTGCGAGGCGGCCGTAGTCCTGTCCCCCGAAACATACGTGCTGCTGACCTGCGCAAGCCCCTTGCCCAAATCCTTGGCGACCCCGCTCCAGGTATCATCTTCCGCAGTAACGGTATCCGCCGTAGCCCGCACCGAATACCCTTGATTCCCAGCGATTACCTGACCCCGCGATGCGTTAGCATCCGCAGTAACCGCGTCCACTACAGGACGTATCAAATAGCCTTGATTTCCAACGGTTACTTGAGTCTGCGACACTTCGCCTTCCGTTACTTGTCCACTGAATTGTGCCCGTCTCTCGACCGAATTCGCAGCATTCATCGTTACTGCCATATCAGCAGCAGACCTCGTTTGCGAAACGAAATTCCCTATGCTTGAATGATTCCATACCGGCGTATTGTTTCGGGAAATACCAGCAGTTACCGCTGGACCGGCAGACTGTGATTGATATTGGTTCGATACTTCCTCATCGGAGTACGAACGTTCTCCAGTTGTCTGATTACCTTGTACCAGCTGATTTACTTCGGCTTGGCTATCCGAATCATAAGAAACATTCAAACTTACAGCATTTAAAGATTTACCATCTGCCCTGATTGCAGAGCCCTGCGGCACCAATAACGACGCAATCATCGTAACTACCGCCAACAATGGCAGCAATGCCATGAATTTGGTCAGCCTTGTCTTCGCACGCATCGGCGCTCCGCTTCACTCTATTACGCGACACTATTGTGCCGTCGTGTCTCCAAATAGGATAAAGGAAAACAACAAAGAAAAAAAGACTTGTTTTTAAAATTTTTTTATGGTATTTAAGGCCGAAATTTCAACGTTTTGTGACATTCTATCCAATTTATGAACTCAATTGATTCATAAACGCTGATTACATATTTCTTATCGACAGTCGAAGATATATACCTAACCACCTTCAAACTTGGCATCTCGGCTTTCTCGACATCAATGAATGATATCCATGTCAGGTTTGCGAACGGACGAATCTTCGGCAGACATAAAATAGCAACTGTTCATACTCAAAATATTGATTGATGACTTACGAATTTGAATTTGGAATACGATGAACGAGGCGAGATGGCACATATCAGCGACGAGATGATAGATTCCGACCTGCGAAGCACCGGGAGGATAATCCGGCGCGTTTTGCCGTACTTCACTCCAACATCGATTCGTTGGGCGAATCGCGCAACAGGCCTGCTGAATGGCGTCAACTATACGCATTTGCATTATGAACAGCGACATCTGCACAGACCGGACGGAAGTAACCTCCGTGTCTGTATCTACCGGCCAAAAGCCGATCATGCCAGCAAACACGCCAATGCAGATGCATTCCCCGAACCGGTTCCCGGAATCCTGTGGATTCACGGCGGCGGATTCGCCCTTGAATCCCCTGAACTTGAAGCCTTTTATTTTGGAAAGATAGTGGACGCTACCAATGCCGTTCTCGTCGCTCCTGATTACCGCAAATCCACCGAAGCGCCATATCCTGCGGCTCTTGAAGATTGCTATTGGACTTTGCTCTGGCTAAAAGATCACGCCGAGCAGCTGGGTGTACGCCCAGACCAGTTGATTGTCGCAGGAGCCAGTGCAGGCGGCAATCTTACGGCTGCAGTCAGTCTTTTGGCACGGGACCGAAAGGACGTCAATATCGCGTTTCAGGTACCGATTTGCCCGATGTTGGATGATAGAGAGACCCCGAGCTCGTGCGACAACGATGCTCCTGTCTGGAACACCGCTTCAAACCGTCTGTGCTGGAATATGTATCTGAGTAATCGAAGAGTCACCGGCAATGTACCGGCGTATGCCGCACCAGCCAGGGCTCGAGATTTAAGCAGGCTTCCTCCAACCCTGAGTTATGTAGGCGATATCGAGCCGTTCCACGATGAAACGGTCACCTATATGAATCGCCTGGCCACAGCCGGTGTAGAGACGAGATTCCGCGTCTTCCCCGGTGCGTTCCATGTCTTCGACGCGCTTGTCCCGCATGCCACGGTCTCTGAAGACGCAACGGCATTCTTGTTAGATGGCTTTGGATACGGAACCAGAAATTTCTTCGCCGCTCAAGGTTGAGATTTTAGGAGTGATGCAGGTATCCGGGCCGGGCGCCGGCCCCGCCTTAAAGCCGGTGTCCCGGCAAGACCTGGCCGCAGCGTCGTTCCCGACGGCCACGGCTAAAGACACCTTTTAAGGCTTGCCCCTGGATCCGGATGCCGGAAGCGCCGGGGCCCGACGCCCCCGTGCGTGGTTTCCCGCGGGCGCGGGGCCCCGCCTCCGGGCGGGACCGTGTGCGCGGGCCGCGGCGGCCGCGCAAAACCCCGAATTCGTGTCTCGGCCCGTGGCCCCGTATCGACGGTGTTGCGGCGGTGTCCCCGGGCATGCGAAGGACCCCATGGGAGCCGTGAGGCTCGACCATGGGGTCCTTGCGAAGTGTGGTGCGGCGGCGGGCTACTCTCCCACACCCTGTCGGGTGCAGTACCATCGCCGTGCCAGGCCTTAGCTTCCGGGTTCGGAATGGGACCGGGCGTCTCCCCTGGGCTATGGCCGCCGCAAATCTTATATTATGCACGGAACACGAAGGAACCGCGGGAATGTGGCGGCTCGGGAACCGGAAAGCGGACGCGATGTCGGATGCATTGAATCGAGTTGTGAACACCAAGCGCTAGTGCTGCCTGAATGTTTGTTCGCAGAAGGAAGCCAGACCCCACCGCTAGGGTTGGGGTTGTGTGATTGCCTTTCGGCCGTTAGTACCGGTCGGCTCCGCCCCTCGCGGGGCTTCCACGTCCGGCCTATCAACCAGGTGTTCTGACCTGGGGCCTACAGAGGCTCGAAGCCTCAAGGAATACTGATCTCGGAGCAGGCTTCCCGCTTAGATGCTTTCAGCGGTTATCCCTTCCGAACGTAGCCAACCGGCCGTGCCGCTGGCGCGACAACCGGCATACCAGAGGTTCGTCCACCCAGGTCCTCTCGTACTATGGGCAGGTCTCCTCAATATTCCAACGAGCGCAGAGGATAGAGACCAAACTGTCTCACGACGTTCTGAACCCAGCTCGCGTGCCGCTTTAATCGGCGAACGGCCGAACCCTTGGGACCTGCTACAGCCCCAGGATGCGACGAGCCGACATCGAGGTGCCAAACCATCCCGTCGATATGGACTCTTGGGAATGATCAGCCTGTTATCCCCGGGGTACCTTTTATCCGTTGAGCGATGCCGCGCCCGTGCGCCGGCACCGGATCACTATCTCCGACTTTCGTCCCTGCTCGACCCGTCAGTCTCACAGTCAAGCCCGCTTGTGCGATTGCACTCAACACCCGATTGCCAACCGGGCTGAGCGGACCTTTGAGCGCCTCCGTTATCCTTTGGGAGGCAACCGCCCCAGTTAAACTACCCGCCAGGCACTGTCCCTGACACGGATCACGTGTCGAGGTTAGACATCAAATGGAGACAGAGCGGTATTTCACCTTGCGGCTCCACGACGGCTGGCGCCGTCGCTTCGAAGCCTCCCGCCTATGCTACACAGTTTCCACCTAATGACAATACCAAGGTATAGTAAAGGTCCCGGGGTCTTTTCGTCCTTCTGCGCTTAACGAGCATCTTTACTCGTACTGCAATTTCGCCGAGCTCCTGGTCGAGACAGTGGGGAAGTCGTTACGCCATTCGTGCAGGTCGGAACTTACCCGACAAGGAATTTCGCTACCTTAGGATGGTTATAGTTACCACCGCCGTTTACCGGGGCTTGAATTCACCGCTGCCCCCGGACGAACCGGGATGACGGATCCTCTTAACCTTCCGGCACCGGGCAGGCGTCAGTGCATATACAGCGGCTTGCGCCTTCGCATGCACCTGTGTTTTTGGTAAACAGTCGCTACCCCCTGGTCTGTGCCACCCCCGAGGCTCCCCGCGCAAGGCGGTTCACCCCAGGGGGTCTCCCTTATACCGAAGGCACGGGAGTGATTTGCCGAGTTCCTTGACCAGGATTCGCTCGATCGCTTTGGTATTCTCTACCTGACCACCTGTGTCGGTTTGCGGTACGGGCGCCGCAGCACCTCGCGCCGAAGCTTTTCTCGGCAACGGAAACCACCGGATTCGGCCCCAACGGGCCCCACCATCGCGCCTCGCCCCATATGCGCCCCGGATTTGCCTGGGGTGCGGGCTGCACGCTTGGCCACGGACTACCACCGCCGCGGCCGGCTCTTCCATTGCGTCACTCCTGCGCTGGCCTACCGGAAGGTCTGTCCCAACCACCACACGTCCGGCACCCCGAAGGGAGCCATCGATGCGGCGGGAGGTTAGTACCCGACTTTCGGCCCGGACGGTCCTGCGCCGGTACGGGAATATCGACCCGTTCGTCCATTCGACTACGCCTGTCGGCCTCGCCTTAGGACCCGACTCACCCGGGGACGATGAACGTGGCCCCGGAACCCTTGGTCATCCAGCGGACGGGATCCTCACCCGTCTCTCGCTACTCATGTCTGCATTCTCGCTCCCACACGGTCCACGGCTCGCTTACGCGGCCGCTTCACCCCGTACGGGACGCTCTCCTACCCAGCAGCAAAAGCTGCTGCCGCGTCTTCGGTGGCGTGCTTGAGCCCCGCTACATTGTCGGCGCGGAACCACTAGACCAGTGAGCTGTTACGCACTCTTTCAAGGGTGGCTGCTTCTGAGCCAACCTCCTGGCTGTCTATGCGACTCCACATCCTTTCCCACTTAGCACGCGCTTCGGGACCTTAGACGACGATCTGGGCTGTTTCCCTTTCGACGACGGAGCTTATCCCCCGCCGACTCACTGCCGCGCTATAGCGCCACGGGTATTCGGAGTTTGGTTGCCCTCGGTACGCGACACGCGCCCTCAGGCATCCAGTAGCTCTACCCCCCGGGCGAACCACACGACGCTGCACCTAAATGCATTTCGGAGAGAACCAGCTATCACGGAATTTGATTGGCCTTTCACCCCTAGCCCCAAGTCATCCCCCCAGTTTTCAACCTAGGTGGGTCCGGTCCTCCACGCGGTCTTACCCGCGCTTCAACCTGCTCAGGGCTAGATCATCCCGCTTCGGGTCCAGGACAAGCGACTCAAACGCCTTTTGAGACTCGCCTTCGCTACGGCTCCCCCACGACGGGTTAGCCTCGCCACCTGCCACTGACTCGCAGACTCATTTTTCGATAGGCACGCCGTCACCCCTCAAGGAGGCTCCGACGGTTCGTAGGCGCACGGTTTCAGAAACTATTTCATTCCCCTCCCGGGGTGCTTTTCACCTTTCCCTCACGGTACTCGTTCGCTATCGGTCAGACAGTCATATCTAGGCTTACCCCACGGTCGGGGCGGATTCACACGGGATTCCACGAGTCCCGTGCTACTTGGGAACCTGGATCGGAAGGCAGCGCGCGACCGGCTACGGGGCCATCACCCTCTACGGCCGGGAATTCAATCCCGTTCGCCTAGCACGCCGCTTTATGACTTCCGCCGGACGCTCCAGCATCCGGGCACCAGGCCCCACAACACCCGCCGCGCAACGCCTGGAGGCTATCACACGCGGCCGGTTTGGCCTGATCCGCTTTCGCTCGCCACTACTCACGGAATATCCTTTCCTGCAGGTACTGAGATGTTTCACTTCCCTGCGTACCCCCCCGCACGAATGCGGTGCCGGCCCATACGGCCGGCGGGTCCCCCCATTCGGAAATCCTCGGATCAAAGCCCTGTCGGCGGCTCCCCGAGGCCTATCGCGGCCCCACACGTCCTTCATCGGTACTGTCTGCCAAGGCATCCACCATACGCCCTTACCAGCAACACACACCCATACAGGCTGCATGCCGCAAGGACCTTCTGCGAAAAACTCTGGACAACACATCATCACACTATGAATGATCACAAAACGATCGACCAAATCCCCAGATTCAAAAGAATCGGAGACCGGTCTAAAAAATTGCATCTAACAAAGCAAGAATCATATCTTGCTCGCGTCCACTATCCAGTTCTCAAGCCACCACGCACATCCGGATCAAGCGCCCCGTCCGGGGCCGCCGTCAGCGGAAGGCATCGAATCGCACCGTCACAAGGACGGGGTGGCGATCCGGGAGCCCAAAAGCATGCCCACACCACTGATATGCAAAGCCGTCATCCTTGATCTTTTCCACACCAGCAGGACCACACCAGGGAACATCCCCGGCAGGCCCGACACCGGACGCCGAACAGCGTCCTGAATTCTCCGTAGAAAGGAGGTGATCCAGCCGCACCTTCCGGTACGGCTACCTTGTTACGACTTAGTCCCAATCACGAGCCTCACCTTAGACGGCTCCGCCCCACAAGGGGTTCGGACACCGGCTTCGGGTGCTGCCCACTTTCATGACTTGACGGGCGGTGTGTACAAGGCCCGGGAACGCATTCACCGCGGCGTTGCTGATCCGCGATTACTAGCGACTCCGCCTTCATGGAGTCGGGTTGCAGACTCCCAATCCGAACTGAGACCGGTTTTGAGGGATCCGCTCCATGTCGCCATGTCGCATCCCGTTGTACCGGCCATTGTAGCATGCGTGAAGCCCTGGACGTAAGGGGCATGATGATCTGACGTCATCCCCACCTTCCTCCGAGTTGACCCCGGCGGTCCCTTGTGAGTTCCCGGCATAACCCGCTGGCAACACAAGGCGAGGGTTGCGCTCGTTGCGGGACTTAACCCAACATCTCACGACACGAGCTGACGACGACCATGCACCACCTGTGAACCGGCCCCGAAGGGAAGCGCCGTCTCCGACGCGATCCGGAACATGTCAAGCCCAGGTAAGGTTCTTCGCGTTGCATCGAATTAATCCGCATGCTCCGCCGCTTGTGCGGGCCCCCGTCAATTTCTTTGAGTTTTAGCCTTGCGGCCGTACTCCCCAGGCGGGATGCTTAACGCGTTAGCTCCGACGCGGAACCCGTGGAATGGGCCCCACATCCAGCATCCACCGTTTACGGCGTGGACTACCAGGGTATCTAATCCTGTTCGCTCCCCACGCTTTCGCTCCTCAGCGTCAGTAACAGCCCAGAGACCTGCCTTCGCCATTGGTGTTCTTCCCGATATCTACACATTCCACCGTTACACCGGGAATTCCAGTCTCCCCTACTGCACTCAAGCCCGCCCGTATCCGGCGCAGACCCATCGTTAAGCGATGGGCTTTCACACCAGACGCGACGAACCGCCTACGAGCTCTTTACGCCCAATAAATCCGGATAACGCTTGCGCCCTACGTATTACCGCGGCTGCTGGCACGTAGTTAGCCGGCGCTTATTCGAAGGGTACACTCACTCTCGCTTGCTCCCCAACAAAAGCGGTTTACAACCCGAAGGCCTTCATCCCGCACGCGGCGTCGCTGCATCAGGGTTCCCCCCCATTGTGCAATATTCCCCACTGCTGCCTCCCGTAGGAGTCTGGGCCGTATCTCAGTCCCAATGAGGCCGGTCGCCCTCTCAGGCCGGCTACCCGTCAAAGCCTTGGTGGGCCGTTGCCCCGCCAACAAGCTGATAGGACGCGACCCCATCCCATGTCGGTAACCCTTTCCCGCGATCACATGCGATCACGCGGAACACCCGGCATTACCACCCGTTTCCAGGAGCTATTCCGGAACATGGGGCAGGTTGGTCACGCATTACTCTCCCGTTCGCCACTCTCACCACGGTGCAAGCACCATGGATCCCGTTCGACTTGCATGTGTTAAGCACGCCGCCAGCGTTCATCCTGAGCCAGAATCGAACCCTCCACAAAAAATGCGAAGAGAACCAAACAAATGACTCTCATAAATAATAATCGACGGAACCATTCCATAAGGGGGAATGGTCCACACTAAAAACCTCGACGCCATTCAAGCCCCCTCGGGCACCCCGCAAAAAAGCAGGGCCGACGCCAAACTGGCAATCAAAAAAGCTTTACATATAAAAAGTAGTACAGACACACTCTTGAGTTCTCAAACCACCACCACACCAACAACTTCAATCAATCTCGAAGATTTGTTGTCGCCGTCAGGCAGCAAGTAGATAACTTACACGAGGTTGCCCCCGAGCGCAAGTCCTATTCGAACAAAAGGTCAAAATTCGGTGAAATTTCAACGTTCCTTCGGCGTGTTGAAATTACGGGTATTAACCATTTCAAGCCTGTTTGCCGCGTATATAATTCCGAAAAATAAACAGAAAATATCCCAAGTTATTCATCATCGGCGTGTCACTTTAACAAAGACACGAAACCAGTCATCGTCATTTATGGGTACAGCAGCCATAATCAACATCAGCAAAGTTTTGATATTCAATAGCCTGGGCATCTAAGCCAGTGACCATCAAAACCGATAATGGACATTATGTTCGTTTGTTTCTGATGCTTCTGATTCGAAAGCAACCGTTGCTTTCACTAATCGTTGCTAATAAGCCTGGCAGCATGAAATGGCTAATGCCATTACAGAAATATAAAGTTATGTGAGTAGCTTTCGGAGTTTCGAACGGAGAGAATTTGTTACTCGCTGAGATAGAGCTGCGTCTAACTCGCCTGCATTCTTACAGCCGAATCAGAATAAGACCGCAGATTTTATTCGTAATGACTCCAAGCCGCATATATCGTTACTGTCTGCGTATCGTCATCGATATCGTAAACAACACGATGTTGGCTGTTAATCCGTCGGGAATACAATCTCCTGCTAACGGGCTGTAGCTTTTCGAATGATTGAGTCGGCTGGTAAGGATCAGACTTCAGATCTGCGACTACCTGCATGAATGATTGCTGAAGATGTGAACGCTTAAGTTTTTTAAGATCGGACTTGGCCGAGTTCTTGATTACAACGTGGTACGTCACAGCGTATCCCAATCGATATCATCGATATCCGTGGTTCCGCTGTCATCAGCGCGACGTTTTTCAGCCGTTGCAAGAGCGCCCGTGTTCTCCAGATAGAGGGTTTCCATGATCGAGTTCCAATCTGCACGATTGACCACCACTGCTTCCTCGTCCTTGTTGCCTCTTGCTGGAGAAATCACTACTGGTTTACGCTGGACATTGACATCCTTGAGAATCTGGTACAGGTTCTTCCTTGCCGCCGTAGGTGTATAAGTATCCATCTTTGCCGCCCTACTAAAGTCTCGTTATTATTAACGTACGTTATGCGGGTACGTTTAATGATGAGTGTAGCATATGCTGTTCCACTCATGGGGTTTTAAAGCAGGCTTGCCCCTGGATCCGGATGCCGGAAGCGCCGGGGCCCGACGCCCCCGTGCGTGGTTTCCCGCGGGCGCGGGGCCCCGCCTCCGGGCGGGACCGTGTGCGCGGGCCGCGGCGGCCGCGCAAAACCCCGAATTCGTGTCTCGGCCCGTGGCCCCGTATCGACGGTGTTGCGGCGGTGTCCCCGGGCATGCGAAGGACCCCATGGGAGCCGTGAGGCTCGACCATGGGGTCCTTGCGAAGTGTGGTGCGGCGGCGGGCTACTCTCCCACACCCTGTCGGGTGCAGTACCATCGCCGTGCCAGGCCTTAGCTTCCGGGTTCGGAATGGGACCGGGCGTCTCCCCTGGGCTATGGCCGCCGCAAATCTTATATTATGCACGGAACACGAAGGAACCGCGGGAATGTGGCGGCTCGGGAACCGGAAAGCGGACGCGATGTCGGATGCATTGAATCGAGTTGTGAACACCAAGCGCTAGTGCTGCCTGAATGTTTGTTCGCAGAAGGATGCCTCACGGACCCCACCGCTAGGGTTGGGGTTGTGTGATTGCCTTTCGGCCGTTAGTACCGGTCGGCTCCGCCCCTCGCGGGGCTTCCACGTCCGGCCTATCAACCAGGTGTTCTGACCTGGGGCCTACAGAGGCTCGAAGCCTCAAGGAATACTGATCTCGGAGCAGGCTTCCCGCTTAGATGCTTTCAGCGGTTATCCCTTCCGAACGTAGCCAACCGGCCGTGCCGCTGGCGCGACAACCGGCATACCAGAGGTTCGTCCACCCAGGTCCTCTCGTACTATGGGCAGGTCTCCTCAATATTCCAACGAGCGCAGAGGATAGAGACCAAACTGTCTCACGACGTTCTGAACCCAGCTCGCGTGCCGCTTTAATCGGCGAACGGCCGAACCCTTGGGACCTGCTACAGCCCCAGGATGCGACGAGCCGACATCGAGGTGCCAAACCATCCCGTCGATATGGACTCTTGGGAATGATCAGCCTGTTATCCCCGGGGTACCTTTTATCCGTTGAGCGATGCCGCGCCCGTGCGCCGGCACCGGATCACTATCTCCGACTTTCGTCCCTGCTCGACCCGTCAGTCTCACAGTCAAGCCCGCTTGTGCGATTGCACTCAACACCCGATTGCCAACCGGGCTGAGCGGACCTTTGAGCGCCTCCGTTATCCTTTGGGAGGCAACCGCCCCAGTTAAACTACCCGCCAGGCACTGTCCCTGACACGGATCACGTGTCGAGGTTAGACATCAAATGGAGACAGAGCGGTATTTCACCTTGCGGCTCCACGACGGCTGGCGCCGTCGCTTCGAAGCCTCCCGCCTATGCTACACAGTTTCCACCTAATGACAATACCAAGGTATAGTAAAGGTCCCGGGGTCTTTTCGTCCTTCTGCGCTTAACGAGCATCTTTACTCGTACTGCAATTTCGCCGAGCTCCTGGTCGAGACAGTGGGGAAGTCGTTACGCCATTCGTGCAGGTCGGAACTTACCCGACAAGGAATTTCGCTACCTTAGGATGGTTATAGTTACCACCGCCGTTTACCGGGGCTTGAATTCACCGCTGCCCCCGGACGAACCGGGATGACGGATCCTCTTAACCTTCCGGCACCGGGCAGGCGTCAGTGCATATACAGCGGCTTGCGCCTTCGCATGCACCTGTGTTTTTGGTAAACAGTCGCTACCCCCTGGTCTGTGCCACCCCCCGAGGCTCCCCGCGCAAGGCGGTTCACCCCAGGGGGTCTCCCTTATACCGAAGGCACGGGAGTGATTTGCCGAGTTCCTTGACCAGGATTCGCTCGATCGCTTTGGTATTCTCTACCTGACCACCTGTGTCGGTTTGCGGTACGGGCGCCGCAGCACCTCGCGCCGAAGCTTTTCTCGGCAACGGAAACCACCGGATTCGGCCCCAACGGGCCCCACCATCGCGCCTCGCCCCATATGCGCCCCGGATTTGCCTGGGGTGCGGGCTGCACGCTTGGCCACGGACTACCACCGCCGCGGCCGGCTCTTCCATTGCGTCACTCCTGCGCTGGCCTACCGGAAGGTCTGTCCCAACCACCACACGTCCGGCACCCCGAAGGGAGCCATCGATGCGGCGGGAGGTTAGTACCCGACTTTCGGCCCGGACGGTCCTGCGCCGGTACGGGAATATCGACCCGTTCGTCCATTCGACTACGCCTGTCGGCCTCGCCTTAGGACCCGACTCACCCGGGGACGATGAACGTGGCCCCGGAACCCTTGGTCATCCAGCGGACGGGATCCTCACCCGTCTCTCGCTACTCATGTCTGCATTCTCGCTCCCACACGGTCCACGGCTCGCTTACGCGGCCGCTTCACCCCGTACGGGACGCTCTCCTACCCAGCAGCAAAAGCTGCTGCCGCGTCTTCGGTGGCGTGCTTGAGCCCCGCTACATTGTCGGCGCGGAACCACTAGACCAGTGAGCTGTTACGCACTCTTTCAAGGGTGGCTGCTTCTGAGCCAACCTCCTGGCTGTCTATGCGACTCCACATCCTTTCCCACTTAGCACGCGCTTCGGGACCTTAGACGACGATCTGGGCTGTTTCCCTTTCGACGACGGAGCTTATCCCCCGCCGACTCACTGCCGCGCTATAGCGCCACGGGTATTCGGAGTTTGGTTGCCCTCGGTACGCGACACGCGCCCTCAGGCATCCAGTAGCTCTACCCCCCGGGCGAACCACACGACGCTGCACCTAAATGCATTTCGGAGAGAACCAGCTATCACGGAATTTGATTGGCCTTTCACCCCTAGCCCCAAGTCATCCCCCCAGTTTTCAACCTAGGTGGGTCCGGTCCTCCACGCGGTCTTACCCGCGCTTCAACCTGCTCAGGGCTAGATCATCCCGCTTCGGGTCCAGGACAAGCGACTCAAACGCCTTTTGAGACTCGCCTTCGCTACGGCTCCCCCACGACGGGTTAGCCTCGCCACCTGCCACTGACTCGCAGACTCATTTTTCGATAGGCACGCCGTCACCCCTCAAGGAGGCTCCGACGGTTCGTAGGCGCACGGTTTCAGAAACTATTTCATTCCCCTCCCGGGGTGCTTTTCACCTTTCCCTCACGGTACTCGTTCGCTATCGGTCAGACAGTCATATCTAGGCTTACCCCACGGTCGGGGCGGATTCACACGGGATTCCACGAGTCCCGTGCTACTTGGGAACCTGGATCGGAAGGCAGCGCGCGACCGGCTACGGGGCCATCACCCTCTACGGCCGGGAATTCAATCCCGTTCGCCTAGCACGCCGCTTTATGACTTCCGCCGGACGCTCCAGCATCCGGGCACCAGGCCCCACAACACCCGCCGCGCAACGCCTGGAGGCTATCACACGCGGCCGGTTTGGCCTGATCCGCTTTCGCTCGCCACTACTCACGGAATATCCTTTCCTGCAGGTACTGAGATGTTTCACTTCCCTGCGTACCCCCCGCACGAATGCGGTGCCGGCCCATACGGCCGGCGGGTCCCCCCATTCGGAAATCCTCGGATCAAAGCCCTGTCGGCGGCTCCCCGAGGCCTATCGCGGCCCCACACGTCCTTCATCGGTACTGTCTGCCAAGGCATCCACCATACGCCCTTACCAGCAACACACACCCATACAGGCTGCATGCCGCAAGGACCTTCTGCGAAAAACTCTGGACAACACATCATCACACTATGAATGATCACAAAACGATCGACCAAATCCCCAGATTCAAAAGAATCGGAGACCGGTCTAAAAAATTGCATCTAACAAAGCAAGAATCATATCTTGCTCGCGTCCACTATCCAGTTCTCAAGCCACCACGCACATCCGGATCAAGCGCCCCGTCCGGGGCCGCCGTCAGCGGAAGGCATCGAATCGCACCGTCACAAGGACGGGGTGGCGATCCGGGAGCCCAAAAGCATGCCCACACCACTGATATGCAAAGCCGTCATCCTTGATCTTTTCCACACCAGCAGGACCACACCAGGGAACATCCCCGGCAGGCCCGACACCGGACGCCGAACAGCGTCCTGAATTCTCCGTAGAAAGGAGGTGATCCAGCCGCACCTTCCGGTACGGCTACCTTGTTACGACTTAGTCCCAATCACGAGCCTCACCTTAGACGGCTCCGCCCCACAAGGGGTTCGGACACCGGCTTCGGGTGCTGCCCACTTTCATGACTTGACGGGCGGTGTGTACAAGGCCCGGGAACGCATTCACCGCGGCGTTGCTGATCCGCGATTACTAGCGACTCCGCCTTCATGGAGTCGGGTTGCAGACTCCAATCCGAACTGAGACCGGTTTTGAGGGATCCGCTCCATGTCGCCATGTCGCATCCCGTTGTACCGGCCATTGTAGCATGCGTGAAGCCCTGGACGTAAGGGGCATGATGATCTGACGTCATCCCCACCTTCCTCCGAGTTGACCCCGGCGGTCCCTTGTGAGTTCCCGGCATAACCCGCTGGCAACACAAGGCGAGGGTTGCGCTCGTTGCGGGACTTAACCCAACATCTCACGACACGAGCTGACGACGACCATGCACCACCTGTGAACCGGCCCCGAAGGGAAGCGCCGTCTCCGACGCGATCCGGAACATGTCAAGCCCAGGTAAGGTTCTTCGCGTTGCATCGAATTAATCCGCATGCTCCGCCGCTTGTGCGGGCCCCCGTCAATTTCTTTGAGTTTTAGCCTTGCGGCCGTACTCCCCAGGCGGGATGCTTAACGCGTTAGCTCCGACGCGGAACCCGTGGAATGGGCCCCACATCCAGCATCCACCGTTTACGGCGTGGACTACCAGGGTATCTAATCCTGTTCGCTCCCCACGCTTTCGCTCCTCAGCGTCAGTAACAGCCCAGAGACCTGCCTTCGCCATTGGTGTTCTTCCCGATATCTACACATTCCACCGTTACACCGGGAATTCCAGTCTCCCCTACTGCACTCAAGCCCGCCCGTATCCGGCGCAGACCCATCGTTAAGCGATGGGCTTTCACACCAGACGCGACGAACCGCCTACGAGCTCTTTACGCCCAATAAATCCGGATAACGCTTGCGCCCTACGTATTACCGCGGCTGCTGGCACGTAGTTAGCCGGCGCTTATTCGAAGGGTACACTCACTCTCGCTTGCTCCCCAACAAAAGCGGTTTACAACCCGAAGGCCTTCATCCCGCACGCGGCGTCGCTGCATCAGGGTTCCCCCCATTGTGCAATATTCCCCACTGCTGCCTCCCGTAGGAGTCTGGGCCGTATCTCAGTCCCAATGAGGCCGGTCGCCCTCTCAGGCCGGCTACCCGTCAAAGCCTTGGTGGGCCGTTGCCCCGCCAACAAGCTGATAGGACGCGACCCCATCCCATGTCGGTAACCCTTTCCCGCGATCACATGCGATCACGCGGAACACCCGGCATTACCACCCGTTTCCAGGAGCTATTCCGGAACATGGGGCAGGTTGGTCACGCATTACTCTCCCGTTCGCCACTCTCACCACGGTGCAAGCACCATGGATCCCGTTCGACTTGCATGTGTTAAGCACGCCGCCAGCGTTCATCCTGAGCCAGAATCGAACCCTCCACAAAAAATGCGAAGAGAACCAAACAAATGACTCTCATAAATAATAATCGACGGAACCATTCCATAAGGGGGAATGGTCCACACTAAAAACCTCGACGCCATTCAAGCCCCCTCGGGCACCCCGCAAAAAAGCAGGGCCGACGCCAAACTGGCAATCAAAAAAGCTTTACATATAAAAAGTAGTACAGACACACTCTTGAGTTCTCAAACCACCACCACACCAACAAACAATCTCAACTCTTAGAGGAGAAGTTGCCGTGTTGAGCAGCAAGAGATAAATATACGCGACAACCCGATATTGCGCAAGTCGAAGGGCGCAAAAACCTTAAGAACCGTTGCAATGATGCGGTTCTCTCGGCGTGTCACTAAAGGCGTTACTACACCTTTACGCGTTATTCTAGCTCGGAAATACAAGGAATCAAATCGATGTAATTCATTTTCTTCGGCGTGTCAGCAGCTACATGCTCTGAGCCATCTAATAATGCCGTTTAGGTTGATGGTATTCCTGTTTGAATAATGAGATGGAACGATCCTAGCCCCTTGCGACAGCGCTTCGAATTCGGACTTGGTCTTCATTCCTTTTGATTTCGGAATGTTTCAAGCGCTAAATCAGCGCAATCAATTTATTAAGGGCTATACGATAGGACTGGAATTCAAGCGGCTACAGAGAATAAACGGCAAAGATTGAAGAAAACAGGGCCTTCCTCGGCCCATTCACCCGCTGAATGTTGCTTCTGACTACAATAATATATATGACTAAAAAAATTGCAGTATTGACTGGTGCCGGTATCTCGACTTCGGCGGGAATCCCGGACTTCCGCGGGCCGGACGGAGTGTGGACCAAGCACCCGGACCAGATGAGCGTTTACGACATTGATGCGTTTATGCGCGACAAGAAGGCACGCGAGTATTCCTGGGCCTGGCAGAAGGCGTCGCCGGTGTGGAACGCTCAGCCGGGCGAGGCGCACAAGGCGCTCGTTAAGCTGGAAAAAGCAGGACTACTGACGCTCTTGGCGACGCAGAACTTCGATGCTCTGCACGAGAAAGCTGGGAATTCGAGCGATTTGATTGTCAATCTGCACGGAACCATCGGGACCTCGCACTGCATGAAGTGCCATGCGGAATACAAGACGGCCGACATCATGAACAATCTTGACAACGAACCAGATCCGCATTGCCACCGCAAGCTGCCGTATAGCGGGAACATGCCCTGCAACGGGCTTATCAAAACCGACGTGGTATATTTCGGCGAAATGCTGCCCGAGGGCGCGATGGAAAAGTCGATGGCGCGTGTGGCCAAGGCCGACGAATTCTGGGTGATCGGGTCGACGCTCGAAGTCTTCCCCGCCGCCTCGCTCGCACCGACCGCCGTGCAGGGCGGAGTGCCGATGACCATTATGAATATGGGACGCACGCAATATGACAACATCGCCACGCGGCTCATTCATGATGACATCGCCAAGGCATTGCCGGAACTGGTGGACGAGACCATCGCCGAGGCCGAAAAATAGGAATCGCGAGGCTAAAACCAAATCCACAGCAAAACGAATAGGTCGGATGGAGTTTCGTAACGAAATTTGTCCATGAAACATCGTCAACGTTCAGCACGAACCGACAATGAAACCATCGCCGATGCCAAGAAACAGAAGGGATATACCAATGAACACTAAAGATGAATTCTACCGGATTCTGGCACAACAAACAGAAATGGCATTGGCGACTTCAGTCGGCAACATTCCCGACGTGAGAATCGTCAATTTTTATTTCGATCCTGCTGACAATATCCTTTACTTTGCGACTTTCAAAGGCAATAACAAGGTCAAGGAAATTGAGACGAATGCCCATGTCGCTTTTACGACCATTCCTCATGGCGGCAACGAGCATGTGAAAGCACAGGGAGTTGCTCGCCCAAGCAGGAAAGGCATCGATGAAATCGCCGACCGATTCGTCGCCAAAATTCCAGCTTACGCGAACACTTTGCGCGCGGCCGACGGGAACCTGCTGTTGTATGAAATCAGCTTTACCACTGCAACCGTGACCAAAGACCTTAGCAATATCGATACTTTTACTATCGGATAAAAATCACTATCGCTAAATGACACTAATACATGGTCAGACGGATTCGCAGACATCCGAGTCCGCATAAGAGAATCACAATATAACCAACAAATAGGTAATAAGGATGTGGGTTTGCTGCGGCATTAGACTGCAGCAAACCCACATCCTTTTATGAAAATTCTCTATTTAATAGACGCGCTTCGGGTCGAAACCAGCGTCTTTCAGGGCCTTGAGGACCTGGGCGATGTGGTCGGGGCCGTTGGTTTCGACGGTGACGCCAAGGGAGACCGAGTTCGTGTAGTGGCCGGAAGCCTTGAACTGATCGTGGTTGAGCTCGATGACGTTCGCGCGGGCGTCGGCCAGAACTTGTGCGACCTTGACCAGCTGGCCCGGGGTATCGGGGAGTTCGACCTCGAAATTCATGATGCGGCCGCGGGCGATCATGCCCTTTTGAATAACCGCACCGATGGTGACGGTGTCGATGTTGCCGCCGGAGATAATCGGAACGATGACGTGCTTTCCTTTGGCTGCGGAGAAAACCCGCGAGCGCAGGCTCAGGTGCTCGAGCGCGGCGAGTGAAACGGCACCGGCGGCCTCGACCACGAGCTTGTGCTTCTCCATCATCAAAAGGATCATCTCGTTGATGTCGCGCTCGGAAACGGTGACCAGATCATCGAGGTATTCATTCAAAATCGCGAACGTGAGATCGCCGGGATGGCCGACCGCAACGCCTTCGGCGGAGGTGACCACCTTGTCGGCGGGAACGACCGTGCCGGCCGCGAACGAATTCTTGAAAGCAGGCGAACCCTCCGGAATCGCGCCGATGACGCGGACTTCAGGTTTGAAAGTCTTGATAGCAAGCGCCACGCCGGAACCCAGCCCGCCGCCGCCCAGCGGAACCACGACATCGGTGACGTTCGGGACGTCTTCAAGAATCTCGAGACCGATGGTGCCTTGGCCGCAGAGCACCTCGTAATCGTCGAACGGAGGCACGTAAATCATGCCCTCGCGCTCAGAAAGCTCGGAAGCATATGCGGCGGCATCGTCGAAAAGGTTGCCGTGCAACACCACGTTGGCGCCGTATGATTTGGTCGCATCGACCTTGAGCGGCGGAGTAATTTCGGGCATCACGATGGTCGCTTTGGCACCACGCTCGCGGGCCGCATAGGCGACACCTTGCGCATGGTTGCCAGCGGAAGCGGTGACGATACCACGTGCCAGCTCCTCGTCAGAGAGCGAGGCAATCTTGTTGTATGCACCGCGAATCTTGAAGGAACCTGTAACCTGAAGGTTCTCCGGCTTCAGGAGAATCTCGTGGCCTGTAGCCTCCGAGAGCACAGGCGAAGGAATGATACGTGTATGGCGCGCGGTACCTTTCAGTCTTTCGGCGGCCTTCTTCAACTCGGCCGCGTGATCGTGCTGCAATGCTTTGACAACGTCTGCTTGTTTCATACCGAAATTGTACGGCCGCATGAAGCGGCGGCCGATGCGATGTCCCAGAATGCGAATGCGGGTCCACAAGTTTTCGAACTAGATCGCAAACTCTGCATCACGCATTATCGTCCACTTTTCAACCACTCGCGTATTTCCCCCCACCCAATCAATATCATCAAGAATCATGCTGCCGCTTTCCTAATCTTGGCCGAGACAAGGAAATGCCTATCACAATCTTATGAGACCGTAATAGGCATTTGCACTGAAAAATTATCTGGATTATTTAGATGCTTTCTTGGTCTTGGAAGCAGACTTGGCCTTGGCAGAAGTCTTCGACTTGGAGGCTCGCTTGGCCTTGGACTTGGACTTCGGCTTGTCCTTTGGAACAGGACCGGTGCCGGCGGCGACGGCCTCGGACTCGGCGACCAAGTAGCCCAGCAAGCGGCCCGTGTCGGTCGGGGTGGCGATGCGCGAACGGGCGTTGGTATCTCCGGCTCCGACCTTAATAGTCCATGCGGCGGAAGGCATGGCAGGCTTCTTGACCGACTTCGAGGCACCGGATTCAGCACCCGACCCGTCAACCGTGGCGGTCGCCTCCGTGGAATCGACCATTTTGACCACACCGGCGTTATCGACATCGTGCGTATCGGCCTTATCACGGGCGGAAGCGCAACCGGAAACCGAAGCAAACATCGTTTCGTCAGTAGTATCGTCGCCCAGCGCAAGCACGAAATCGTAGCGGCCGCTTTCCAGCAACGGCTTCACGGCCTCGCCCTTGCTGACATTGGCCGGGCAAACCTCGATGACCTTGGCGTTGCGCATGACCATCAGACCATACTGCGGGCAGACTTTCTGCAGCTCGTCGACCAAACGCTCACGCTGCTCCTGAGCAAGCTTCTGATCGCTCATACGATAATGCCATGCCAAATCCGTGGACTTGTATTCGATGAACGACTGCGGAACGCGGGAGACGGACTTGTTCATAATGGTCTCGATGATCGGACGCCATTCGTCAGGGTCAGGAAGACCGTCGGCACGCCGCCAGTAACGCTTCGGGGCAATAGTCCTGCCATCCGCATTTTTGGCGGTAGTTCCCTCAATCGGCTTGGTGTGCCAAGCACCATGCTCGGCAATCAAACCAATCGGCAGGCAACCGAACCACTCGTCCATCGTCTCGCGGGTGCGGCCGGAAACCAGATACAAATCCACATCGGGAATGGAACCGACCTCACGCAGCAAATCAAGCAACCGATGAGTCGGCTTGGCACGGCCGGGCGTACGGACGATCTGGGTCAGCGTGCCGTCGTAATCGCACAGCACCAGCTTGCGCTTTGACTGACCCCACTCGTGGACCAAATGATCTCGCTGAACGCTTTGCAAGCGACGGTCGGCCATGCGCGGGTCGCTGACCTGGCGCAGCGTGCTCAGGAACTCGGCGCTCCACAGGCCGGCGGTGCGATACTTGAGCCTGGCCTGCATAGCCGCGTTGCGACGTTTGGCTTCATCAGAACCAATTTCCAAGGCCGAATGCAAAGCCTCGCAGACCGCCTCTGTGTCGTAAGGATTGACGATAAACGCGTCCGTCAGCTCGCGGGCGGCGCCACACTCGTCGGAAAGCACCAGTGCGCCGTCACGGCCATCGCGAGCGGCAAGGTATTCCTTGGCGACCAAATTCATGCCGTCGCGAAGCGGCGTGACCAGCGCGACATCGCCGGCAGTGTAGATACCGCAAACGGGCTTGATGGGCAGAGAACGGGTGATGTAATGAATAGGAGTCCAGGAAAGCAGCGAATATTTGCCATTGATCTCGCCGACCAGCTGGTCGACCTGATCTTTGAGCTTGCGGTAGGTTTCGACGTCCTCACGCGTGGGGGTGGCCAAAAGGTAATACGTGACGTGGCCGACCCACTCCGGGTAACGGCTCAGCATCAGGTCAAAAGCGCGCAGACGCTCCGGAAGACCCTTCGTGTAATCGAGGCGATCGACGGAAACGACCACCTTGTTGTCTTCAGTGCCGCGTTTGGCCGCAGCGGACTGGGCCAGCTCGACTTCGGGCAGCTCGTCGCCGGTATGGGCACTCCACCAGTTTTCCTCCTGGTCGCTGGCCTCGGCCGCAGCTTCGGATTCTGCGGTAAGGGAGGTGCTCACGCGCCTGGTGCGCTTGCCGCTGACGGCCTCGATGCCGTGGCGCATGGCCTGCGCGAGACTGGAGTGGGCGTTGCGGCGGTAGAGACCGTAATCGATGCCGATGGGGAAGGCGTCGACGGTGACGAAACGTTGCGAAGTACCTTGCCCGACAGGAATGCGGCC
The DNA here is from genome assembly GCF_029395495.1 of Bifidobacterium sp. ESL0769. Classification (NCBI taxonomy): domain Bacteria; kingdom Bacillati; phylum Actinomycetota; class Actinomycetes; order Bifidobacteriales; family Bifidobacteriaceae; genus Bifidobacterium; species Bifidobacterium sp. ESL0769. Next base: position 160,082 of record NZ_CP113918.1, on the reverse strand, counting down.
GTCCTTATCGACCTCGAGGCCCAGAAGAGCACGAACCGAGGCAAGGAAGTTCACGCAGAAATCTTCGGTGTGGAAGCCTAGCAAATCCGCGCCCATCAGGCCTTCGAGCAGGTCTTTGCCGTTCGGAAGCTGATGGAAGATCTCGGGGCTTGGGAATGGAATGTGAAGGAACCAGCCGATCTTGAGCTTCGGGAAGCGGGAACGCAGCATGGCCGGCAGCAGCATAAGGTGATAATCCTGAATCCATACGGTGTCATCGGGATTGACGAACTCGATAATGGCGTCAGCGAATTTCTGGTTGACCTCTTGGTAGACCTTCCACGTGGACGAATCGAACGTGGCCTCGTGCGCAAAATCGTGGAACAACGGCCAAAGCGTATCGTTGGCATAACCGGCGTAGTATCCGTCAATTTCCCTTTGGGTCAGGAAAATCGGGATGCAACGACGACTCTTGAATTCCTCGCTGACCTTTTTGATTTCATCTTTCGGGCACGTCTCGGGATCGATACTGCTCCAGCCGACCCAAAGGCAATCGTTGTGGGACTTGTGGTACGGGCCGATTGCCGTGGCAAGACCACCGATGCTTTGCTTCATTGCGTAAGTGCCGTCCGGCTTGGCATGCAGTGAAACCGGAAGCCTATTGGATACGATAATCAAACGTGCCATAAATACTCCTTCGTCGCTGGAACCGTTGTATGCGAAACGCAAATTCGGGCTCGCCTTTACACAGGCATTGTCTATATATGTATTCTAGCTCACAAACGCCATACGCGAGAGCCGTTTGTATAAAGGCGGAACGGTGAGAATATTTAACTAGATATTTTATAAAGAGATACCCAATTGAATAATTTGGGAAATTTTGACTTCCGCCGGGTTTGTTCATTACTAGATTGGCCGACTCAGCGTACGTAACAAAACGGAAAATTCACCGAAGCCGACGGCGAATACAAGACACGGGTATGGGCTACGATATGCGAGATAACCCAGAGGAGGACACATGTGCGGAATAGTTGCTTTCTGCGATAAAAGCGTGCTCGATAAGGACTTGACAATCCAATCGATGATGAAGATGATTCAGCATCGCGGGCCCAACGTCAAAGGCAGCGGATACTACACGAACGACCAGGTGGCCATGGGATTCCGGCGTTTGAGCGTCATCGACCTCAAGGGCGGCAAGCAGCCGATCTTCAACGAGGACGAATCCATCCTCATCACCTTCAACGGCGAGATCTACAACTACAAGAGCCTGCGCAAAGAACTGCTGGCGGCCGGGCACACTTTCCGCACCGAAGCCGACACCGAAGTACTGCTGCACGGCTACGAGGAGTGGGGCATGGAAGGCTTGCTCGGCCGAGTGCGCGGCATGTTCGCCTTCCTCATCTGGGACGACAACAAAAAGGCCATGTTCGGCGCTCGCGACTTCTTCGGCATCAAGCCGCTTTACTACTACCACGAAGACGGCACGTTCATCATCGGCTCGGAGATCAAGTCGTTCCTCGTGCATCCGAACTTCAAGAAGGAACTCAACGAGAAGGCCGTAAAGCCGTTCCTGATGAACCAGTACAACGACCTCAAAGAGACGTTCTTCAAGGGCGTTTACCGCTTTCCGGCCGGCCATTGGTTCGAATATAAGGACGACAAGCTCGACATTCACGAATATTGGGACGCACACTACGACATCGATTACCAGCGCAGCGACGAAGAGACCATCGACGAAATCGACAAGACCGTCGAGGAATCCGTCGAAGCACATCATATCGCCGACGTGCCAGTGGGGGCTTTCCTTTCCGAAGGCGTGGATTCCAGCTATGTGACCACTATTTTGAAGCCTGAAGAGGTGTTCAGTATCAACTTCGACGAAGGTCCGTTCGACGAGGCCAGCGTGGCCAAGCAACTCGCGGAGCACGAGGGCCTGCATTTCAACCAGACCAGCGTGAAGGGTGACGAGGCGTTCCGAGACTTCGCCGAGATGCAATATCACTTGGACGAACCGGACGCGAACCCTTCCGTGATTCCGCTGTGGTATCTCTGCAGGCTCGCGCGCAAGAAAGTGACCGTCGTGCTTTCCGGTGAAGGCGCAGACGAACTGTTCGCCGGCTATATCAATTACGGTGTGCATACCAAGAACAAGACGATTCGTGCCATCGCGGCCGATATCCACAAGCTGCCCGACGGTATGCGACGCGGTATCGCCGGCGCCATCAAGAAAATGCCGGACTTCCCGGGCAAGACCCAGCTCTATACCCAGGCCGCCAAGCCACGCGACTATTACAACGGCCAAGCGTGGGTCTACGACATGGACCAGCCTTCGATCTTCACTTCGTCGCAGGCCAACGACGTTTTGCAGCCGGAATATCGGAACAACTTGACCGTCAACGGCATCTATCAGGAGGATTTCGACAAGGTCGCCGATGCCGAAGAAGTCAAGCAGATGCAATATATCGATCTGCACCACTTCATGTTGAGCGACATCCTACAGAAGGCCGACAAGATCTCGATGGCTCATTCGCTCGAGCTGCGCGTGCCGTATCTCGACCGCGAGGTGGCCGAGCTCGCCAACACCATCCCCTCCTCGAAGCTGCTGAATAGCCACGATTCCAAGGACATCTTCCGCAAGGCCGCCGCAAGGCATCTGCCGAAGGATTGGGCTAAGCGCCCCAAGCTCGGCTTCCCGGTGCCAATCAAAAGCTGGCTGCGCGAGGAGAAGTACTGCTCCCAAGTGCGGGCGCTGTTCTCGGAGGATTGGGTTGCTCAGTTCTTCGAGCAGGACCGAATTCTGACGCTCTTGCAGGATAACTTCGACGGCAAAGTGGACGCACGTCGCCAAATCTGGAACATCTTCACGTTCCTGACCTGGTACAAACTCTTCTTCGTCGATTTCGAGGAAACTCGCGAGCGCTACGAACATTTGCAGCCGGACGTGCAGGAATTCATGGATGAAGGCGTACTCGTATAGCAGCCTGTATAGCAACTGACATAGTTGGTATGAATGGCCTGGCTGCTGCATAGTTCGCGGAGCCGTTCCCAACGAAATTTCCCACATACTTAACGGGTATGTGGGAAATTTTTATTTTCGAATTATCATTGCCTCATAACAGCGCGCATGCCATTCGGCACGGCACGCAAATGTGAAGGATGGATATGAGCGAACAGGCAAAGGACGCGCAAGCGACGAAAACAGAAGTCGATGAAGAAACCCCTGTTACGCGCGGGCCGGTGGAGCAAATCATCATCATGATTGTGGTCGGGCTGATCGCCGGTTTCTTCTCGGGACTGTTCGGCATCGGAGGCGGTTCAATTATCGTGCCGGCTTTGGTATGGCTCGGCATGACCCAGCGGCACGCGGCGGCAACCTCGCTCGCGGCGATTATCCCGCTTTCGATTTCCGGCGTGATTTCCTACGCAATGAGCGGGCATGTCGACTGGATCGCGGCACTGCTGATGGTGGTCGGCACCATTATCGGCTCTCAAATCGGCAGCTGGCTGCTTTCACGGCTTTCCGAAGTGTTCCTGCGCTGGTTCTTCGTCGCATTTCTGGCGTTTGTCGTGGTCAGCCAGCTCATTCTGACGCCTTCCCGCAACTCGAGCATTCACCTGACCGTCATCAAGGGCATTCTGCTCGTGCTGCTCGGCATCCTCATCGGCATGCTTTCGGCGCTGCTTGGTATCGGCGGCGGGGCCGTCACCGTGCCGGCGCTTTCGCTGCTGTTCGGCGCGAGCGACCTGATCGCGCGCGGCACCTCGCTGCTGGCCATGTTCCCCAGTGCCATCACCGGCACCATCGCCAATTGGAAACGCGGGCTGGTACACCTCAAGAACGGCCTCATCATTGGCATTGCAGCGGCTTGCGGCACACCGCTGGGGGCTTGGGTCGCTGCGTTCGTTTCGGCAAAAGTGGGCTCGTACCTGCTCGCAGCCTATCTCTTCATCATTCTGCTGCGTTCCGCTTGGACGGCTTTGAAGATCACGCCCGGCATCGGACCGAAGCTGCCGAATAAGTAATCAACAGTCAACGTTTGACAGCAAAGAACTTGGCCAGCAAATCCGCACATTCTGGCTCACGTACTCCTCCAATGACTTCGGGGCGAGCGCCGACATGTGGATCGCGCGGAATGTCCCAAACCGAACCGCACGCGCCAAGTTTCGCGTCCCACGCGCCGAACACGATGCGGCCGATGTGGGTCTGCAGCGCCGCACCGGCACACATCGGACACGGCTCAAGCGTGACCACCAGTGTACAATCGGCGAGATTCCAAGCATTCTTACGAGATTGCGCCGCATCGCGCATCGCCATTACCTCGGCATGAGCAAGCGGGTCACCGTCGACCTCGCGTCGGTTGCGGCCGCGGCCGATAATCCTGCCGTCAGCGTCGAGCACGAGAGCCCCCACCGGGACTTCGCCCGCGTCCGTGGCCTCTCGCGCCAGATCCAGCGCCTCACCCATCGCATAATGCATACTCGCAGTGTCCATGTTTCCAGTCTAAAAGCTGTCCGCAAAGCTTGAGGCATAATGTCGAAATAACGATTCGATATAGTGAATATAGATAGTGTCCGAAATCTTTGAAATCTCCGAACCAACAAGCAAAACGCAACGAAGCCTACAAGAAAGGAATTGATAATCCGTGGCAATTTTCGAGCTGATCCTCTGCATCCTGGGGGCCGTCGTGCTCTCATCGTTCATCAGCCGGTTCATTCCGCGAATATCGACCCCGCTCGTCCAAATTGCACTGGGCGTGGCCCTCGCCTTCCTCCCTGCGTTCCCGCACGTCAAGCTTGACCCGGAACTGTTCATGGTGCTGTTCATCGCGCCCCTGCTCTACGTCGAAGCGCACGAAATCGACAAGCGGATGCTCTTCAAAACGTTGAAATTCTCGCTGCCCATGGCGATTGGCCTGGCGTTGGGAACCATGGCCGTGGTCGGATTTATGCTGCACGCCGTATGGCCCGTTATTCCTCTGGCGGCGGCGTTCGCGTTGGGTGCGGCGCTCGGGCCGACCGACGCGGTGGCCGTGTCCTCACTTTCCAGCGAAGCCTCGTTTACCAAGGAACAATCCGGCATACTGACCGGCGAATCGCTGTTCAACGACGCTTCCGGCGTCATCGGCTTCCAGTTCTCGATTCTGGCTGCGGTCACCGGCTCCTTCTCGATGGCCAGCGCCACCAAGGATTTCCTGCTCTCGTTCTTCGGTGGCATCATTGTCGGTATCCTGGCGGGCTTCCTCGCCAACTGGATCTTTACGCTGGCACGCCAACTGGGCTGGGAAACGATGACCACCAGGATTCTGATGGAATTGTTCCTGCCGTTCCTCGTCTTCTTGGGTGCTGAAGAGCTGCACATTTCCGGCATTCTCGCCGTGGTCACGTTCGGCCTGACCGTCCATTTCGACCGCAACGGCACCGGCAGGCCCAACGTCGCCCGCACCAATATCGTCTCAAACAGCGTGTGGACCGTGCTTTCGTTCGTCTTGAACGGCACCGTGTTCATCCTGCTCGGCATGCAGCTGCCGGATGCGATGCTCGCGAGCTGGAACGACCACAATGTCAGCAATACTGCACTGGTCAGCATTATTTTGCTGGTTACGCTCGTTGCCATCGCCATTCGTTTCCTGTGGGTCTGGCTTATCGCGGCACCCACGCGCGACCCCGAAACCGGTAAACGTATTACTTTGAAGCGACGTTCTTTGCGCGACGCCGCAGTGATGACATTCGGTGGGCCGAAAGGCACCATCACTCTCGCGTTGATGTTCACCATCCCTTATTCCGTCGCATCCGGCGATGCCTTCCCGATGCGCAACGAACTCATTTTCATCGCTTCCGGGGTTATCGTTTTGACGTTGCTGCTGGCCAATTTCATGCTGCCTCTGCTCGCGCCGGCCAAGGACGATGCCAAGGAATCCGAAAAACTTACAGAAATCACCATCGAAGAGCTCACGCGTACCATACAAGAGCTTTCGGACCGCGTCACCGACGACAACCGCCGCGTCATTCTGCCAGTTATCGATTCCTACAACAACCGCATCACCCGTCTGCGCCAGCGCATCAGCAGCTTCAACGTCGAGGAATTCGAAACGCTGCAGATCGACGCGTTGCACTGGGAGAAAGACTATGTGCGTCAACGTCTCGAGGACACGCAGGCCGACACCCAGATGAACGAGCACAACCGGCAGCTACAAATCGAAGCATGCGAACGCATGCTCGACCAAATCATGAACACGTTGCGGCATACCGCCGATAAGAAGACGCACCATCGCGCGGTTTCGCAAATCCGCGGGCGCGTACATGCGCTGAGGCGCCAGATTACAACGCTCGCACGTCGAGCCAATAACAAGTTCCGCCGTACCGCGCCGATGCTCAATGAGAATGAAATTTACTATTATCTGCGAGCCACGCAAATCGACGCCATCGACCATGTCATCAACCGGCTTTATGAGGAAATGCGCGGCGACACCTACAAGTCCGAATACTGCACACTGCTGCTACGCGACTACCAGCGTGCACGGGCCGAGCTACGAAGTCGGAAGGACGTCGCAGCCGCAGCGAAGGCCGCTCCGCAAATTGACGAGATCAAGCACGAAAGCTACTCCATCGAACTCGGCGTGATTCAGGACATGCTCGATTCCGGGGAGATTACGCGTAATCAGGCGAAACATCTGCGCAGGAACGTGTATGTGATGCAGGTCGACGCGGAAGCTGAATTGTAAATAGGGTATCTGATTCCCCAGCTGCGCTCATTTCAACTGTAAATAGGAATTTAAGCATAAAAAACGGGCAAAATTGCGCTTAAATTCCTCATGGAACCGTTCGAACGCATTTTAAGCATAAAAATCGCGCGAAAACGTGCTTAAATTCCTAATAGGCGATTAACGGCTCAGCACACAGTAAGCCAATGCCAAGGCGGAACTCTAATCAGACGACGCCGGACGAGATGTTGTTGAGGAGAAGCCATTGGGTGAGGTCAGTGAACTCCGCCGGGCTCACGGCATGGTCGAGCTGGTGATAGTTCTTCACCGTCAGCCACGTATGCTCCTCAAGCCAAGCAGTCGCACCAAAAATCTCGTACTTCGGCAGCACGTTGTCGCGATCGCCGTAACCGTAGAAAACCGGCTTTTCCATATCCGCAAGCCGATCGTCTGCCGGAGCCGTGCCGGGCACCTGACCTGGTGCCACAAAGCCGGAAAGTGCAGCGACCGCGCGGTAACGCTCGGGATGCACCCGCAAAAGATGAATCGCGAGCGCCGCACCCTGCGAGAACCCAATCGGCACCAGCTCGCGGTCAGGGTCGATATGATCGCCGACCCAGTTGTCGACCGCAGTGGCCGCCGCAAAAATGTCTCTGTCCAAGTCCTCACCAGTAGGCACACCGTCATGGAACCAGCTATACGCGCCGGAACCGCTGCCGAACTCCCCCGGCCCCTCGGCCTGCAACACCAGCGGCGCACGCAACGAAACGTAATCATTGCCGGGGGCGACGTAGCGCATCATCTGCGCCAGATCCTGCTCATTAGAACCCCAGCCGTGCAAACACAGGAACATGGGCCGCGTTGGACGCGCCTTGCCGCCACCTCGGGAATAGACCACGTGGGAAATCTCCATCGGCTCACCAAAGCGGCCGGGAATGGCGTCGGATTCGCGGCCAATCAGGCCGTTCCCGTTGTTCCCGCTATTTTCCCCGTTCGGATCGCTTGGTTCGCCGGAATGTTCGCTGTTCACTGCTTCGTCGCTCATAGACACCATGATAAGCGGCAGGCTTCACCGCGGCCGAAAATGTTCACTGGCAGATTCGAGATAGCCACATGGAATAAAACTATTCGCCGGAATCGCCGGAGCCAAGTTCCTCCAGCTTGCCGCCCCACTGCTGCTGTAAGGCTTTCATCGCGTCGGTCTTGCCGGCGGCCATCCACAGGCCGCTACTCAGCACGCGTAAATCCTTCTCGTCCACTTTGCTGCCGGCATATTGGCTGATGAGGTTAGGCGCCTGCGAGCGCACCATGTCGCCGTCCATCGAGGCCGCGGCCTTCGTCTGGAAGGTGATGAACGCAACCTGTGTCGAACCGCAGAACGACGCGGCTGAAGCACCCGGAAGCTCGCTGGAAAGGTCGATATCCATCCATCCGCTTGAACACGTTCCGGCGACCTGTTCGATGCCCTGCTTCATTTGGTTGGCATCGCCTTCCGGGGCCTTGGTCTTGCCTTGAACCGTCGTGGTCGTTGCGGTTCCATTTGCTGGGCTCGTATTGTGCTTAAGCGTTTTGAGCGATATCAGCAGCACTGCGACAATCAAAATGACAACGACGATAACAACGATCGCGCTGATAACGAAGGACTTGTGACGCCGGGCTTTACGCTGCGACTCGGGATTCTGACGTCGCAATTCGTTGACATTGTATTCGTGGGCATTGCCGGAGTGGGAACCATTGCGGGCCTGAGGGCGCGGAACACTGACCTGATTGCTGCGCTGGTCGGAATCCTCTTTCATAATGCTTTGTCCCGTCTGCCCGAATCCGTATGTAATCCGTATGCGATATTTGCAATCCACGACTGAAAAACGAGCCTGTGAAATCAACCGCCTTCCGAAATGAACCGTCGGTTTTAAGTCTACCTCGCACGAGACCAACATGCCGCACACTCGATATCCCGCGCAGAACGCGTAGAACCCGTAAGAAAAGAGAAACCCCGGTGCTAGAACGCACCGGGGAAGAGAAGAGAGAAGAAGAAAGGGTTCAGTTATCGGAAAATCCAAATTTCAAGATCACCGGTCAGCTCTTGCTGACAACTCTTATATAACTACACAATCCTTGGCGCAAGAATCGGATTAGCTGAAAATTACCTGAAAATTGCGACTATTTTGCCTATTTTTAGGTTTTAATGGCCGATTTCGAGGAAAAATGCCGCGTCCTGCGCCATTCGCAGGCATCAGACCGCCGCAACGTCTACACTGATAGCAGAACACGCAATTGCCGCGCTGGCTGGACGCAAATTTTCGCAACCGCGTCATACCGAACGCCGGCAGGAACCCGACATTTGGAGGAACCTATGCTGCTGTCCGATCGCGACATCCTCGCCGCCCAGGCCGACGGACATATCTCACTGGATCCATGGACGCCCGAAATGGTGCAACCCGCCTCGATCGACGTGCGGCTTGACCGGTATTTCAGGCTTTTCAATAATCACGCGTACACTTACGTCGATCCGGCAGAGAATCAAGGCGACCTGACCGAGCAGTTCGAGGTGGGGCCGGACGAACCGTGGATCATGCACCCCGGTGAATTCGCGCTGGCCTCCACGTGGGAATACGTCAAGCTTGACGGCACCATGGCCGCGCGTCTTGAGGGTAAAAGCTCGCTCGGGCGTCTCGGCATTCTCACCCATTCCACCGCCGGTTTCATCGACCCAGGCTTCGAAGGCCACATTACGCTCGAACTTTCGAACGTCAGCACGCTGCCGGTGAAGCTCTGGCCGGGCATGAAAATCGGGCAGATGTGCTTCTTCGAGCTGAGCTCTCCCGCAGCGCACCCGTACGGTTCGACCGGCGTCGGCTCGCACTATCAGGGCCAGCGCGGCCCCACTCCGTCGCGCTCGTACGTCAACTTCTACAAGGCCGAAATCGAGGACTGAAGTCGGATACGGCAATGCTCGCCGTTCCGCCACCCCTTGCTATCATCATCGCGCTAACCAGTGAGAAAAGCACCAAAATCGCCGCATAACAGTGCTTTTCTCACTGGAATCAGCATTCACTGAGGCGAAAAGCACCTTTTCAGGGCATTTTTAGTGCTTTTCTCACGGATTGTCCTCGGCATGAAAGGTTGGCGCGGGGTGCTGGGACAATTGGGAGTATGGCTAACAAGAAGGGCCCGGTCAAAGGATCGGGCGGAAAACATCGTAACGCGCTGAGAGGCCGGGGGCCGACGCCCAAGGCTGAGGACCGCGTCTATCACAAGGCATATCGCGCGAAACAGCAGAATGAGAAGCGCCGCTTCGCCGATCCACGACTGGCGGCACGTCGTCGCGCGGCAAGATACACTTCCGATTCCGACGATCTAGTGGTCGGCCGCAACGCGGTGCTGGAGGCGCTGCGAGTTGGCGTGCCAAGCACACAGCTATACATCGCCAATCGCATCGAGCACGACGACCGTACCCGCGAAATCGTGAAACTCGCCGGCATGCAGGGACTCAACCTACTCGAGGCTGACCGGCTAGAGATGGATCGGATCGCCCACTCGCGCAACCATCAAGGCATCATTCTTAAGGTGCAGCCCTACCAGTACCACACGCTGGCGGAGCTGGCTGATCGTGCAGATAAGAAGTCGCATGCGATGGAAGAGGCCGATTCACAAAGCGCCCGTATCAACGCCCGTCCGCTCTTTATCGCGCTTGATGGGGTCACCGACCCGCAGAACCTCGGTGCTGTCATCCGTTCGGCGGCGGCGTTCGGCGCCAACGGTGTCATTTTGCCGGAACGACGCTCGGCTTCAGTCAATGCCGCGGCTTGGAAGGTTTCGGCCGGAGCTGCCGCCCACCTGCCCGTCGCCCGCGTGGTCAACCTGACTAAAGCCATCGAAGCGCTCAAGGAACGTGGCTACTACGTGGTCGGACTTGACGGCGGTGGCGACGCCATCGTCGGCGAAAGCGGCTTCGAGACCGACCCGTTGGTCGTCGTGCTGGGTTCGGAAGGCAAGGGCCTGAGCCGCCTGGTGCGCGAGGCCTGCGATTCCATCGCCGGCATCCCGATTTCCAGCGAAGTCGAGTCACTCAACGCCTCCGTGGCGGCCGGCATCAGCCTTTATGCCGTCGCCTGTGCCCGCAGCAAAGCCGGAGAAAAGGCCGATAATGCCGAATAACTGGCAGGAATGACCTCTATCGGATTGACAACATAATCCGCATATGAAAAATCTCCCATGAAACAATTCCAATGGGAGATTTTTCATATCTCAATCTAGAAATTTTCAATGGCTCCAAACAGCGGCATCTTGATCGTATTCTGCTGGATCATAGCCATCGTCGTCATCGTCAGCGCCGAAGCCGTTGCTAGTGTCGCGATCGGTGTCGGTTTCGTCAACATTATTCGCCGCTGAATCCGCATTTTTCGCAGCCGTATCGACCTGCAAGTGAGGACCGGCGCCGGCGCTCGTTTTACGAGTAGCAATCGTGGCCGAGTCAGGTTGAGTGGGCCAGATATCTTCGGGAACGTCCGAATCGGTGTCGAGATTGAAATCGTTACCAGTGGTTTGCGTAACACCAAGATTGCCCAATCCGTCACCTAAATTGGCATAATCGCCGCGACCGATGCTGTCGACGTCGTCGTTGTCAGCAGCCACGGTGTCGGCAGCATTGGCATTTTCTTCGTCCGATTCTTCACCTGGAACCTCGTCATAGGTCGAACTGTCGTCGACCACACCTGAATCCGCATCGGCGTTGATTTCGGCGAGCGCCTTCGAATCGATATTGTATTGGGGCAGATTGTGCTTGATATAATCGCTCGCGGCGACAGCCGTGGACACGTCGTGCCCAGCCTTTTCGGCCATAAACCAACGGTTCTGCAAAACCTCGTGGAAGAACTGCGCCGGCTCGATCTTGGAACGGTACTCCTTGGGAATCATGCGCACGACCGGCTCGAATACCTCACGCATCCAGTCGGTCGCCACGATTTCCAGCTCCTCGCCGTCACGCCAAGTCGAGGCGCGGTAGGCGTCCAAATCGTTCAAAAGACGGCGTGCCTGGTTCTCCTGCACATCAAGGCCCGTAAGCCGCAGCAGCTTGCGAGAAGCATAACCGGCGTCGACCACGCGCGGCCGCACCAGCACGCGCTTGCCGTCGTCGGCGGTTTTGACTTCGAGCTCGTCGACGTCGAAGCCCAAGTCATTAAGCTTGTTGACACGCTTCTCAATCTTCCACATCTCGTCGGGGCTGAAGTCCTCCTGATTGGTCAGCGCACCCCACAGCGAATCGTAGCGCTCGATGAGTCGGTTGCCGACCTCGACCTCATCGACCTCGTCGGGCAACAGCTTGCCGGAACTCAGATCCATCAGCTCGCCGATGATATTGGTACGGGCCAAATCCATGTCGTAGTTGCGCTGGCCCTCGGTAAGGGTTGTGTAGAGCGCACCGGTTTCCGCGTCGACCAGGAACGCCGAGAACGCGTCGGCATCGCGCAGGAAGAGGACGTTGGAAAGCGAGACATCGCCCCAATAGAAGCCGGAAAGATGCAGGCGCACCATGAGCACGGCGAGTGCGTCAATCAAACGATCGGCGGTGTCCGGCCGCAAATTGCCGGCGAAGAGCGCGCGGTAGGGCAGCGAGAATTTGAGCTGCTTGGTCACCAGAATAGATTCCAACGGTTCGCCTTCGCGTGTGTGCCGGCCGGTAACCACGGCAATCGGCGTGACGGTTGGCAGCTCAAGCTTCTGCAGACGGCGCAGCAGCTCGTATTCGTGCGCGGCCACACGGCTGGTAATCTCCTTCATCGCGTAGATCTCGTCGCCAACGTGCACGAAACGCACGACGTGTCGGGAGATGCCTCGCGGCAAGTTCGCCAGCAATTCCTTGGGCCAGGTTGCGAGCGGTTTCTCCCACGGCAGGGTGAACATTTTCGGGTTCGAGCTCGCGGCAGTGATCTGCAGAGCGTGCGGCTCGGCGACATCCTCATCGCTAGCCTCCGCAGCCGTCACCGACGTCGCCTTCAACGCTCGCGGGTCCATTTGCATTCCTTGCATCCCACCACTTATTTCCATACTTCTCAATCTACCGCCCGCGTGGGATAGTTCACCCTTCAGCCACTGATAATGTGCGGTGCACAGACCTGCATCAGAGATAGCAGCGGGTTTACGACGCTTAAACCCGTCACTTATGTCGCAAATCGACCACCAACAACCACTAGCAGCAGATTCACGACGCTAAACCCTGCATTAGCGTCACGAACCACCTACCAACAACCACTAGCAGCAGATTCACGACGCTTATCTCACAATGAGCGTTGCGAATCCGCCGGCATCCCGATATCTCGGAGCCAAATCCAGCCTAGGGACACGAAACGAGGCCCACACATGAATGTACAGGCCTCGTTCAATCGATGTAAAACGCTGAAAAGCAATCAGTTCAGGCGCAGCTCGGTGGCCGGGGAGAACAGGTGCATCTTGGACGGATCGATCTTGATCTTGACGGTGTCGCCGACCTTCGGCAGCTGGCGCGGGTTCACACGAATCGTGGTCAGCTTGTTCTGGTCGGACATCGTGGCGGTGGACTCGGCTGCGGAACCATCGGTGACGATGTCGCCGTAGATGTAGCCGTCGGAGCCGAGATCCTCGACGTTCGCGACCTTCAGCGCGAAGGCGTTCGGATCATCAGCCGTGGCAAGCGAAGCATCCTCAGGACGGAAGCCGACGACGATGCGGCCCTTGTCTTCCGGAGTCAGCTTGGCGACGGCGTCCTTGTCGAGTTCGATGGTATCGCTGCCGATCTTCGCCCTGCCGTCAACGACCGGGTGGGTGTTGATGTTCATGGAAGGCGAGCCGATGAAGCCTGCGACGAAGACGTTCTGCGGCTTGTCATAAAGATCGGTAGGAGCGCCGACCTGCTGGAGGATGCCCAGCTTGATGACGGCGATGCGGTCGCCCATCGTCAGAGCCTCGGTCTGATCGTGGGTGACGTAAAGGGTGGTGACGCCGAGCTGACGCTGCAGAGCGGCAATCTGCGTACGGGTCTGCACACGGAGCTTTGCATCCAAGTTGGAAAGCGGCTCATCCATCAGGAAGACCTTAGGCTTACGAACGATTGCGCGGCCCATGGCGACACGCTGACGCTGACCACCGGAAAGCGCCTTCGGCTTGCGGTCGAGGAATTCGGTCAGATCGAGGACCTTGGCGGCCTCTTCGACGCGCTGACGAATCTCAGCCTTCGGAACGCCGGCGATCTTCAGGGCGAAGCCCATGTTGTCGGCAACGGTCATGTGTGGATACAGTGCGTAGTTCTGGAAGACCATGGCGATATCGCGGTCTTTCGGCTGCATCGTGGTGACGTCCTTATCGCCAATGAAAATCTTGCCCTTGTTGACTTCCTCGAGGCCCGCGAGCATACGCAGGGTCGTTGACTTGCCGCAGCCAGAAGGGCCGACGAGCACGAGGAATTCACCATCTTTGATGTCAAGTGAGAGATCGGATACCGAGGGCTCCGTATTGCCCGGGTAGATACGAGTGACATGGTCAAATACGACTTTTGCCATAATTAATATTCCTTTCATCGGCAGGTACGTGCCGAACGATCCGTAGTGAAGGGGTTTTGCATCCACCCGCGAGCCAACTTCGGCAAGCGAACTTCCGCACTTTTCATTCCATTATGAGTGGAGCCTTCCGGGGTTCCTCCCCCTTGAGCTCAAGGCCCACTATACACGGTCGGTAGCAAAATATCGCAACAACACACCTAAAAACGCACATGCTTGACGCAGAATTGCAACCGCCACTTGACATGGCCGCGAAATCACGAAGAATAGCGACAAAAACAGCATAAAAGCGGGATTATTTTTATGCTGTCAATGAAAAGTCAACACGTTATTCTTTTTTAATAATTTTTTTTAAAAATTTTTAGAAAATGTTTGACGTAAACTTTTGACAGTGTTTTTACACTACACTTTTCAAAAAATTTACTTAATTTTATTACCCATATATCATTGATATATTTTTCGTAACACAAGTAACAGTAAGACTATCTATCAGTTGGGTTATACGATTATTATCGCGACACATATCGCCATCAGGAAAATGTCGTAAACATGATTTAACGCAATGCACGTCAACGTCAAACGTAATCACTATTTTTGAGGTCTTACTTTTTTTACGTTATTATCAGAAAATAAGAACATGACAAAAACAAATACACAAAGCAAGCAAATCAACTGGCTGCGCAGAATCACCCACGACGATTCCATCAACAGCATCGCTAGGCGCACCCACATCCCATACGCGACGCTTTACAAGCGCTTCCAGTGCGACGAACTGACGACCAACGAGATCATCACCATCGCCCGCAGCTACAGCATCAACCCGATTAACGCTTTGGTGGACACCGGAGTGCTGAGCACCGACGAAGCTTCCGGCGTGCGCGGCAGCAACTCGCTGAGGCTGTGCAGCATCGAATCCCTCGCGGAGGAAATCGTGCGTCGCAGTAGCGAAGGCGCCGCAGCACCGCTCAACAGCGTCAGCGTCGCCTGAAAGAAAGCCCGGAACTCCCGATACTTAAGCCACGCCAATCTCTAGCGAACGTCGCCCGAAAAAGACGAAGTGGCCCAGAAACGGCAAACCGTCTTGACGAGAACATAGCTTCGACGGGAAGGGACCAAAAGTCTCCACACCGGAGCTTCGCCGTTTCAACGAAGAAATGATCCCGAAAAGACGAACGGCTCCGACGAAAAGAAAACCGAAAACCTCCCGCTGAAACGGCTCCTTATATATAAGGAATCTCCCTATATAAGGAGCCGTTCCGTCTCTTCAGTCCTTGGCGTGCAGCACCTTGAGCATGTTGACCCTCGCGACGCTTGCCGCCACATAGAAAGCCAAGAGGAATGTAACCGTCGCAATCAGCAGTATCGGGAACACGAATTGTCCAACGGTAAGGCGCGGGTTGAACATCATCGTTTCCGGCGCGATCATGTCAATGATGCGTCGATGCAGCAGGATGCCGACCCCCGCGCCCAGCACGATGCCGATGAGTGTCAGCGCAAGGGTTCCGCGGTAGACATACATCGTGGCCTCGCGATTGTAATACCCAAGAACCTTGATGGTGCCAAGCTCCCGTCTGCGTTCCGAAATATCAAGATTGTTCAGGTTATAAAGAATGACGATGCAAAGCAGCACCGAGATCACAATCAACGCCTTCATCAACAGGTTCAGCGCGCGCAGGAGCATATCCGTCTGATTGAGGAGCAGCGAATTCTGCGCAACCTGCGTGATGCCATCGAGCGCCATGAACCTGGCCGCCTCGTGCTTGCCATTGGCGGGACTGCGGTCTTTCAGACTGACCATGTCGGCATTCGGCAAGTAATCCTGATGGAATATTTTCTCGTATGATTGGGCATTCATGAAGACGAAATGCCCGAAATACATCTCGCATATCCCGCTGACAGGAACCACGCGGTTATGCCCGGCAGAATCCTGAATCGTGATGTTGTCGCCGACCTTGACATTGTTGAGGTCCGCAAGCCTCTCGGAAATCACGGCACCATAATTATCCAGATTGAGGTGGCGGCCGCTGGCTCTCTCATGAAGGTCGACGTAACCGTTAAACGACGCGGAATTTTTGGATGCGATAACCGTCAAACTTTGTTTGTTACGGTGCGGGCCGGCATCCATAGTGCTTTTCTCATAGCGAATCGGAGCGTACCGCTTGACGTCACTGCTTTGCAATTCCTCGGATATCTGCTTTTCCTGGGCTTTCGGGACGCGGTCGTTATGTGCCGCGATGAGATCATATTGTATGACATTACCGTATTGCAGACCATTGATTGAATCAACCGAACGCAGCACCCCGACACCGGCCACCAGCATGGCGACCGCACCGGCCACACCGATTATCGTGGTGATGGTACGGGTCTTATAACGGAAAATGTTGCGCAAGGTAATCTTGTTCTTGAAATTAAGCTTGTCCCAGAACCACCCGACCTTCTCCAAAGCGATGGAAGCCCCTCCTTTCGGAGGTTTTGGCGCGAGCAGTGCGCTCGTTTTTTCCTTGAGCTGTCGATGGGCCGCAATGTAAGCGGGCAGCACAGTGGCCGCGAACGCAAGGACAAGCGCGACCAAAGTGGCCACCACCCCGACCTGCAGATGCGCCGGCGGCACGTCGAAACCGAGACGATACGCGGAATAGATGATTCTCGGCATCAGCAGCTGCCCGCCCACGGCACCGGCGATGCCACCGACCAAGCCCGCGACGAAACCGTAGACGACGAACTTCTTCATCACATCCCAGTCGGAATAGCCGAACGCCTTGAGCGTGCCAGCACCCACTCGCTCCTCGTCGACGAAACGCGTCATGGAGGTAAAGGTCAGCAGCGCGGCAATCAGATACATAAATATTGGGAAGATGCTGCCAATCGAATCGGTGATTGTCGAAATAGAATCATAAGTGACATATCCGGAAGCTGCAGGAGCATCACGCCTTGAATATATGGAGTACGTGGGCAGGGCGGAAGTCGGGTCGCTCGGAACCGTGGAGTCGGAAGCAAAACCGGATTTGGAACCGTGCGCGAGGTCGGTCGCAGAACCTGAAGCGGAACCTGCGTAAGGCGGAGCGAGCGAAGGCAGAGAGAGGCCACCATCGGAATCCTCAAGCGAATCAGAGAGCAGATCCTTTTCCTGCCGGGCCTTCTTGTCGTAATCACTGGAAACATGGTTCGTCATATCATCGAGAGCCTTGCAGCGCAGTCTTGCGATATTGTAGGGCGTCGAAGCGAAGGATTGCGGAACGACCACGCCATAGCCGTCAAGCGAGCCCGAGCCCGAATCCGAAAGACCTCGATTGACGCTACCGATGATTTCCACGGAATCGACGACACCGGTCACTTTGAATTCGTCGCTCCTGAGCATCATTTCGCCGTCCACGCCGGGTTTCTCGAGGAAGGTGATGGTGGAACCTACCGGGTGCTTTTGGGCTTCCTTGGCATCGATGGCGATTTCACCGGCACGTTTTGGCATGGAACCGCTGCGCAAGGAGTAGGTGGAGATGCTTGGTGTCGTCGAGAGGATGCGTATGCTTTCGTCGCGTTGGTTGACTGCAACATCCTTAAAGAAGCCATATTCGACTTTGCTGACGCCGGGAGTATGTTTTATCGCTCTCATCTGGGAATAGTCGAGACCAGTTTTGCTCATCACCGTAAGATCGGCAAGCTGATGCTGCTCGAAATACTGGTCGGCCGTGCTGCGCATTTCCGGCCCAGTGACATTGAGACCGACGAGGACAAACGAACCGAGCGCGACCATACAGACAATCGCGATGAAGCGGCCCAGTGACTTGCCCAGCGAGCGGCGGGTGTCCCTGCAGAGCATGCGGTGCGACATCTTGTGCGCGCCGCTGAATTGGAGATCTTCCCAGCTCTGCGAATGGCGTCTGAAGACGGGGGCCTTGGTTGCGGACCCACTTCCGCCGCTGGATTGCGATGCGGAAGAAGGAACGGCACCGAGCTCTGAGGAGGAATGGGAGCGCCGGGAGAACCGCGAGACGCGCTTGGGGCGAGGCAGCGGAACCACGCCGCCGGCGATTTCACCGCCGCTTGAGGCCCATGGATCGTATTCCGCCCACGTATGCGAGGCGCGCACCGGCGGCAGCTCGGGCTGCGGCTGGGATTGGAGCGCTTGCGGCTGTGACAATTGCTGGGTTTGGGCTGGCTGCTGCGGTTGGGTTTGATCGGACTGCTGCGTTTGCGACAACTGCCGGGACTGGGTTTGGGCTGGCTGCAGGGGTTGAATCTGCGACGATTGCTGAGACTGCTCCGGCTGAGGCTGTACCTGCTCCGGTTGTGGCTCTGCTTGCGGCAATTGCTGAGGCTGGCCAGAGAGGGACGATAGCAGAGTCCGGTCAGACAGCAAAGTTTGATCAGACAGCTCAGCCTGCTCCGGTTGAGTCTGAACCTGTTCCGCCTGCGGCTCTACCTGCGGCAATTGCCGGGTTTCGCCTGGCTGCTGAGGCTGAGCCTGTTGATCTTGATTGGATTGCTGAGCTTGCGTTTGCGGCGACTGCTGAGTTTGACCGGATTGCTGAACCTGCTGCGGCTGAGGCAGCGGCATGGCTTGCGGGGCCTCGAAATGAGGAAGACCATGGCGAGGCTTAGGCAGCGGAACCGAATCGGCCGTCCCGCCACCGGCAACCTCACCACCGGTAGATGCCCACGGGTCGTATTCTGCCCACGTATGCGTGGCATGAACCTGTTGCAATGCCGGCTGTGCGACATCTTGCTGAGGCTGCTCAAGCTCTTCCGTCATCTCTTCCAGCCCCGACGACGGCTCCTGCTCTTGCGCCTGCTCCAGCTGACTCTGCTCCGTTTGCTCAGAGTCACTAACCTGTGGCTGCACCTCTGCGGCTTGCTCAGGCTGCGTAGACTCCTGAGCCTTTGGGCTTTCCTCCGGCTGCCTCTTCTCCTGTGCCGATACTGGTTGTGGTTTTTGCGGTTCCTGCTTCGACTGCTGCTTCTGCGCTACCTCTTGCTGTTCTGGCAACTCCTGCTTCTGTTGCGGCTGCACTTCCTCCGCTTGCTGAGGCTGCGTAGACTCCTGCTCTTTCGGGGTTTCCCGAGGCAGCTGCTTCTGTGGAGCCGCTTGATGCTGCGGCTTTTGGACTTTCGGGCTTTCCTCCGACTGCTGCTTCTGCTGCACTGGCGCCTGCTGCGCCTTTTGCGACTTCTGCTGCTTCGATGCCTTTTTCTCAGATGTCTTTTGCGATTTTTGCGACTTCGCCTGCACGGTTTGCAGAGATTGCCCGGGCTGCTGTGGTTTCTTGCCTTTTTGCTTTTTCCGCGACTGCTGGTTCCGTTCCGACACCGGCAGCGGTTTTGCTTCCTTTTCTCCCTGCGACTTCTGGGTCTGTGAAGACTCCTGCTTCTGAGGCTGAACCTGCTCGGCTTCCGGAGATTCCTCAGACTGCGGCTTTGGCGATTGCTCAGGCTGAATCTGCTTAGTCCCCTGAAGTTCCTTACGTGGCTGTGGCTTCTGACTCTTCGGACTTTCTTGCGGCTGCTGTTTTTGCTCCTGTTTTTCGAGTTTTTGAGGCTGCTGTTGCGGCTGAACCTTCGCGATTTGCTCAGGCTGCCTAGACTCCTGCTCTTGTTGCAACGGTTGCTGCTGCGACGACTCCGGCTTGTGCACAGGCACCGGTTGCTTTTCAACCTGCTCGGCTGGCTGAGGTTGCTGCAACTTTTGCGGCTGTGCGTGATGCTCCCACTTCGCAGTTTGCTGAGATTTCCTTAGCTGTTGCTGCTGAGGAGGCTGGGGCTGAATTTGCTCAGACTGCTGCGGCTGAACCTGCGCAATTTGCCAAGGCTGCGCAGGTTGTTGCTGCGGTCCATTCGGCTTCTGCTGCTGCAGTGACTTCCGTGCCAATGCCTGCTGCGACTGGACCTGAGCCACTTGCTTGGGCTGAACAGGCTTCTGCTGCTGCAGCGGCTTTTGTACGGACGACCGTTGTTGCAGAATTTCTGAGATTTCCTGAGGCTTCCCGAGCTCTTCCAACCATTGCTTCTGCGACACCTTCGGCTTGTTCGGCTGCGCCGGTGTGGATTCCTGCTGCTGTCTAGACTTCGTCGGCTGCTGTTGCGACTGAACCTGCGCGGCTTGCGTGGGCCGCTGCGGCTGCCCGAATTGTTGCTCTCGCTGCAGGCGCTGTGCCCGGTGCTCCTGCTGCGCTTTTCGAGCGCGTTGCTCCTGCTGTTGCTGCTCCAGCGCATGCCGCAGCGAAATCCTTACATTGTATTGTTCGGTTGTTTCCGTTTTCTTCCTGCTGCCATCGGGTTGACGCAGATCAACCGTCCATTCCGAGGGCTGTGAATCACCATTCTCCAAGAATGGAACAACATCCGTTTTCGGTTGCGCGGGCTTTTCAACCGTTCGCGATTTCGGTGGAAAGATGATGGTTTCCGAAAAATCTTGATCCGGCCCGCCAGTAGGTTCAGCTTTAGCGGGCAAATTGAGAATGGCCGGAGCCGCTTGAGATTCGGCTTTAGGCTGGATTGGTGTAGCTGGCTTCGTAGGCCCAACCGGTTTCCCGTACTCGGCTGGATTCCCGAGTACGATCTGCTTCGTAGACTCAACTGACTTCCCAGATGCAGACAGCCTGCTAGATTCAACCGGCTTATTCGGCACGGCTGGCTTCTCAGATATGACTGGCTTCCTAGATTCAGCCTGCTTATTCGGCTCAGCCGGTTTCTCCGGTACGGCTGGTTGCTCGGGTTGAGCCGACTTTTCCGGTACAGACGGCTTATTGGGCTCTACAGACTTCTTAATTTCAAGGGACTTCTTGGTCTCAGAAGACTTCTTAACCTCGACAAACTTCTTCGCTTCAGGCGACGGTTTAGATGCTACCTGCTTTTCAGAAGCTAGCTGCCTTTTTGCCTCAGCCGCCTTTGAAGATTCAGTTGACTTATTGGCCGCAACCGGCTTCTTAGACTTTGGCGACTTCTCAGATACAGACGGCTCATCGTGTTCAACAGCCTTTTCGGCCACGACAGATTTCCGGTCCTTAGCCACTTTATTCGACCCAGCCGGTCTCCTCGTTGTAGCCGACTTCTTAGGCTCAGCCGACTTCTCAACTACAGTCGGTTTTTCGGTATCAACCGACTTCTTAGATACGGTTGGCTTTCCAGATTTGACCGACTTCTTCGGCGCAGCCTTCTTCTCAGATACGACTGGCCTCTTAGATTCAGCCTTCTTATTCGCAGCTGACCTCTTAGCGGCAACCCGTTTCTTAGATTCACCCGGGTTCTCGGGCGTAATCGGCTTTCTGGACTCAGTCGGCTTCTTCGGCGCAGGCTGCTTCCTAAGCTCAGTTACCTTATTGGGCGCAGACGATTTCTTAATAGCAGTTGACTTCTTAGACCTAGCTGACTTTCTGAACTCAACCGGATTCTCAGGCGCGGCCGATTTCCTTACCCAAACCGGCTTCTTGAGCCTGGCCGCATTTTTAGGCACAGCCAGCTTCTTAGGTGCAGCCGACCTTTTAGCTGCAACTGCTTTCTTCGACGCGGACGATTCCTCAGCTACGGCTTGCTTCCTCGGCTCGGCTGCCTTCTTTGGCTGAGTTGACTGCTTAATTCCAACCGGCTTCTCTGATGTAGCCGGCTTCTCAGGCTTAGCCGCAACTCGCTTCGGGTCAGTCTTCTTCTTGGGCGTGGCAGAGGCCCTATGCACAACCGGTTTCACATCCCAGACCAGCTTCGTCGTCTCGGGCGCAATGTTTTCCTCAGCTCCGGCCGACTTTCTGGCTTTAGCCGCGCTATTCTTCTCAATCTCGGCTAGTTTCTTGGCCTCGGCCATCTTCTTCGATTTTTTACCCTTGGACGAATGTTTCTTCTTGTTCTTTGTGCTGGAAACAGGATTCTGGTAAACGTCTTTATGAGAATTTTTAGATTTCACAATCACCACTCCAGCTGGTCAATATCGCACGGATCTGGATTTCGTCTGACACCAGTGACGCGGGCATCGTGCATGCTGACGACGCGGTCGGCCATGGGGGCGAGCGCCGAATTATGAGTCACGATGACCACGGTTGCGCCATGCTTGCGACTCATGTTCTGCAGGATATGCAGCACCTGCTTACCCGTTTTGTAGTCGAGAGCCCCGGTCGGTTCGTCGCATAGAAGGATTTTTGGCCTTTTCGCAACGGCACGCGCGATGGCAACCCGCTGCTGTTCGCCGCCAGAAAGTTGGGAAGGGAAGTTGTTGCAACGATCACCGAGCCCGACGCTGTCCAGCACTTGCTTGGAATCGTAAGCATATGGAACGATGTCGGAGGCGATTTCAACGTTTTCCTGCGCGGTCAGATTGGGGACCAAGTTATAGAACTGGAAAACAAAGCCGACGTCGAGGCGGCGGTATTCGGTGAGTTCCTTGGTACTGTATTTGGCGATGTTTTCGCCGTCAATAATCACGTCGCCTTCATCGCAGCCGTCCATGCCGCCGATGACGTTGAGCAACGTCGATTTCCCGGTGCCGGAGGCTCCGATAATCACGACCAGCTCACCTTGAAGGATAGAAAAACTAACATCGTTATTCGCTACTACACTTCCAGCACCACTATTATATCGTTTGACTTCATGAATTACATCGATATAACCCATTCCGCTCTCTCCTCAAAAACCGAACACGTATCCAATCTTTACGATAAATATTATCATTATATAATGAATAACGGCTTTTTTAATTAGGTGATTATCGCATCTTGTTATTATAAATTGTAAATATAAACAAAAGAGTTTAAATATCATATAAATGCAATGAGTTCTACCGTATTTATTACGACAACGATGCAAACGCTCAAGACATCATCCGTTTCTACGGACTGTCAAAGCTTACCAAGTTGACGATGCAGCAAACCCGAACACCTCCACACCCACCACAACACAGCGAACATTCATTTGATGCACGGTTAAAGCAAACGTTTGATAATTGTAAGATTCAGCAATAACTTTGCACCACAATGTTAATTTACGAAAAAAATAAATTAATTCTGCTTTAGCCGAAACTTGTTATAAGTCACAATCCGTTTAATTCTGCATTTTACTTATACTGCTTCCACATGGCTCCAACGTCGCGAATCCAAGCGACAGAGGGGTTCAGGTACCCATAAAAGCGCAAAATATCAGGAATACGAGGCGAAAGGCAAGCGAAGGCGCGACGAAAATCCCATCTACCGTTGTAATTAATTTATAGTAATATTTAACCTTTTGTAACGTTTGCGTATGACATTTCTCTCTTTCACATCAAACGTTTCAGTTTTGCTGATTACTTTTTCAGGTAAAGCATCGCATAATAAGTACATGAACGAAAATACGAGTAACAACCCAATCGAATGGCTCAAGCGCATCACGCATAACGATTCCATTAATAAAATCTCTCGCTTGAGCGGGATTCCCTATACGACCCTTTACAAGCGCTTTCAATCGAATATGCTGACCACCGACGAGATCATCGCGATCGCCCGCGGTTACCACATCAACCCCGTGGAGGCGCTGGTCCAGAACCACGTCATCGACACGGACGAGGCCACCGACGTGCGCGGCAACAACGCGCTGCGGCTCAGCAGCATCAGTGACATCGCCAAGGAAATCGTGCGCCGCAACGACTTCACCAGCGGCCTGGCCGCCATCAAAAAAGCCGAAGAATCAAAGGCCGACGAAAATGGCGAAGCGAATCCGGAAGACAAGGACTAAAATTTAAGTCCGAAAATCGAAGAGCATGTAAGCGGGGCTGCGCACGTCACGGCTCCGCTTACATGTCGATAAGCAGGCAGAATTCAACTTCGGGGAACACGTTAGGCTCCGTTCAACCGTCGACATCAATAGGCAGAGGCAGGATTGAAAGCCATGCCATTGCCGCGCAATCGTCATCAGGTGAGTAAAACCTGGAGGCCTGGTGTCACCATCCGAGCAACCTGTGAAATCCAGCTAAATTGCAACGGTTAAACATTAATAAGGGCAAAAGCACTATTTTTGTATTAGACAAAAAGCATTGATTACGCTAATAACTTAATCTATACGGTTATGAACGTTTTATTTAATTTTTTTTAAAAAATTTAATTAAACGGTTGATGTTTGACGAATAAATAAATAGTCATCTTTTTGTTGACTCTTTGCAGGATACGAAACCTTCGCTTTCGTCTTATTATAGTCCAAAACCACCGCAATTTCAACGTTTTATTGCAATATTAGACAAAACAATTTTCTTGATAAACAGTCTGTATAAATATCATCAAATAAAAATATTCTCAATAATATCAAACGTTTTACGAAATTTTATTCCTTACATTTTCTTGCGAATTATCGGAAAATAAAAACATGGAAAAAATTCGACATAATCATATTGAATGGCTACGAGAAATCACCCACGACGATTCTATCAACCGAATCTCACAGCTGGCAGGCATCCCTTATGCCACTCTTTACAAACGCTTCAAGTCAAACGAACTGGCGACCGACGAAATCATCGCCATCGCTCGCAGCTACGGCATCAACCCCGTTGATGCGTTGGTGAAAACCGGTCTCATCAGCAACGAAGAGGCTTCGGGCGTGCGTGGGGACAACGCCCTTCGCCTTTGCAACATCGAATCGATCGCGGAGGAAATCGTCCGCCGCGACGCCGAAAAAACGCAGCTGACCGACAACGACAAGAACGCTCAGTCCTCCACGACAAAGGCTGCCTGAACATTAGGTTCAAAGACTTCGTACCATACGGGTTGACGACAATCAAGTCGCCAGCCCGTTTTTTATATGCCTTCCGACGGGCCGGAAGGCATGTCTTAGATAGTCTTAGATAGCCTCTCACTCAGCCATGAGGCTGAGTTTCCGGCGGAATCACCGACTTGTAGGGCTTGCCCTTGAACTCCTTGGCATAAGCATCCTTCGCGGCCTGCAGAAGCTCAGGGTCGGTGAGAGCATCGTAGGCGGTCAGGGCAATGGTCTTGGCGGCTTGTACAAGTCCCTTGTGCGCCACGCTGGACTGGCCGTTGGCTACCCACTGCCACGAATGCGCGGGCGTACCCAGCGGCTCGAAACCGCCGTAGTACTGCGCGGTCGGGGTGCACCAACTCACATCGCCGACGTCCGTGGACGCCTGGCCCTTGGTGTCAGTGGTGTAAATCAGCGGGAACTTCGGCAATGCCATGCTGGAATGGGCGATTTTGTTGACCTCCTCATCGCTCAACGACGGGTTCGCAGCCTTCAGACGCTCGGCGAGCGGACCTTCATAACCCTTGGGGTTGTTGGCCTGGATCTTGCTCTCGAACTCGAGCTCTTCATCGGTGAGTTGCAGCGGGCCGACCAGGTCGAGGTTTCTGTCCATGTCCTCGCTGAGCGGGTGGTTCGGTACGTAGTTGGCGCAGGCGGAATCGAAGTCGATCTTGAGCTCGGTTTCCGTCATCATCGCGGCACCCTTGGCGATCTTGACCACGCGGTCGTAGATGGGCTTGGCTTGCTCAAGATACGGGGCGCGCACGAAGAAGTAGAGCGTGGCCGTGGGATGCACGACGTTCGCGGACTTGCCGCCGGCGTCAAGGTAAGCGTAATGGATACGCGCGGCGTCGATGATATGCTCGCGCAGGAACTGTACGCCCACCGTCATCAGCGTGGCGGCGTCGAGCGCGTCTCGGCCCTGCTCGGGAGCGGCCGCAGCGTGCGCGGCGAGGCCCTTGAAGCTGAAGTTGGCCTGCATCACCGCAAGGCCCGAACCGCCGGCGACAGCCGTGGTGTCGGAAGGGTGCCAAGTAAAGGCCGCATCCACATCGTCGAAAACGCCGTCGCGCGCCATGAACGCCTTGCCATAACCGCTCTCCTCGGCCGGGCAGCCGAAAAGCTTTAGTGTACCTTTGAGATTTTTCTCCTCCATCAGCGTCTTCAGCGCGACGGCTGCGCCCAAAGCGCCGGTGCCGAGCACATTGTGACCGCAACCTTGCCCGGGCGCACCCTCGACCACGGGTTTACGATTCGGGTTGCCGGCCTCCTGACTCAGGTTGTCGAGCGCATCGTATTCGGCGGTGATGCCGATGACCGGCTTGCCCGTTCCGTACGTGGCGATGTAGGCGTAATCCATGCCGGCCACGCCTTTTTGGATGTCAAAGCCCTCGCGTTCAAGTACTTTATAATGCTGTTCGACAGATTTCGGCACGGTGAAACGTGTCTCGGGCGTCTCCCAAATCCTGTCCGAAGCCTCGATGAACTCGCCTTTCTTCTCGTCGACGATGTCCATGATCCGCTGTTTGTTGCCGTCGATATCGGCGGCATTGCGGGTATTGCCGTTATTGTCAACTGCCATAACACACTTCCTTTCGGGACGTTTCCTTCTTTATACTCCCATCAAGCCGAGGCCACCTAACTGCGTCCATCTAGTCGCGTTCGCTAAGTTACGTCTATCAAGTTACGTTCTCCTGGCCGCGTCCGCTTAGTTAGGTTCGCTCAGTCACGTTCTAGGTTCACCCAACCACATCCGCGTTCACCCAGGTACTCTGGCTCAGCTCCCTAGCCAAAGCCCGGAACGTATAAAGCCGGCCGACAAGCTGACGGAAATGGCTTATCAATACCAAATCCGCAGACCTGTCGGCCGACCTTTAATGGTGAAACTGTCGTTACAGACGAGCGAGCTGGTTGCTAGGCACGCTTGCGATCGACGAGTTTGATGGCGGCACCGGCGACTGCGAACAGCGCCATGATACCGGCCACGATGGAAACATTGGCACCAGTTGTTGCCAGGCCGGCCTTCTTACCGGCAGCACCAGCGGCACCATTGGTTTTGGCAACGTTGCGAACCAGAGCGGACTGGGCGTCCTCAAGCTCCACGTAGTTGAAGGTGTAGTCGTCTTCAACACCGTCACGCAGCAGCTGAGATTGCGGCTGCGCTTCCGGATTGAGGGCATCCTTGGCATCCTTCAAGGCCTCAGCGAAGACCTTCCAGGAAGCGGCGGTGTAATCGCCCTGCTTGAGAGTTTCGGCCTGCGCGACCAACTTGGTCAAATCGGTCTTGGTCTTGGGGGTGGTGGGGATATCCGCACCGGTCTTTTCGCCGGCGATCGGGGTCCTGAGATCGGCGAGGTCTTCGCTCAAAAGGCCTTCAATGGCACTGACATCATCTTTCGTGGCGTTGGCATCGGCAACGACGTCCTTGGCCCAGGGCAAATCGATGGTGACAAGATACCAAGAGAACTCGCTATAGTCGGAGGGCTTCAACGAGGAGGCCTTAGCGATATCAGCCTTGAGCGCGGCGATGCTGATCAGAGCGTCGGCTTTCGCATTAAGAGCGGTGGCTTCGGCGTCGAACGCAGCCTGGGTGTTGTCAGTATCGAGCATGGCCTTGGCCTTGGCGAGCTCAGCGGCGAACGCTGCCCAAGGAGAAGCGGCAGTGAAATCGTCCTGCTTGTAATCCTTCACCTTGTCATAGGCGCTGCGCAGTCCGGCTTTCTTGTCGGGAGTAGGAGCGGGAGCAGGGCTTGGTGACGGGGATGGAGACGGAGCCGGGGCAGGGGGAGTTGGAAGCAAGTTCTGATCAATGTTGTAAGTATCTGCGTACAACCGGTCATACGCCCTAGTGATCTGATATTGATCACCGTCTGCCATTAAGATCCAACTTACATAGGTTCTGGATTGATCAAACCGAGTCCACTGATTTTCCGTGGCAGAGGGGTAGCTGGAGCGTGCGACGTTCTTTATTTTATTGTAAAAAGACTGAAGGGATGCCATATTCTGCAGAGGAGCGTCTGCTCTAATTTCACCAGCCTTGGGAGCCTGCAAGATACCAAGATCCATGTCCAACTTCATTGAGCTGGTCGTTTGATCAATATCCTGCTGGCTCATAGCTCCATCTGCATTTTGATTACCGTCTTTAGAAGCATCCAATTTGGCTTCAGCCTTAATGATATCGCTCAAAAGCCATGTCCACGACTCCTGGGTGTATTGGCTCAAATTACCGGCCGTATTACGTATTCCGACTGCTCTGTCATGCTGAGCCTGCAAAGCTGTGCGATTATAATTTGCCTGTGCCGAAACCACCGGAGTGGAGCCCGGGGCCGGAGTCTCGCCTGCCGACGCGAAACCAACACCTGCGAACAGGGTGCAAGCCGCCGCAAACGACGCAACAATCACCATCTTCTTCGTCTTCTTCATATCAACCTCCATTGGAAAATACCATACGTCAATCTTTTTACTCTTAATTAAAATTCGTGTCCACTTTTGTCTATAAACGGTACAATATCGCCTTTAAACGGCGAGAAATTAACTCCGAAAGTGTATGGCAAACCATTGCCATACAAATTTCCACGAATAAATTTATATCAATTTTCTCACACCGAAATTTCTCGCTGACACCAAAAACGCCTGCATACATATGAGATAATGAGATAGAAATAGCTTTTTTAACTATTTATTGTAAATGCAAAACAAATTATGGGTTCGTAACGACAATCTATCGAACTCTGCGGCAAACCTGCCAAATTATGCTATAGAGAAATTATGGGGTAAAACCTTAAGTGAAAGGCGGCGACGATGCACAACATCAGAATCGGAGTAGTGGAGGACGAACCCGCCGCCTGCCAGAAAGTCCTCGACTACCTTAACCGTTACCAGAGCGAAAACGGCGAAAACTTCACCGTCTCCGTTTTCGACGACGGCGTGAAAATCGTGGAAAACTATCGGCCGATTTACGACATCCTGTTGCTCGACATCGAAATGAAAGAGATGGACGGCATGGAAGCGGCGCGGCGCATCCGCAAAATCGACAGCAGCGTCGTAATCGTCTTCATCACCAACGCCTCGCAATATGCCATCAACGGTTACGAGGTACAGGCGCTCTCCTACCTCTTGAAACCCGTGCCATACTTCGCGTTCTGCCAGGAGATCAAACGCTGCATCGAGGCAGTGCGGCGGCAGAGTGACGATTCCATGCTTTTCGAGGTCGGGTCGCAGCGCACGCGCGTCGAGCTCAAATCCATCGTCTATATCGAATCAATTCGTCATACAATTATCATCCATACGCTCGATGGCAAACTTTCCATTACCTCGACGCTGAAAGAGCTCGAAACGCAACTGGACGGGCACGATTTCTTCCGTTCGAACTCGTGCTATCTGGTCAACCTGCGGCACGTCACCGGTATCGAAGACCAGGACTGCATTATGAGCAACGGCGAGCGTCTGCGCATCAGCCGCCCACGCAAGAAGGCGTTCGTCGCCGCGCTGGCCGGCTACATCAACGGCGGCTTGCAGTGAACATGCTGGTTACCGCGCACCTTCCCGACGCTACTGTGCGAAACATGCACTATAGCGCTTCCAAAGTGCACTTTTATGGCACCAACGCAAGAAACATGCACCTTGCACCCGCCGAAATGCACTTTTCCGACATCAACGTGCGAAACGTGCATCCCACGACCGCCAACTCGCACTTTTGCACCAACGCAAGAAACGTACAACTTAGCTTGCTCAAAGTGCACTTTTACGACGCTACTGCCAGAAATATGCAACTTAGCCTGCCCAAAACGCACTTTCTCAACGCCACTGCCAGAAACATGCACAATAGCACGGGTAAAACGCACTTTTGTGGCGCTAACGCAAGGAATATGGAACCGGAACGCAAGTTTGGAATCACAATCCAGAGCCACAGGGGAGGCGACAGATGAACACCATCACCAACGCGCTGCCCAACATCCCGCGGCTCTACACCGGCATCTGCGAATGGCTGGCCTGCGTGGTCTACCTGCTGGTCATCTACCGGCGGGCGCCGAAATGGCGGAGCGTGCTCGTGGCCGCGATCGGGCTGCCGGCGATTATCGGAATCCAATATTTTGACGGGGCGATGAGCCTTGATTTCTGGATTCTGGGTATGCTGCTCGCAGTGGCGGGAATGTACCTTATCATCTTTCTCGGTGCGCAAACGACGCCGCGCGAGGGCCTTTACGTCACCGCCCGCGCGTTCGTGCTTGCAGAACTCGTGGCGTCGCTGCACTGGCAAATCGCCACGTTCATCGGTTTCAACAAGCATAACCGTTCCAACGCGCCCGTTTGGGGGCTCGACCTACCCACCGCTACTTTGGCTACGATCATCTATCTGATTGGCTTTGGCCTGGCTTGGATCATCGAACGCCATAATTTCGAGCGGGACAGACCTGTGAATCCAAGCCGCACTGCGGTGGCAGGTTCCATCATCATCACCATCGTCACGTTTGCGATGAGCAACCTGAGTTTCGTCTCGACCAATACGCCTTTCTCCGGATCGGTCGGGCAGGAAATCTTCTATATTCGCACGCTCGTCGATTTGTGCGGCTACGCCATTCTCGGCGCACAGCAGGAGCAAGCGAGGGCTGCGCAGGCCAACCTTGAAATTGCTTCCATCGACGCAAAGCTGGAAAGCGAGCACCAAGAATACCTGCAATCCAAGGAAAACATCGAATCGCTCGGGCGGATTGCACACGATCTGAAGCACCAGATCACCGCTTTGCGGGCCGAGGTCGACCCCAAGCACGTGGCCGCCGGCTTCGAGCATCTTGAGGCGTCGGTCAAGGAATACAGCGCTCAGGAGCACACCGGCAATTCCGTGCTCGATGTTATTCTCACTTCGAAGCTGAAGACCTGCGCGCAGCAAGGTATCACATTGACTACTGTCGCGGACGGCAAGCTTTTGGGCAATATGAGCTCGATGGATATCGCCACGCTTTTCGGCAACGCACTCGACAACGCCATCGAGGCCGCCTCGAAAGTCACGGAACCGGAGCGGCGGCTCATCAAACTCGCGCTGTACGAACACGGGCAATTTACGGTCATTCGTGTCGAAAACTATTACGAATCGGCTTTGCAGACGGACGACCAGGGCGACCTACGCACCACCAAATCCGACCAGCGCGCCCACGGCTACGGCGTGAAATCAATCAAGCATATCGCCGGCCTCTACCACGGCAACGTCACTATCAAAACCCACAACCACTGGTTCACCCTGACCGTGCTGTTGCCGCGGTGAAATCCGGAATACAGAAAAGCCAGTCAAGAATAAGCGAAGTTGGCAATCAAACTTCTATAGGTAACCCCAAAATCCGCCTTCTAGCTACGAAACGAACATACACGTCATTCGTAAAGACATTCTTACCTTCGGTGATATACTGTAAACAGAAAAATTGTTTACAGCTTTTATAAAGGAGAAGAAATGCATCTACTGCATGTTGCTGTAAGCGGTTCAGAACCTTACAACAATAAAACGCTCGATCTCGATTTCTTCGCGGAAGACCAGGTGCGCTCTTACGGACCAGCTTCCGGAATCACCAGACTGGGCGGAGAATCCAGCACAGCTTATTCCCAAAACGTTGTCGCACTTACCGGCGTCAACGCAACTGGCAAGACCACAGCACTTCGCCTTTTAAGTTTTGTCATCTCTGCATTGACGGACAATATTGCTCTTTTCCAGCAAATCCACCCATTGCCGACTTGCGACGATTCTTTGCACATAGAAACCATATTCGAGGCAAATGGAGTGTTCTATCTGCACGAGGCAGAGCTAATCCAAATACGCAATGTCGATGAGAGCACACACGAAGGAAGCGCAAGATTTGCTTTTATTTCTGAAACTCTGTCACGATTCAACAAGAAACAGCCTTCGCGAAAGCAACTCAAAGATTTCAAAGCTTTCACCAAAGCAGCAACTGTGATCCGCATTCGAAAACCAAAACCAAAAAAAGGTGTAAAACGCGATAAAGATATTGACGAGAACGCTTATCTACCAGATTCAGTGCTTCCTTATTTATCACCATATATGAGCATCATCACCAATATTGCACAAGGCGGCAGCCCAAGGGTAACTCAACTTACGCCCAGTCCGGTTCCTCAGCATCCCGATATTTTCATGCCCGCAACCCTCGACGAGCATAATCCGATAGCAACCATCGCCGACCCCATCCTTCATGTCTTGGATGACAGCATAGACTACTACCGCTTCGATAAGGAGGACCAGCAAGTTCACATCCGTTTCGCCGGAGAATTGGACGAGCGTATCATGCCTCGCGAGGCGGCACATATCATACTGTCTTCCGGTACCGAACGCGGCTCAAGAATGATTTCCAACGCCCTCTCGGTGTTGCAAAATGGCGGATATCTCTTAGTTGATGAAATCGAAAACAGCATCAACAAAGAACTGGTCCACATGATTATCAATCTGTTTATCTCCAGAAAGACCAATCCGCACGGCGCCGGCCTGGTTTTCACCACCCACTATCCCGAACTACTCGACCTGCTCAACCGGAAAGACAACATCTACTTCTTGCGGCGCAGCACCCAGAATGGTAACAAAGTTGACGCGGTGAAATACTCTTCGGCGGTCAAGCGCGGCGAACTTAAACGTAGCGAAGTGTTCACCTCGAACTTCATTGGCGGCACCGCCCCTAAGGCCAAAAACCTCAAGGCCATACGTGATTACGTCGCGTCTGCCGTCAACGAACCTTTACCAACTCGTCCATCTCAAGAGACGGGAGAAAGACATGAAAAGCCGACAAAATGAGCTTGCGGACCTTATCGGTAACTCTCATGTTCTGTTCTCTTGCGAAGGTCTCGCCGAATCAGTTATCGTCACCACGCTGGTGGAACAAGATCTGACATTTCTTGACACCGGCAACATCATCACCGACCCATTAACTGATGCCTACTATACCTTGGAACGCAAAGGTTCCAGCATAGCTCAGCAATACCTCAATCAGGATTATGGCAGCGATGTCTTTGTGCTTTGCGTGCAGGATCAGGTCGAGCACAAGCTCAGCTTAGGTCCGACGCGACGCAACGGCCCATCTAAAGACCCTAGAACCCAACCTGCGCACCAATCAATCGCGCTGAACCTCACCACTCATCCCGAAATCGAGATGTTGGTGATTTGCCGCGAAGGAGCCGCCGATCAATATGAACATTGGAAACAAAGCCAACGGGGCAAGAAGCAAAATAAATTGAAACCCAGCCTATTCTGCAAAGAAGAGCTTGGAATGGGAGACGTAAAAAGACCCAAATTCCTTAATGATTATTGGGGCAATGGCGACAATCTGGTGCAAGCACTGAGGGAGTATCAACGCATTACCAACGCAAAGAAGCAACGTACCGACTTCATGCTCGCTGATTTACTGAAATAACTCCTTTGAACCGAGTGAATTAAAGCTTTGTAATTTGAAACTAACCGAAGACTGCGTTCACTAATTTATGCTGAAGGTTATAGATCAACGCAAAAGGCCGTTCCGCCGGACATGTATCCGACGAAACGGCCTTAATAACCCATCTTTACCATTTACTTATGCATTTCGAGGACTTTCCACGCCATGCACAAATTGGAACGAAGACAGAAAATCCGCTCAAATGCGCCTGCGCAGCAAGTTCAGCGAGCCAGCGGCTGCAAGAGCAGCGAACATCACCAGCGCCACAACGGCAACGTTGGAACCGGTATTCGCAAGCTTTCCGCCCTTGGCCTTGGTGCCATTGTTATTGCCAGCGGCCTGTAGAGACTTGGCCCCAGTGTTGGTTCCTTCAGCGGATCCGGAGTTGACAGTCTTCTTAAGACCGCCTTCCGCCGCTCTCAAGCTAATATCCAAAGCCTTGTAATCAGCTGTGGACTGCAAACCAGCCTTTGCCGCAGAACGCGCCTCATCAAAGACTTTCCAAGATTCTGCTGTGTAATCTGCCTGGTTGAAATGACCAGCATACGCGCCGTTCACATCATCCTGCAAGATCTGCTTCCAGCGAGCAGGGGTATATTCAAGATTGTCGAGGGCCTTCTGAATAGCCTGCGCATCGGCATCGAGAGTCGCCTGGGTAACACCGGGAGCCGCCAAATCAGCGCGACCCTTCGTGACTGCAGCATCATAGACAGCCAGCGTCTCCGAGGTGAATTCATCCCTCAAAAGATGAGGTGCATTATTGATATACATCTGCAGAATATAAGTATCCACTGCAATAGCGGTCTTAAGAACGTTCGTAAGAGTAGCAGCCTCATTATTGAGGTCTGCAGCGGTTGCGCTCTGATTGTTGTAGATGCCCTGCGCTGAAGTCAGTTCAGCTTCAACGCCTGAACTTCCCCAATTCAAGTAGTAATCCGCATGTGATTTCGCTGTATTCACCTGATTGATAACCGCTTGCAGCGCAGCCCTGGCCTGATCAGTCTCGGCGTCCTGAGCAGACGGAATCGGAGCGGCCTCTTCAAGCCCCTGACTCGCTGGTTGCTTCGCGTTGCCTTCGGCAGCGGGAGCGACTTGCGAGGTGATCGGAGCCGAGGGAGCGGTCTGCGTCTGCGTCTCGTCCGCGTTCGCAATACTTGCGCTTGACAACAGCACGCAAGCAGACACAAACGCTGCGATTCCAGCAACTTTTATTCCTTGATACATTATTGAATGCCTTTCTTTTCTCGCCTCATTGCGTGATGTCTATAAATCTCTTATCGCGTGATAGACTTTATTGCCGTACAACAGTTCTTTCTAATTGCACAAAACAGAATGCATAAGTATTTTATCATACAATTAGAGAATCATTGGTGTATTCCAAAAATGCAGACATAAGGCATTCGCAATTACAAAATCAACTGATAGACCATCAACAGTTGACGAGATTCCGTTAATTATAATTTTCCATCAACCAGCCTTTGACTTGCCATTAAATATCAAAAAATCAAAGCCTGCGATACACTCGCTGACGACTTTTGGACTTGCCAATGGGTTCCACCTTTTGCTCCTGAATCAGCCTGCGAAGTTCGCGACGAACCGTTTCCACCGATTTGCCCGTCTGGTTTGCTAGCTCGCGGGCGGATATGACGTCATTTTCTGGTATCAGAGTCAATAATTGACTGTCATTACGAATTTGACGTTTTACGGCAGACGAAACCGAAGTATCGTGCGGTTCCGAGTCAGATTCGGAATCTATCGGAAATCTATTAAAGTAATCCTCAAGATCCTCCTCGCTTATTTGCCCTTGCACATCATCTACAGATAATCGCTGAGTTGCCGACTTAGATAACCGATGAGTCGGCACATGAGACATTCTTCGATGAGTTGCCATGTGCCTAATCACGATATCTTGGCGCCAAAATATGACCTTGAACCAATCCGCGGAGGCCTTGAACTCCAGTTTCAGCCCTTTGCTCTTCTTCGCCTCCCGCTTCACCAAAGGTATTCCCGTCCCTTGGCCCTCTACGGTTGTTCCATCCTCACGAGAAAGCGGAACATCCTGCATCAATTGAATCAGCGCGGTGTTGCGGCACTTCGACTGACCATCATCAAGGTTTGCGAGCGTTTTACCACCCCAGAGACCACCTGGATTGGTAACTTCCAAACGGTCATAAAACACATCCACGCTCACGGGAGCGCCTACGAACATCGAGTGATACTCGCGGTGGACCACGGCGTTGGCAATAACCTCGCGCAAAGCCTCACGCGGAATCTCCAACTCTTCGCGACGCGCGACGCCTTCTACGACAGAAGTCTTGCGTAGGTTGCGTGCCACAGCCTCGACGGCCTCATCAATCATTTCCGGCAACGGACCTTCGCACCGCTCTCGGTCAATAAAGCGAACCTTATCATCTTGAGACTTTCCGGTACCCGGATGAACGGCCACATCGATGATGAGACGGGGAAAGAACTGCTGAGGATATTCACCAGCAACCAGCAAACCAGCAAGCCGGATGCCACCTTTTTTATCCGTGATATTAAGTCTCGCCAATTGTTCCTGACGCGTGTTCGCGCCTCTCAGAGCTTTGGAACTTTTCCGCGCATCCAGTATCCGTTGGATTCCTCGCTTGCTCAGGTCTGCAACATTTGCCTCACGGACTATTTGCATATCAGCATCGCTCGGACGCAGTGCATTCTGCAGCTCATAGATTTCGGCGCCAGAAAGCCTGATGTCTTTGTCATCAACGCGTTTGTAGCTGCCGGAACCTACACCTTTAGCCGTGACATAGCAGGGCTTCTGATCGATGGTGTTCTCGTGGATGAGGATTTTCAAAATCTGTTGATTCTCCAACGTTTCCCGAGACAACTCATACACGGGAGGATGAGTCAACCTCGCGCCGTTCACGCCGCCGTCGCCAATACCCTCAATGAATTGGTCTCGAACTTTATTCAGAGAAAAACCAACCGCCGGCTTAAAGCCGCTTTCTTCATCGACTCCAAGCAGCAGAACGC
Source organism: Bifidobacterium sp. ESL0769 (assembly GCF_029395495.1). Lineage (NCBI taxonomy): Bacteria > Bacillati > Actinomycetota > Actinomycetes > Bifidobacteriales > Bifidobacteriaceae > Bifidobacterium > Bifidobacterium sp. ESL0769. The sequence continues at coordinate 123,734 of NZ_CP113918.1, read as the reverse complement.
CTCCGGCTGTGTTCGCAAATGCGCTTACAGACTCCCACACACTCGCGCTCAAGCCATGACCGCAGGCTTTCGCTTCGATATCACCATCATCGGTATGCTGGCGGCGCAGACGGTCAATCATCGTCTGCAACGGTTCATCGATCACAGCCATAATCGGCTCCTTGTCGGTTGTTCACACGGTCATCATAAGAGTATCACGGTCACATCCACACGGTCAAATGACTGTGTGCTTTTGACTGTGACGACGCCTGTGTGGTTAACGAAGAACCAACTCCGCCATTAGTCGATGAAGCTTAACTCATAACATTTTGAGAGCTTCAGGGAATGCTATCGGTATATTTCAATACGTTCTATGCCCACCCACACGGTCATTCTCAAAATCACACAGTCAAATTTACACGGTCATTTGACTGTGTGATAATGACCGTCATTTAGACGGGCTAATGAACGTGACATTACCCATCAAAGGCCATAACGGAATACAGAGATAGCAAAAAGTCGGCCGATAGGTTAGCGGAATTGGTTGAATTGCGCCAATCTCGCTTCCCTATCGACCGACCTTTTGGTTTCACTACAATAACGCCGTAGGTAACGACGCAAGCATTGAAGGTAACGACGGCATCTCATCAGCGCCTGCACAGTGCAGTTACCGGGCTGAGTCCGACACCGACGACGACCTACGTTACTTATTTACTACTTTTCGGCTTTGTCGCCCTTCTTTGCCGGGGCAATCCACCACTTTAAGAGCGGGTAGCTGATGATGACGGCCAGAAGAGTGTTGACCACGGAAGCGAGGGTGGAGGAAACGGCATCATTCCAGCCGAAGCCCTTGCAGAGTGTGGTGATGTAGCCCGGCAGCAGCAGGCCGCAGACCACGATGATGATGGCCAGAATCGCATACTTCCATGCGGCGGACTTGAAGCTCGCGTCAGACTTGAAGACCCATTTCATCTGCACCACGAAGTTGACGGCCTGTGCGCAGATTTCCGCGATGAGGAAGGTGAGGAAGCCGCCGAGGCCGTTGGTGCTGGGCTTCGAGTAGTTGAAGATCAGGAAGCTGAACGGCTGGGTCAGGTGCATGGCGTGCACGAACAGCGCGGTCAGAATCCACACGGCCACGAAACGCGTAATGGTCGAAATATTCGAAAGCACGTTGAACTTGATGAATTCCCACAGGTTCGGGTACTTGTTGATCAGACGCTTGCAGGCGGCAATGAAGCCTTTACCTTCGACCTGCTGGGCGCTTTCGTTGTTGTTGGTGTCACTCATTTGTTTTCAAGCTCCTTCGCTACGCGTTTGTTGGCGGAAATATTACGGAAATAACCGGCGATGAACGAACCGGCGCCACGGAAGGTGTGGCCGTTCGCGATCTTGACGACAGCCTGGACCATCGCAGAATCGATCATGCCCTGCGTCATCTTGCACATCGCGCGAGGCGGCATGTTCAGGATGAAGAGAATATTGAGATCGGGTTGGCCGGTCTTTTGGCGGACTTTGGCCTCTTTTTTGGCCAGTACCTTGGCAACGGTACGCGCGACGAAACCGCGCGAGTCCTTCCACGAGGAGATCGGGTCGTTCTCGCCGAAGACGACGGTCTTGCCGGGGGCAATGACGCCGTGGCCGAAGAGGGCCGTCATCTCGTTGTCAGTGACATCCTTGACCTGACCTTTGAGATAGTGGCCGAGCACCGGGTTCGGCGGGCACAAATCGATGTCACCCTGAATCATTTGCTTAGTCGAAAGCGGCAGATTCTCAACGCTGTCGCCAACCAAGATCTCGCGTTCGCCGGTTTCGGTCTTCCACGTGCCGGGCACGACATCATAGTGACGGAACGTATAGCGGTCGAATGGAATGGTGACCGCCTTGGTCTCTTGCGGACCGAGGAAGACCTTCTTGAAGCCCTTGAGTTCACGGTCCGGACGCATCGCGCCGCCTTGCGGGCCACGAACATACATCTGAGCGACCGTGGCACCTGGGATGTCTGAATTATTCGTGATGGCAAAAGTCACGCCATTCTCGTCACTGGTCAAATCGGAATACGTGAACGTGCTGTAGCTCAAGCCGTAGCCGAACGGGAAGCGCACAGGCACTCCGGCGGTTTCGTAGTAACGATAGCCGACAAACGGGCCTTCGCGGTAGATGGCATCGCGGCCGATGGCCGGGTACCAACCGGAGCTGGGAACGTCTTCATACTTGATCGGCCAAGTCTCGGCGAGATGGCCGGAAGGATTGACCTCGCCAGTGAGCACGCGAGCCGTGGCCGAAGCGCCGGCCTGGCCGGAAAGACCGATATAGAGGAGTGCGGAAACGTCGTCAAACCAAGGCAGCTCGACGGGGGAGCCGGCCACGAGCACGACGACCACGGGCTTGCCGGTGGCCACCAGCGCCTTCACTAGGTCGTTCTGACCTTCGGGAATCGCCATCGTGGAACGATCAAGACCTTCGGATTCACTGCGTTCGTCAAGGCCGACGACGGCGACGACCACATCGGTGGTGTCGGAGGCAGCCAACGCGACGGCGTCCTCGACCAGGACGTTGTTCTTGCCACCATGACGCTCATAGCCCTGCTGGTAACCGGCGACTTCGACGCCATCGATTTTCTTCAGCTGATCAAGCAGGTTCTCCTCGTCGGTCGCGTTGACCTTGGAGGAACCAGAACCTTGATATCGTGCGGTTTCAGCCATATCGCCGACGACGGCCACACGAGTACCGGACTTCAACGGAAGAACCGGGGCGATCTTACCGTCCGCGCTGCCGTTCTTGAGCAATACGCTGGTATTTTCGGCGACGTGACGGGCAACGTTATGGTGATCTTTGGCCACGTCATCGGCCATCAGATCGTCGCGGCCCACGCCCTCGAAATGCGTGCGCTGGGCGAGCTTGGCGACCTCGCGGGCACGGACGTTGATATCAGCCTCGGCCAGCGTGCCAGCCTGTACCGCACCGACCAGCTCACGCACGGAAGTGTAGCCGGGAGACGGCATTTCAAGCGAGCCACCGGCCTTCACCGCGGCGACGGCGGAATCGGAACCGCCCCAGTCGGAGATGACCGTGCCGTCGAAGCCCCACTCCTGACGCAGGATTTCGGTCAAGAGATGCTTGTTTTCATGAGCATAGGTGCCGTTGATCTGGTTGTAAGAGGTCATGATGGCCCAAGGACGCGCCTCGCGAATCATGATTTCGAAACCGGTCAGGTAGAGCTCGCGCAGCGTGCGTTCGTCGACTACGGAATTGGAAGCCTGACGACGCAGCTCCTGGCTGTTGACCGCAAAATGCTTCGGGCAGGAGGCAACGCCGTTGCTCTGAATGCCTTTGACCAAGCCTGCGGCCATGCGCCCGGCGACCTGCGGGTCTTCGGAATAGTACTCGAAATTACGACCGCACAGCGGGTTGCGCTTGATATTCATACCCGGCCCGAGCAACACGTTGACGCCGAGATCGTGCGCCTCGCGCCCGAGTGCCTTGCCCATTTCCGCAGCGAGCGTCGGATCCCATGAATTGGCCACGGTTCCAGCGGTGGGGAAGCAGGTAGCGGGCTTGGAAGCGCCAATGCCCAGATGGTCGCCCGCTCCAAGCTGTCGACGCACGCCGTGGGGACCATCGCTCATCACGAAGCTGGGGATGCCAGCCCGTTCATTGCCGCGCGAATCCCATTCGGAGCCACCGGAAAGCATCGCTGCCTTCTCTGTAACGCTAAGTTCCTCGAGTTCCATGGTCCTCCTTATATTAAATCCTGCCGTTTTCACCGTCTCATCGTTTCGTCACGCAAGCCCGGCTTGAACGCTAGTTGGCACATATATGCGGCGCTGCACAGCTTGTGCCACCTCGCATACAATCCACCAATAGCAAGTCTATTTAACCAATAATTTTCAAAGCCCAGACCGCCGAAAGCCTAAGCTGTCATTTCTTTCGCACGATTGGCGTGCACATAATTACGCCGCCGCGCGAACCTTCATATATCCGTATATTCGCCTTATATTCCTTATATATTCGCTTCATATCCTCGCTGCTATATAAAGAAAACGAAGAGGGTGGTGAAGCCCCGTCGCAACTATTACGACGAGGCTTCACCTGAGCGATTCCGCGTTATGATTTAGTATTACATTTTCGTATCAACGGAACCGCTTAGAGGTCACTTTTCGTCAGAGATCGCGGCATCAGCCGAATCACTGGTGACGGAGACCTTGGCCTCGTTGCGACGACGGAGGTAACGACGAATCGCAACGATTTCAAGACCGACGAAAAGCACCGCGACAATGGCCCAGACGACGTACATAGCCGTCTTCCAGACCGGGGTAGCAGTCTTCGGCTCACCATTCTGATACTCCCAGCTATTCGCCACGGAGTAGAGGATGTTCTTCGAAGCCTGACGCATCGCAATCACGGAAGTTGCGGACTTGTCGGTGATGTGGTTGGTCACCTTGGTGGTGGCGAGCATGGTGTCGCCGCCATTGCGGATGATCTGGTCAGCGTTCTGATAGCCATAGACGCCGAAGTAATCGGTCACCACGAAGCCGTGGAAGCCCCACTCGTCGCGCAGCACAGAGTTGAGCAGTGCGCTGTTGGCGCCCGCATAGGTGGGTCCGATGTAGTTGAAGGAGCTCATCGCGGCGGTGGTGCCACCGGTCTTGACGCCCATCTCGAACGGCTTCAGGTAAATCTCACGGATCGACTGCTCGTTGGCCCAGGTGCACAGCATGTTGGTGCGGTTGGTTTCCTGGTCGTTGAGCGCGAACTGCTTCATGAAGGCATAGACGCCCTTGGACTGTGCGCCTTGAATCTGGCTGGAAGCCAGAGCGCCAGCGAGCTCGCCGTCTTCGGAGAAGTACTCGAAGTTACGGCCAGAGAACGGGCTGCGGTGCGTATCCATGCCCGGGGCGTACCAGCCGTCCACGTGCATGTCGTGCGCCATGTCGCCGATCATCTTGCCGAATTCCTTGTTGAGGTCCTTGTTCCAGGAGCAGGCGAAGGAAACTTCGGCCGGGAAGCCGATGGAGCCGACCTTGGTGAAGTTGTTGTTGAGGGCGGCGGGGCCATCGGCGTCGGTGGTCTTGATCTTGCCGATCGAATCCACCGCAGGAGTGCCGTAACCGCCGTTGGCGATCAGGCTGTCCATGTCGTTGAAGGTGAGTTCGTCGAGCAGCTTGTTCCACTCGGGATCGTTGTAGGACTTGCCACGCAGAGACGCCAGACGCACGTTGTTCTTCGCACCCGTGGTCGGCATCTTGTCGCCGGACTTGTTGTGGTCAGCGGGCTTGTAGTTGCCGTTGTTGACGAACTCGGACTTCACCTTGTCGCTCATCGCGAAGTTGGTCGGGGCGGCGGTGGCCGTCTGATAGTTCGCGAAGTGATCCTTGCGGGAAAGATAGGTGACGTCACCGGCAGCGTTGTCGAACTGGTTGGTGGCGGCGGTCTTGTCGCCCGCGTGAGTCTTGGACTTGTTATAGGTGATGGTGGACGGAATGTTGACCGTCTGATGGTCGATCGCCGTGTGCGCGTCGGAGTTGATGGAGATGTCGTAATCGCCCTTCTCCAGCACATAGGACTTGGCGGTCTTGGAATCGTAGGAAGCCATGTCGTCGTCCTTGAAGGAGATCTTCACGGTCTGCGATTCGCCGGGCTTCAGGAGCTTGGTCTTGCCGAGCGCCACGAGGTTGGTGGAGGCCTTCTCGATGCCGCCATTGGTGTACGGCGGGTCGAAGTAGGACTCGACGACGTCCTTGCCGGCCTTGTCGCCGGTGTTCTTGACGGTGACGTCGAAGGAAATCTTGCCGTCGGCGTGGTCGATCTTGCCCATCTTCTGGCTGAACTTGGTGTAGCTCATGCCGTAGCCGAACGGGAACTGAACGACGTCGTTGTAGTTGATGAGGCCTTCCTTGGCGGCGGTCTCATAGAACTTGTAGCCCAGGTAGATGCCTTCGGTGTAGTTGACGAACGTCGGCTTGATGGTCTGCAGCTTGCCGGTGAAGTCCGGAACCTTCTGGATGAACTGGTCGACGTTGTTGTACTGGAAATCGCCGTAATTGTTGACGTTCACGGACTTGTGAAGGTCGCGCAGGAAGGTATCCGAGGTCTTGCCCGAAGGGTTGACGGCACCGGAAAGCACCTTGCCGAGAGCGGTGAAGCCGGTCTGGCCGGCAGGCGGGCACCACAGCACGGACTTGATCTGCGGGTAATCCTTCAGGAAGCTGAACTGGAACGCGTTGCCGCCGTTGTAGACGAGGGTGACGTTCTGGAAGTTCTTGGTGACCGCATCGAGCATGTCCTTCTCGGACTGGTCGAGCTCGAGGAAGGACTGACCGTCCTTGAAGTCCTCATAATCCTTGGAATTGTTGTTATAAGGAACGCCCTTGGCCTTCATATTGCTGGGCAGGTCGTTGCCTTCGCCACCCTGGCGGGCCAGGACCACGACGGCCTGGTCGGAGAAGCTCTTGGCCTGGCTCATCATGTCGGCCGGATACTGCTTGATCGGGGTCTCGGGCAAATCCCATTCAGGAGCGAACATCACCTTGGGCTGCGGGCGGTTCTTGGCGTACTTGACGTACATATCGCTCAGCTTGGTGTTGGTCTGAAGACCGGCGTTCTTCATGCCTTCGAGGATGGAAACGGTCTTGTACTGCGTGTTCATAGCGCCTGAACCGGAGCCCGAATAGATCGGGTTGGTGGAGGCCCAGCCGAAAACGTTGACCTTCTTGCTGCTCAACGGCAGGTTGGAGTCGTTGTTCTGCAGCATGGTGATGCCTTCGCTCTGCACCTCTTCGGCGAGCTTGTTGGCGCGGCTGATGGTGTCCTGCGAAAGTACGTATTTCTTGGAAGTCACGTTGTTGAGCAGCGTGGACATCGGGCCGGTGAGCATCATCGAAACCGCGGCGACGATGGCGACCAGCACCACCAGCCACGTCTCGCTATGCACGAGCTTGCGCGTGCCGGTATTTTGCACCGTCTTCTTGTTGACGGCGACGCTGATGATAATGGCCAGAATCAGCAAGACACCGATGACTACCAGGTAGGGCACCAGCGACTTGATGACGTTGACGACATCAGCCATGTTGATCTGCAACATGAGAAGTCCTCTCTTTATGTTTCACATATCATGAATGCATATGACCACTGCGTCTCATTTGACGTAACAGCCACATCTACTCGCTCAACTTCGAACAAAGCCATGCGACGATGCTACATTCACACAGTTTTATTGTGTAATGGCAATCTTGAATTCTCAACGATATGGCTCAGCCTGTCATTTTCCACGCACGTTTTGCAGCTATCCCGCGCGAGTCCGTCGCCGCCGTCAGAAACATGCACTTTATGTCGACTAAGTTGCACTTTTCGCACGCTACCGTCAGAAACATGCACTTTACCACTCCTTAAGCGCACTTTTCGCACGCTACCGCACAAAACATGCACTCTGCCCCAGTCAAGTTGCACTTTCTAGACAGTAACGCCGGAAACATGCTCTTTGAATGCGCTAAATTGCACTTTTGGGCGAAGCTCCAGATAACGATACTGTGGATAAGTCATCTCGAAAAACTCAAACCTGTGGATAAACCATCCGCGACACGCCCGAGATTGTGGATAACCCCAAGCATCCGACCACACTACCCCGCTCGGCTTGCCTCGCCAAGCATTCGCCGTCTAGCGTCGATACCATGAGACGCAATCCGGAAATCGAGCGAATAGCCGACGATGCTGAGCAACATCAGCGCTACTTCTTTGGGAAAACGGCAAACCAGAAGAGAGCCATGCGCAAACGCTGGGTTGCCGATGAATATGTGCGCCTATGCCCGAATGTCTACACAAAAAACGAGTATTATCAAACGCTCAACCCGCAGGAACGTGCGATGCACCTGATACGTACGTTGTCCGTGAAATATCCTGAAAAAGTGTTCGGCGCAATGAGTGCCGCACTGGTATTGGAACTTGAATGCCCTTGGCGTCGGGATGTCCTAGAGCGCGCACAAATCGCGACGGAACAATCGGCACCAAAACATACCCAAGGAATGATCGACAACATATACGTACATCCACTAACATTCATCGTTCATAACGGAATCCGCATCACCTCTCCGGAACGGACGTTGGTGGATTGCGCCCTGCGATATCCTTTTACGCAGTCTTTGGGAATGTTCGATTCAGCATTACGTGCCGGAATAGTAGGCAAACAAGACATAGACGAAACTTGTTCCAACGTGCATAGAGACTGTTCATCGGTACGGAAACTTTTACGGGACGCAGACGAGAAAAGCGAGAACGGTGGCGAATCATTGTGCCGCGCAGTAATTCTTGAAGCCGGATTTGTGCGGCCAGAGCTCCAACACGAATTCCGAGATCCCGCAAATCCGAGGCACACTTTCCGAACCGACTTTTTATGGGTATGCGACCGCAAAGCTGTGGTTCTGGAATACGACGGAATGGAGAAATACACAAACCAACACATGACAAATGGGCAAAATACGCGACAAGTTGTCTACGAGGAACGCAGACGTGAAGACGCGCTGCGGCGTGCGGGCGTAGCCACAATTCTTCGTACGGATTACGAAGAGGTCAGGCAGCCAAGGCCGCTTATTCAAAAGCTCATCAACAATGGAATTCCGATGGAACGTACCTACTAGCAGCTTACTGATGCAGGAAAAGTGCACTTTACGGCCCTTAGAGCTCACTTTTCAGACGCTACTGCCTAAAACATGCACTCTGCACCCGCTAAGTTGCACTTTCCCGACAGTACCGCCGAAAACATGTATCCGGTATTTTATCAACCTTCCTCTTCCAGACAATACAGTCGGGAAAGTGCATTTTACAGGTATGAATAATTGACAAAACGCATCAATTTACGCATTTAGTCAAAGCAGACACGCAAAAATGTTGTATTTCAATCACGTGATACTATTTTATGATAATTAAAATTCAAAGGAATAAAGCTGGACGATTATATTCCTCAAACCGAGACACACATGCCAATCCATCGTAGGAAGCATGGGCGATAGTCTTCCATGCTGCATTTGCACTTCATCGACAACCCGCACTATTCACAACGAAGTCACACGGGAAACCGAAGAGAAGGAAGGGACACCATGAACAAAATCCTAGCGAAAGCAATCGCCATGCCGGCGGCCATCGCGCTCATCTGCCTTGCCGGGGCGTGCGGCTTTGATACGAAGGCGAGCGCCCCGGTGCCAGCTACGGCGGCCACCCAGACCACGACCATTTACTTGGTGCGACACGGCGAGACTACGGCAAATGTAATGCATCGAGCGCAAGGCTGGAGCGACTTCACGCTCACCCAAAACGGCGTCGATGGCGCCAAATACTTGGGCAAAGGATTGAAAGACGTGAAATTCGCGGCCGCATATTCTGGCGACTTGACCAGGCAGGAAAAGACCGCGAACGGCGCCTTGGAGGCCTCCGGCAATAAAAACGTCAAGCTACAGATAGACCCACGTTTGCGCGAATGCAACTATGGCAGCTACGAGGGCCTGCCGGACCAAGGCCAGGCGATACCCGCAATAGCGCAGCATTTCGGGTACGCGAACGCGCAAGACTTCATGAAAGGCGCGGGCAATCAGGTGATGAGCAAGATGCAGGAAGGCTATTACGAACTCGACCAAGCCAATAGCTTGCAAACCAATCTGCCGGCGCAATTCCGCGCCGAAAAGCCGGAAACCGTCGAGAACAGAATGAGCGCGGCCCTCACCCAAATCGGCAAAAAGCAAGGGGACAAGGGTGGCAACGTCCTCGTGGTGAGCTCCGGAATGTCAATCAGCCTGTTCCTCGAGGCGCAGAAAATCCCCAACAACGCAGGCCCGTTGAAGAACGATTCAGTCACGAAACTGACCTACAAGAACGGCAAATTCACGTTGGTCGGCGGCATCGGCAGCTTAAAGTATTACAATGCCGGCAAAAAGGCAGCATAACAAGCTTACGTTAGCGTCGAGAAAGTGCACTTTGGGACCCCTAAAGTGCACTTTTTACATGCTGGCGAACTAAAAACGCACTTTGCATGAGCTAACTCGCACTTTCTGAACACTAGCGTGAGAAACATGCACTCCAGCCGAGCCAACTTGCACCTTTTTGACACTAACGCACGAAACATGCACTATGCACAAATCAATCTGCACTTTTTGCATGCCGACGTGTAGAAAATGCACTTTGCGCGAGCCAACCTGCACTTTCTCGACACTGGTGCATGAAACGTGCACCCCGCACTAGCCACTCTGCACTTTCCGAACAGTAGCGTTAGCAACATGCACTTTAGCTAGCTTGCACCTTCAGGACTCTAACGCATAAAACATGCACTTTGCGTGAGCCAACCCGCAGCTTTATGGCAGTAGGACCAGAAATGTGCACTTTACATGAGCTAACTTGCACTTTTGAGATGCCGACGCCAGAAAAGTGCAAGTTACGGATTACTGCAGATATATACCTGCGATAACAATGGAAAGCTCGGGAACAAGACGACTTCGATGCAGCCATCTCGGTAGTATTGAGGTATGAGCGACTTGAACGCGTTGGACCTGGAACCTGGAGAGATTGTCGGCGGATACACGCTGATCTCACGGCTGGGCGGCGGCGCGATGGGCTCGGTCTGGCGGGTGCGCGACGACGGCGGGCAAGTTTACGCGATGAAAATCCTGCGGGATTCGCTCAAAGACCAAAGCGAAACCGGAAGCGACGATTATCAAAACGACGATATGACGCCGGAAAACAATTCCGGGAATTATGGCAGCACAGGCGACTACGGCGGCAACAGTCCCGCAGGAAACGTTGCGACCGGCAATCAATACGGCACTTCCGACTACGGGCAAAACAGCGCGAACGCCGGTGCCGATTCGGCTCAATCCGGTGTCGACACAGATGCAAATAACACACAGCACCATCACCGTAGCCACGACCCACACGTCACGGCCCGCGAGCGCATGCGGCGCGAGGCGGTAGCCATGCGTAAGATCAACCATCCCGGGGTCTGCGCCATCGTCGACATGGAACTTGACGATTCGCTGGCCTTCATCGTCACAGAACTAATCGAGGGCAAGAACCTGCGTGACGACGTTGCTGCGAACGGACGGTACGTCGGAGACGACCTGCAACGCCTTGCCGCAAAACTGATCGACGCCGTTCGCGCGGTGCATGCGCAAGGCATCATCCACCGCGATATCAAGCCGACCAACGTCATGGTTTCGGCGGCTGGACCGGTTCTGGTCGATTTCGGCATCGCCATGACCGCCGGCGAAAGCCACGTCACCCGAACCGGCCTGGTGATGGGCACGCCGGGCTTCATCGCCCCCGAGATCATCGACGGCGCGGAAAGCAACGAGGCAACGGATTGGTGGTCGCTGGCCAGCGTCATCGCTTTCGCCGCCACCGGCCGGCCGGTTTTCGGCAGCAAGCCGATGATGGCCGTACTCGAGCGCGAGGCGAGCGGCAACGCCAATCTTTCCGGCCTACCGCCCAATACCCTAAACGCCCTGCGCAGTGCGCTTGATCCCGACCCAACGAAACGTTGCAGCCCCGACCAATTGCTGCAAGCCATCACGCTCGACGCGCTCAATCCGTTTGAAAACGGCGAGCTGGACGACGAGGATGGCAGCGACAGTATCAATGGCCCAACCAACGGATTCGGCAGCAGCACCAACAACATGAGCGGTTACGGCACGAATGCCAATAACGGTAACGATAATGGCGGAAACAGCAACGATAATCCCGCAGGGGTGGTGCCCCCTTTTGGCCAAACACCTCGGCCTGATTCGGGTCCCCGCTCAGAGAATCCGGCGACAAGCAACCCCCGAACTGCTTGGACCGACAGCACTCCTATATACTCGAGTCCATTACAAACCGATAGCACCCCGCAAGACAGCTCTCGCACACAGCCCAAAACATTACGAGGTCGCCAAATACGAGGTTCAACGCGGGCGATGCCGCTGACGCAGGCAATGACAAATCCGCAAACGACAGCGCAAAAAGTCGGATACGGCCGAAACCAGACGGCACGAACGGCCGTCTACGTCCAAAATCAACTGGCACAATCACGACCGCCGATGCAAACGCGGTCGGCGCAAGCCTCTTCAGCCCCAGACGAGAACGCGACAGAGGCTTTACCTGCGCCTTCGCCACAAGACCTCACCGCGACTTCCATAATGGCGCACAACAATCCGAACGCCAATGCCACCACTACGATGCCGCTTAGCGCACCGATGACGCAAAGCCTTGAGCAGACGTCACCTCTTTCCACCTCGAATTCGCAAGCCTTGCGGCAACAGCAGTCCGCCGACGCCACAATGCCGCTCACGGTCGCGCCAGCCGCTCAAGCAGTGCAACAATATCCAGGATTTAATGGGCCGCCACAAGCCCAAAACGCCGCTTACGGGGCTCCGTATCCCGCACCTTATATATATGGCCAACCGAACGTGCAGCCAGGCTATCCACTGCAACAGGCCCAGCTTGCCCAGCCCGTCACGCAACCGACGGCGAATCCGGCAGATGTCAGGCGCGGCAAATTGCTCTCACGCTCAATTCTGCCGCTGTGGCTTCTAGCGGTCCCGTTTGCGCTGCTTTCGGCCTCGGAACCAATCATTTCGATATGTTGTGCCGCAGCTCTGCTTTGGTTCCTGCTGACGCTGGGTTACAGCGAAGAGGGACAGCTCGAACGCGAAGAGCGCCGCGGCGGCATTCGCAAGGGCGGCGACCCGGCGTTGCGCACGGTAAGCCTGCCGTGGCATATCCTCAAAGCCCTTATTTTCACCATTCCGCGAGCGCTGATCCTCATCGTCATCGCAGGGGTGGGCCCGGTGGTCGTGAACTTGGTTTCCGGGCTTCCCGCGCACATGATCGCACTATCGCTCGGTTCCTGGCACATTCCGCTTCCGCTGCCCGCCGACGTTTCGCTTTCCTATTCAAGCCTTTCGCTGGCGATATTCATGGCCGCCGCCTGGTTGGTCGCCGTTTTCGGCCCGAAGACCACGTTGCTGCGCATCGGTGCCGGCCGCCTGCGCGGAGCCGCTTATCCCGAACCGGATGTCACAGCATATTCCGCAAACCCTGCGGGAAACGGATACGAAGATAATCTATCCAATGGAGATAGCGATGCGGAGGATATCAACGATATTGACGAAACCTATGACGATAGCGACGACGAAACCTATACAACCAATACAAAACGCCATTCGCTCCGACGCTGGATACTTCTCGCGATTTGGCTGATAGCAGCGCTTGCGGCACTGGCGCTTGCCCTCACCGATCATCAAATCAACTGGATACCGCTTCCCAATCCACAGCTGTAATACAATTACAAATAAACGCAAATAAACAGTAGCCGAAACCGAGCTCAGACCCAAACCAGACTGAATAGCAATTAGACAAAGTATCAATATCTGCAACAAACTGCCAACGCACTCAGCTCTCGGGCTATTTCATCCACCCATACGTGCAAAATAAGAGAGCATTAAGTCTATTTGGTACGTTGGTTGCTTTAGTCGCTATAACGGCGAACAAGCCGGCGATTGGCAGCATTTTGCAATCACAAAGAAGGACACATGGCACAACAGGGCAATAAAAAAGCGCAGAAACGCCAGACACGAGCCAGGCGCCAAGCCGAGGAAGCAGCGCGGCAGAAGGCGCTGGAAGAGGCTGCGGCCAAGGAACGCAAGCAGCAGACGCTCATCGGCGCACTGGTCGTGGCCATCATCCTCGTGCTCGTTGCCATCATCGCCATCGTCAGCCTCCGTTCGATTATCAAGAAGAACGAGGCGAACAAGGTCACCGCCGACGCTTCTTACACCTCGCTACAGTCGGTGAAAACCAAGCCAAAGCACATCGACAAAAAGGGCGGCATCCTAATTTCCAAGTACGGCTACGACAAGAAAGTCGATAATGCCCCGACCGTCGAAATCTTCATGGATCCGCTTTGCCCTGGCTGCGGTTCGATGCACCGTCAAATCGATTCCGACCTCGACAAAATGGTCAATTCCGGCCAGATCAATCTCGTCTATCATGTCATGAACTTCCTCGACGCGGATTCGACCGACCAGTACTCCACACGCGCTGCCGGCGCGATACTCTACGTCGCCAGCCACGACTCGAACCCCCAGCACCTGCTTGATTTTGTCAGTAACCTCTACAAGAAGGACTACCAGCCCGACGAAGGCGCTAATTACAAGCCAACCAGCAATGCGCAAATCCAAGCGCAGGCCGTGGCAGCCGGGGTTTCGAAGGATGTGATGTCCAAGGCGTTCAACGGCACGTACAACAAGTGGCTCGAGGCGTCATACAACTACACGGTCAGGCGCAAAGACATCCTGAACAATTCCGGGCAGTTGAGCACCCCGGCCGTGACCATCAACGGCAAGCTGATGGATATGACCCAGGTTTCGGAGCTCGGCATCACTCAACAGCAGGCTCTGCTGAAGTCGCTAGGCCTCAAGGAAGCGCAGGTCGGGCAAAAGGGCGTCATGCCGGCAATCGGCACCGGAGCTCCTGAATCGCTGAAGTAAGCGAACAGGTAAGTCGCTCCTCCTGCACCATCAGTACGACAAGACCGGCGGCAGATTCACACACTCGTGTGGTCTGCCGCCGGTCTTATTGTTTGTCGGCGCAACTTATTGGTTATGGTTCATCGACTACGTTTCATTCCCAACCAATCTATCCATATCGCTTCATTATCTTCTAAATTTGCAAAGGTGCTTTTGCGAAGACAAAACCCGTTGGCAAAGGGCAACTACAACGCACCGACTTGTTTTAGACGACTTATAAAGACTCGGAACAAAGAGAACCGAGGTTCAAAATGCGACATAAACGTTAACAAGAAAACGAATCGCCACAAACTACGAAACCCGTGAAGAAACAGACAGTCCCGTTACAAACTCACGCTCACGCAGTGGGCTGGGTCTTTGGGAATGTCGGGTTGCCCTTGCTGCCGATGGCCGGCTGCGCGCCAGCCCTGCCGATATCCTCATTGGAGAGGCCGATGGACTGCAGGATGGCCACTTTATAAGTGAGTCCGATGTCCGAAATCCCCGAAATATCGAGCATCTTGCCATTGATGACCACCACGGGCGTGGTGAGCTTGCCCTTGAACTGCCCGTCAATGTCCTTGAGCTCGGGCCGACGCAGCGTATATTGCGCGGCTGCCGAAAGCCAAGGCTCATATTCGCTACCGAACGCCTTCGCCGCGATATCCGCGGGAACGCCGGACGCGATGGCCTGCTGCTGCAACTGATCGTTGCTCACGGGCTTGTAATTGGCGGCTTCTTCAGGCTGGAAACTATCGGAATGAATGTTGGTCAGGAAATCAACCAAATGGTCGGGATTGGGATCGTTGGACGAAATATAGGCCACGCCGTTATCGGCACGTGATGAATAATGATCGGTCGACATATTGTCAAGGAACGTCACCGGATGAATTTCAAGGTTAATCTGGCCTGCATCGAGCATCGCGCGGAACGTCGCGTCCATTTGCTGGTGCAGGACGGCGCAACCAGGGCACATCGGGTCGGTGTAGATTTCCAGCGTCGGAGCGTTGGCGGCCTTCTTGCCGTATCCGGCATTCGAAAAAAGTATCCCGCCCTTGTCATTGGCGAATTTTGGCTTGACTTTGACGTCCTGCAAGGTCGCGTATGCCTGGTCTTCGGTAATATTCTGCGCAGCATTGCGCTTGGCGATGGAACGGTAGCTGACTAACCCGATAACAGCGATGAAAATGACGACGATGACGAAAGCTATGAATCCGATGATACGACGCTGCTTGCGCTCCTTGACTTCCTGAGCGCGACGCGCCTGAAGCAACAAATCACCGGCGTCGACACCGCCATACCAAGAAGTATTAGCTGCCGTCGATGAGTAGCTATTGCGTGTATGCCGAGCCATACCCCATCCTCTATACTCTTTGCGCTAGCAACGTTGTCCATTTACCGGCACCTTACGGGACACCGGCTGATTATGTCCTAACATTCCTACCCCCAACAAGCCGTGTGGCATTCCCCAAAAGTGCAATGCCGACCAAGATGTGCAAGAAGCAGCATTTTTAACAGTATAACAAGAGTCAAAAGCCGGCGAATTCTCTCTCGTCTAGCGAAGCCGTTTTGCGCAAAACGCAACACGATTTTATGTGACGTAAAATAACAAAAGTGTCCGGAAAACCATTTATATCAGTAATTATTATCATTCGATAGTCCCGTAAGTTTCAGAACGGGAATTTGCATATAACGTTTTATGTTATTACAAAACGTAAACAAATATCATTTTAAGTGACATCGTTCACAAAACGTTTGTATTGCGGAAAATATTGGCACGCTTCCCACCGGCCGGCCAAAGCCCTAGGCACGTCAAGGTAATCGAGCCTTGCTGTTAAAGTAATGGTCTGTCTGGTTTTGTCGGCTACGATCGAAACCAACGCCTCCTTAGCTCAGATGGCCAGAGCGGCCGCCTTGTAAGCGGCAGGTCGTCGGTTCGATCCCGACAGGAGGCTCACCGGTGCGAAGTTGCGGTGAGAGACGGTTAAGCAGTTTGCGGTTGAAGTTATTGGTGTCGGCGTTGTTCGCGGTTGAGGCGGGCGATACGCGCCAATGGAAGCGGTAATGAATTTGTTGTATGGCCCACGAAAGTGGGTTGCGTGCGTTGTGGCGGTTCGCAAACCTTACGTCCACAACGATTCCGGCGTGAAGGAGGCGCCGACGATAGTACTCGTGCTCGAGTAAGTAAGCGTTGTCCTCTTCCATATGAGGGCAGCGTCCAAGGGCGAAACTTCCCCCAATTTGCTTCGCCCTTTAGGGGCGGGAATATCCCCTTCTCTCCCGCCCCTTTTCCCCTCTTAAATGGCTTTAATTTTTACAGCCTTGCATAGGCACTGTTCGCCGTACTTTTCTTTGCAAAATCTTGACTCCATAACCCAGATACGCATTGCAACCCCCACAGCGAAACCGATAGACTGTAGACTTGATTATGCCAATGGGTATGCCCGGTATCGTGGTATGTCCGGAAAATTACTTCAGGGGGTTTGGATGGCACGTCGATGGACGCCACGCCGGTTCGTCACTTTGCGCAGGGTTCGCGTGGCGGTTTGCGTGGGAGTGGTGCTGCTGGCCAGCATCATCTTCTTCGCGATCACCGCGCGCAAAAGCGTTGCCCTGACGGTCAACGGCGATACCAAAACCGTCACCACCTATTCGGCCTCCGTACCCAGATTCCTTGAATCGCAAGGCGTCAAGACCAAATCGCACGATTTCATCGAATCCACCGACAAGCTGGCAGGCCTGAAAAACAATGACGTGGTCACCGTGCGCAGCGCCTACCAGACCACCATCAACATCCAAGGCCAGGAAGTGTCTTTCTGGACCTACGCCACCAGCGCCGACCAGCTACTCGGCTTCTTCAAGGCCAACGATCAGAACGCCTCCAAGGTCTCGGTCAATGTCGGCAACGTCTATAACCAGCTCACCGGCGGTTTCGTGATCAACAAAGCCGGCCCGGTGACGGTGATTGCAGACGGCAAGACTTCCGTCGCGCCCAACGGCAAGCTCACGGCCGCCTCCATTCTCGATTCCAAGAACATCACCATCGGCAAAGACGACCGCGTCAACGTCAGCGAGGAAAACGGAAAGACCATTCTTCGCGTCCAGCGCGTCACACACGGCCAGGAAACTAAGAACGTCGCCGTGGCCTTCCCCACGCGCACCGTGGTCGATCCCAGCCTGCAGCCCGGTCAGACGCAGATTCGTCAAGCCGGCCAGAACGGCAACAAACAACAGGTTTACGACGTCACGTACGTCGACGGGCAGGCCGAAAGTTCGTCACTCAAATCCGAAGCCATCTCGCAAGCGCCCGTCGAGGAAATCGTGGCCGTCGGACCTGCGGCGCCGGCTCCTGCACCTTCGACCGGCGGCAGTGGCAGCAATAGCAATTCCGGCTCTGGCTCCGGCTCCGATAGCGGTTCAAACAGCAACAGCGATTCGAACAAGGGTGACTCCAACAGTTCGAGCAACTCGAACTCGTCGACATCGGCACCTTCGGCTCCTTCGCAGCAACCCAGCCAGCCGAGCCAGCCTTCGACACCTACCCCTGCTCCGACGCCTGCTCCAGCCCCTGCTCCGACTCCGACCCCAACGCCCCCGGCCTCATCGGGTGGCGGTCTTTGGCATCCAACGCGCGAACAGGCACAAATCTACGCTCAGGGCGCTGCGGCACAATATGGTTGGACCGGAGACAACTGGAGCAATCTGGTATGGATTTGGGATCATGAATCCGGATGGCGCTGGAATGCAGGAAACCCGAATTCGACCGCGTACGGCATTCCGCAAATTCTTTATTATTACCTGTACACCAGCCAGACCGACTGGCCGGATAACGGCGCCACGCAGATTGCCGCTGGCCTGACCTATATCAACGGGCGTTACGGTAGCCCGAACGCGGCCCGCGTTTTCTGGAATGCGAATCATTGGTATTAAACGATAGAGTTTCGGTCATTCTTGCAAAACCGCGGCCGCAGCTAACGTTACCTTTTTGACCGAAAGTTTCAGCTACATCTGGCGCTTGACCTCTTTACACTCCAAAGTTTGTGTTGAACCGAAACTTCAGCCTCATGAACCTAAACCATAAGTATATCCGACACTTTTAGCAATTCATGGCTGTCAAATCCCGGCAGCACTTCCAGCTCATAGACCTATCGATTCGTGTGCCAAGGGTATCTTTGAAAACATGAGTGAACAAATGACGGACGAAGGCGGCTTGGCAGACGGCAATACGTCGCATACCGGCCACCTGCTGGGTGCGGGGGATATCCGGCGGATTGCGGCCGAAGCGGGAATCAGCCCTACCAAGAAATTCGGGCAGAACTTTGTGATCGATCCCGGGACCGTGCGGCGCATTGTACGAGAAGCCGGCGTTACCGCCGATACCAAAGTGCTCGAAGTCGGACCAGGATTGGGCTCGCTTACCTTGGCTTTGTTGGAAACCGGCGCTGCCGTCACTGCGGTGGAAATCGACCCGGCGCTGGCCGCACGCCTGCCGGAAACCGTTGCCGAATTCATGCCGGAAGCGGCCGACCGGCTTACTGTCATCACCGCCGACGCCATGAGCCTGAGCCCCGAGACATTGCCCAAGTTCGCGTCAAATCTTGAAAACAGCAACCCGTTCACGCTCGTTTCGAATCTGCCGTACAACGTAGCGACGCCGATTTTGCTGACGCTGCTCGAACGGTTCGAGAATCTCGACCATTTCCTCGTGATGGTGCAGAAGGAAGTGGCCGACCGGCTTGCAGCCAAACCCGGCTCAAAGATTTATGGCACTCCGAGCGTAAAGTTGGCATGGTACGGCCAAGCTGAGCGCGTCGGTCTCGTCGGCCGCAACGTCTTCTGGCCTGCACCGAACGTCGATTCCGCACTGGTTTCGTTTACCCGTTACGACAAGGCTTCCAAAAACAAACTCGCCTCGAAAGACAGTAAAGAGAAGGTATTCCAGCTTATCGACGCGGCTTTCGGCCAACGCCGCAAAACCCTCCACGCAGCCTTGAAAAAACTGGTGCCGATGGAAGCGTTCGCACAAGCCGACATCGATCCGACCAGACGCGGCGAGACCCTGACCATCGATGAATTCGTCGCTCTGGCCGCGGCGGCCAAAGAATAATTGCGCGTCACACTCTCACGGTAGAGTGAAAACGTCGATATTTCGCCAAATCCTGTGCACGTCGGGCGAGCCCACGCGCTTGCGGGAACTGGCGCAGGCACGGTTGACAGGAACGAAACATGCAGCAATTTAGTGACGAACGCAAGGCACGCAAGGCGTATGTGCATCACCGTCAGGTGCGCGTGTTTTCAATGATTGCGGCCGTTCTGGTCGTCGCACTGGTCGTCGCGTTCTTTGCCCTTTTCCACTCCCTCGGCAAAAGCAACGCCGGCGTGCCACAGGCGCAAACCAATTTCGGGGCACCGCTCGTCTGCGCCACCGACGATCCGAAGAAAAGCCCGGCCATGTATCAGCCGAACAACAGCGTGGAAGTCAACGTGCTCAACGGAACGAAGGCGGTCGGCCTCGCTCGGGCGGTCGGCGACGCATTGACCAACCGCCATTTCAACGTTTCCAGCGTCGGCGACTTCACTTCACGAAAAGTGGAGCGAACCACCATCTACTACGGGGTCAACAATATCTGGCAGGCTTACACCGTGTATAGCAACTTCACCGACGCGAAACTGGTGATGGACAACAGGCAGGACGGGGTCGTAAGCGTGGTCATCGGTTCGACATTCACCGATCTGACGAAAAAGGGTTCGCTGCCTACCGTCGGCTCCCAAATCAAGAACATCGAGGGCTGCACCCCATTGAGCAAAGTCGACAAAGCCAAGCTTCCGCAGGACTTCCGCCAGCCCAAAAAGTAATTATTCCGAAATCGGTTATCCATAAATGAAATCCGGCGGCAGGTTGCCCCCCACCACCGGATAATCCTGCCTCGCTACCCGCTAAGGTAGTTCGGTACCGGCGCTACTCCAACTTCCAGATCACCAACAGCAGGCAACCTGCAAGGATTGCAGCTTCCCAGAGGGGATCTACCCTGGAAATCATCGCGAGCAACACCACCGCCGCGAGCCGGCAGAGCCCGGAGTCCCCGGGCTTCTTATTTTGAGACGCCATTTCTGGCCTCCTTACCACTTAATGTCAGCCGGCCAATTGGTCCCGGCCGGTCGCTCGCACGTTTTAGGTTTTCCGTCTCACGGGATCGCCTGCCGCATGCGTGCGGCATATCCAACGTGACACATCGAGAAACGAATCGCAAATTAAAACGGCAATATCAAGGAAAAATCAAGAAACCTTGAGAAAATTTGAGAACCAAACAACGTTGTGATATGTTCAAGATATCGGTTGGAGCCGTCTCACCTCGAGGCACATGCCCGGGTCTTCAAAGCTTCGCCTCGTTGGGCTTCACCGGTAGGGCGTTTTCTTGTTATCGTCCTTCTACTTAATGGATTTGTGCGGGTCGCTGGCTTGGCTGGCGGCCCGCACGAGTTTTTGTTTGCGCCTACTCGGCGGCCAAGTCTTCTTCAGCCGCCCAACGCTTGAGTTCGGCGACGGCGGTGTCATGGTCGGCAGGACCGTGATCCAAACGATAATCGAGCATATGCTTGTAAGCGCGACCGACTCCCGGACCCGGCTTGATGCCTAGGATTTCGATGATTTCGTTGCCGTTGACGTCCGGACGAATCGCGTCGAAGTCCTCCTGCTCCTTAAGCTCCTTGACGCGCGCCTCAAGCTCGTCCATCGCGTCGGAGAACATCAGCGCCTTGCGCTTATTCTGCGTGGTGGCGTCGGCACGGGTCAGGCGGTTCAAACGCTCGTAAAGATGGCTGGAATCCTTGACATACCGCCGAACAGCCGAGTCCGTCCAAGGCTCATCAACGTAGCCGTGGAAGCGCAGATGCAGGTTCACCAGCTCGCTCACGTCGGAAACGATATGGTGATCGAAACGCAACGCTTTCAAGCGCTTGCGCACCATTTTGGCGCCGACTACGTCGTGATGATGGAAGCTCACCTTGCCGTGTGGCTCGAAGCGACGCGTGGCAGGCTTGCCGATATCGTGCAGCAGAGCGGCCAGACGCAAGGTCAGGTCAGGGGCGGGCACGGGGCCGTCAGGACCGGTTTCCAGCGCGATTGCGCGGTCGAGCACCATCAACGTGTGCTCGAAAACGTCCTTATGACGGTGGTGCTCGTCGATCTCCAGCTTCAGCGCCGGGATTTCAGGTAATACAATATCGGCCAAACCGGAATCGACCAGCGCCTCGATGCCCTCGTGCGGACGTTCGGAAAGCAACAGTTTGGTGATTTCGTCGCGCACGCGCTCGGCGGAGACGATGGAAATACGGTCGACCATATCGGTGATGGCCTCGGCGGTATCCGGCTCGATGCGGAAACCGAGCTGGGCCACGAAACGCACCGCACGCATCATGCGCAACGGGTCGTCCTCGAAGGATTGCCGTGGATCGACCGGGGTGCGCAAAATACCTTTGGCCAAGTCGCTGGCGCCGCCGAACGGATCGACGAATTGCAAGTCGGGAACGCGCAGGGCCATGGCGTTGACGGTGAAATCACGCCGCGAAAGGTCGCCCTCAAGCGAGTCTCCGTAGCTCACTTCAGGCTTGCGGGAATCGGGGTCATATTTGTCGGAGCGGTACGTGGTGACTTCGACCTTGACTTCGGTGCCGTCCTTGCGGCGCCGCATCGCGCCCAGAGTGCCGAACTTACGGCCCATATCCCAGAAACCGTCGTGGCCGAAACGCTTCAAAATCGGCTCGAACTGCTCAGGCCGCGCAGAAGTGCAGAAATCAAGGTCGTGGCTTTTCCGGTGCAGCAACAGATCGCGCACGGGTCCGCCAACCAGCGAAAGCTCGTAACCTTGATCTGCGAACATGTGCCCCAGCTCGATGGCCTCAGGCCACACCTCAAACTCCACGATTTGCCTCCAACGTTCGAATTTCACGCGCTTTCCAGCATACCGTCACCGTTGCACGCACGTGCAGGAATCAAGAATCCCGGCAATTCATAGCACTCAAAGCTTTAAAAATACCGAAGCTGCTTCCGGTGCTGTGAACAATTAATCTTCGAAAATACGATTCGCTGATATTCCGCCATTTCTCATTGCCAATGATGTCGCGTATAAAGCAGGGAAGCGATTTTGACGATTGAACGGTGCTCCATACCGTATTGCACTACAAATCTGACATTATCACGTACTGCCTTTACGGTATCAGCGACCCACCTAGCAAGAGCACCAACCAATTCGAAATAATTGTAAAACGGCGAAAAGTATTCCGTTACCCTACCTGCACATCCTTCTGAGTAAGCTGGAGGTATGATTACGCCCGCAGACCTGGCCCGCATGATGGCCAACGCCTCGGGTGACCGCACCCAAAATGCGGAGAAGCAAGACAAACTGCTTTATACTTCGGAGTCCGAGGGGCGTATCGTCCGCTTCATCGAGCCAGACGGAGCACCGACGCCGAAGATGATGCCGCATCACCGCGCCACTCACGGTCCGATGAAATTCGCAACTCTCGACGCCCAGGAGCTGCCCGTCGCCCGCGAATATTCAGCCGGCGGCTTGATTTTCGACGAACACAACCGCGTCGCACTCATTGCACGTCACTCGCGCAGCGGCCATCTTGAGTGGTGCCTGCCAAAAGGCCATATCGAAAAGGGCGAAACCCCCGAGCAAACCGCGGTGCGCGAGGTGCATGAAGAGACCGGAATAATGGGCGAGGTCATCGATTCCATCGCCACCATTGATTATTGGTTCACCGGCCAGTCCGAGCGCGTCCACAAGCTGGTTCATCACTTCGCCCTGCGTCAGATCGGCGGCACGCTCACGGTGGAAGGCGACCCAGACCATGAAGCAGAAGACGCCATCTGGGTGGATTTCGACGACCTTGACAGAGTGCTGAGCTATCCTAACGAACGTAAAATCGCATGGCTTTACGCCAAGAAACTGAACAGGCAGGCAGAAGGTTGAAACACTCGCACCCCTGCGCCCCCGACGGCAATACGCATGAGCAACAATCGCCCATCTCCACTCGGATTTCGGCGATTGTTTCGTCCGTCGTAGCCCTGCTCTGTGCCTCCGCTCTGGCCCTTACGCCCGCTTGCGCGATTGCCGCAGAACCGGGGGAAACCAACCCACCCGCCAGTGGCACGAATCCAGGAGGCCCTCTGGTCACTCCTGTCAATCCATCCACGCCAAACGATCCTTCCCAAACGGGCCCGGCCAGCTCTGCGACACCAACTCAGCCGGATCCTTCGCAGCAAAGCGGCGCTTCCAAAACGCAATCGCCGAATCTGCAAACGACAACTGCTCCGGGATCTTCCGATAATTCCTCGTCCTCTTTGATGCGTTCCGCACAACCCAGCGCCAATACGAGCAGCCAAAGCGATTCCAACGCCGGTTCCGCTGAAAAAGACGCCGAAGTGACCATCACAGCCTCGACGCCCGTGGTCACTTCGAATTCCGGCTACCACCTGAACGTAGCCATCAAAAACGCGAGCAACGATGCGCTTCCGGCAGGCACATTGACCGTCGCTGTCAACGATTATTACACCTTCGTTTCGCGCTCGGATCTGCAGCAATGGGCGCAGGGAAATTCGCGAATCCAGGTGCCCAACCAAATTGGCGAAGTCAACGTCCCGCCGATTGCAAAAGGCGAGAAAACCAGCGTCGCCATCGACGCAAACCCGGACCAGCCGAGCCTGAAAAACATGCTTTCGTGGGGCCCGAAGCCCGTGCGCGTCGATTATTCGTTTGTCCGGGATTCTTCCGAGAACGCGGGCACTTCTTCGAAATCGCAAGGCAACTACCTCAACAGCACCCACACCTTCCTGACCCGTTCCAGCGACGGGCTCAACACCGCCAATACACCGCCGATGGACGTCACCGTCGTCATGCCGCTGACCAGCGACGGCTGGCAAGTCGACGCCCAGAAGCTCACGCAGTTCATGACTGCGGGGGAGGGCGATACCACCAAAATCGTCAACACACACAGGCTTTCGCAACCCGTCGAGCAACTGATCAACAAACATCCCGGCTTGCAGGTGATCACAGACCCGACGCTGGCACAAAGCCTTCCTGTACCGCCGAAAACCAGCGGAATCATGCAGCCCGGCGATTTCGATATCACCGCGTATTCGGCCATCAACGACGGCACCGCTTACGAAAAAGCGGGAATTACGGCCAAAGACTGGAATACGGAAACGGGGCTGAAGGAATATCGCGACGCGCTTGGTGACGGCAACGCGAACGCGCAGGCTTACGCTTGGCCCGGGCGAGGGCAGTGGACGATGAGCTCGCTGGAAACGGCCAGAGCGCAGGGCTATTCCACCGTCATCGCGCCTGACACCACGAACATGGAGGACGGTACCACCAATTCCACGACCCGCACCGGCAAATACATCATTCATACCTCCGCCGGCGACGTCACCGTGCTCACGGCGCAGGACGAGCTGAGCCGGCTCGCGCAAGGAAAACCGACCGACAAAACCGTGGACGGGGAATCAAGCCCCGCGGGCAGGCTGGCGCGTTTCATGGCGCAAAGCGCTTTCTACCAGATGGAAAGCCCTTACGCCACGCGCAATCTGCTGATTTGCTTCGACACTGCTACCACGAATTCCGAAAGCAACGCGCAGGACGCAGATACTTTGATGCAGACAGTGGAACAGGCACCTTGGCTGAAGTTGAGCAATATGGGGGAGCTTGGCCAGGCCGATGCCTATCTTTCCGGGGAAAAAGCCGCCGATGCGGTGCCCGGTTCGCCCAACATTCATGCTTCGGCGCTGCAAAATATTCGTCGGACGCTTGCCACGCTCACCGCGAGTAAAAACGACATCGACCGGTTCAACAATTCCATTCTTGATGAATCTTCTTCGGATTCGCCCGCGTCAGGGAATTCAGGAACCTCTGGAACGTCAGGTTCGACAAGCAGCTCAAATAATTCGAATAATTCCGGAACTTCGAAAACACAGGGCGGGCAGAATAGTTCGTCGGGTGCGAAAACCGACGAAAAATCGGGCACTGCAGCGGGCTCAGGTTCAGGCTCCGGCTCGAATGCAACCGGCACATCAGGCCAGTCCACAAATTCCTCCAAAACCAGCAGTTCGAAGAATTCAAATAATTCCGCAAATACTCCTCCTTCGTCGCCCTCAAACGCCAATGGCAGCAATGGGGCCAACGGCAACTCCAACAACGCAAACGGAAACGTCAACGGCGGCAAAACCGACACTGGAGACGCGCAAGCCCTCGCCCGCCAAGACGCGGACGCAACAGCGAAACGCTCAAAAAACGGCTGCGACTGGATCGCCGCCATATCCTCGATGCAAAACACCCTCGCCCTGCACGCGCTTTCAGACAACGATGCCATGGCCAAACGCATGAGCGCGAGCGCCCAGAACCTCGCCGCCCAACTGATGAACGGCATCAAGATCACCCCTTCGGAATCCATTACCGTTTTGAGCGAATCCGCGAAAATGCCGGTGACGGTGAGCAATAACCATCCTTATCCGGTAACCGTCAAGATTTCATCGCTTTCAGATTCGATGGAAATCGTTACGACGCGATTCGTCACGCTTTCCATCCCGGCACGCAGCGAGGCCCAAACCACGTTCAACGTGCGCGTCTCGACTTCCGGTACCGCCACAGCGCACCTGACGCTCACCGACCGCAGGGGAGACGCCTTCTCCGCCCCGCAATCGACACGCATCACCAGCACTTTGCGCTTGAGCGACAAAAGCGGCATCATTTTCATAGCCGTCGCGTTGGTCCTAGGGGTCATCGGCCTGTGGCGCCAATTCAACCGCAAGAAAGATCCTGACGAATGAGCTCATCTGTAGGTCATAATTCGATGGTTATGGCCGTGGGGACGGCCGCAAGCCGCGTCACCGGCCAGATTCGCACCATCCTACTCGCCGCGGCCCTCGGCACAACGGGCATGGCGGCCGACGCCTACCAAGCCGGCTCGCAGATTCCTCAGGTCATCTTCACGCTGGTTTCCGGCGGCATTTTCAACGCAGTGCTCGTGCCGCAAATCGTGCGTACACTGAAAAAGAAAGACGCACAGGATCGACTCAACAAACTCGTCACCCTCGCCATCACCCTGCTGCTGGCCGTGACGCTGCTCGTGGCGCTGCTCACCCCTCCGCTCACACGCCTCTACGTCAACGGCAACCACGATATGCTGGCCCTGGCCACTTCGTTCACCTTCTGGTGCGTCCCGCAGATTTTCTTCTACGGCCTTTACACCGTTCTCGGCCAGATCCTCGCCGCCAAAGACCATTTCGGCACTTATGCCTGGAGCTCGGTGGGCGCCAACGTCATCAGCTGCATTGGTTTCACTGCGTTCATTTTCATGTTCGGCCGGGCAAACACACAGCCCCTGAGCTTCTGGACCAGCGAGAAAATCGCCTTGACAGCAGGCGCGTGGACCTTGGGCGTCGCCTTCCAAGCACTGATCCTATTCCTGCCGCTGCGCAAAATCGGGCTTCATTACCGGCCGAGCTGGGGTATCCACGGCTTCGGCCTGCGCTCGATGGGGTCGGTGGCAGCCTGGGGCATCGGCATCGTTATCGTCGACCAGCTACAGACCATCGTCAACCAGCGTGTGCTCACCAGCGTGCCCGGCAAGGCGGCGCAGCTCCATCTCAACGCGCTCGACATGGCCGGCAACGCGAGCTATTGGAACGCCAACACCATTTATATCCTGCCCTATTCGCTAATTGCCACCTCGGTGGCCACGGCAATGTTTCCCAAAATCTCGCAGGCCATTGCCGACCATGACATTGATGGTGCTCGTGAGGATTTGAGCGGCTCGCTGCGCAACGTCTGGTTGATGATGTGCCTCTTCAGCGTACTTTTCATCGTCATCCCCACGCCGATTACGCTTGCCCTGCTACCCAGCGTCAGCGTCAAGGAAGCGGTGCTCATGGCCGGGCCCTTGGCCGCGCTGTCAATCGGCCTGCCCTTCTCCTCGACCTATCTCATCATTCAGCGCACGTTCTACGCCTTCGAGGACGGCTACCATCCCTTCTTCTTTACCCTGCTGGTTTCGGGCGGGCAGGCGCTGATGATTGTCATCGCGATTCTGTTCATCTCGCCGTTCAACTGGGCCACTACGGTGGGCGCAACGATGTCACTGTCGTTCATCTTCGCCTTCCCTGTCATCGTCTATATGGTGCGGAAACGTTTTAATGGCCGACTCGACGGCAAACGCATCGCCACGGCATTCGGCAAGGGGATTATCGCCTCGCTTGTCGCCATTGCGGGCGGCATGCTCCTGCGCTACCCGGTTTACGGGCTGTTCGGAGCCGATATCGAACCTGGTGCGGGCGTGCGCGGCGGGCACATGAACTGGTTCCAGGCCGTTGGTGTCTGCTGCGTACTCGCCATTATCATCGCCTTGCTTTATGTAGGTACGTTGTGGGTGCTTCGTACGCAGGAATTGATGCCGATTGTCCGCTCGTTTGCCGGCAGGCTCGGTATCAGAGTTCCCGGCGGCGCTAATGCCACAAGTGATGAAAACGCCGAAAATACACAGGAAATCCAAGATGCGGATATTCCCGACAAAACCGAGAAAATCGAGAACGCAACCATTCCCGGCAATTTTGCTGCGCCCGAATTTCAGGACATCATACAGCCCGGAAACCGCGATACAACACAGAATTCGAACATTTCAAACTCGTCCCCAACAGCAAATACGGCTACAGTAGAGGGTATGCCTTTTACAAACGCCAATTCCGCCGATACGGAAACGAGGTCTTCCCATACTCCGGGAGACAGATTTCCGTCCGGCGTAAGTGGCGCGCGGCATTATGCCCCGGTTGCTTTCAACCCTTTAGGTGAAAAATTATCGAAAGACGAAAACGTTCGTTCGGACAAAAATTTATCGGATAGCGATATTTTCAACGATAATCGACTAATTGATAAAGACGTGCAACGTTCTCCGGCAGCGGCATCGACATCGCAAGACCCGGCGACGTCGTTTGATGCCCTAGAATCCGAGAATTCAAGCCTATTCCAGGATTTCGGAATATCCGATAACCTGACGTTCCCTTCCGCTCCCTCACTTTCGGAACCGGAAAGCGCTGAGCACGCCGAACTTCCGGCACTTCCCATCGAGCCCACCGATTCTGCCGATTCATCTTATGGCGAGCGCCCGGCTTCCCAGATCAAGCCGCTTTTCGACACCACAGATATGCCGCCCCGGCGGCCCGATGCCGATACCGAGACGGAAAACGACGCCGCTGTCAAACCACAAATTCCTGCCAAGCCCGTTTCCCAATTTCCGGCCCCGCCAGATAATTTCACCTGGCTGACCGCAGCATCACTGGGCTTACCCCCGGTTGACGAAGCCGAAAAAGCGGCCCTCGAAACCGAGATTTCCAAGGCTCCCCGCCACCATGCACGCTGACGGCGCGAGCCCGAACGCCGCCAAACCAGTGATATACGACAAATCGACACGAAACCTTGTCACAAAAACTTACGCCCCGGCCACGGCCATGGATAGAATGAAACAGAAGGCAAACCGCCTGATTTGATTACATTCGTTTGCGTGTAGGGTCGAGGAAATTATGAAGCCACAGCTGGGAGATATCGTCATCAGCAGATATACGTTGGTGTCGCCGCTGCGTAGCATACCCGGGCTCGAGGCATGGAAGGCCAACGACCGAATCCTCGCGCGCGATTGCCAGCTTTTCATCCTCACCGACAAGGCAGCCATCCCCAGCTTCGAGGCGATTGCCTCAACGCTCACCCTTTCGCGCAACCCGCATTTCACGCAGGTTATCCAAATACAGCACGTCGGCGATATTCCCGTGCTCATCACGCGTCTTGACCAAGGGCTTTCACTCAACAATTTCATTGGGCATGGCACACGCAAGCTTGGCTACGAAGCCATGCATTCCATCATCGCCGAAGCCGCGAATGGCTTGGAAACGCTGCTGCGCGACGATCTGAAAATGAAGGCGCTGAGCACCGACATCGTTCGTATTACATCAAAAGGCGTCCAGATTACCGACGCCCCGCTCGAAGCGATGTTTGTCAGCACTCCTGAAGAACAGCATCTGGCGCCGGAAATGCTGGCGGTTCACGAGCTTGCCGCGCTGCTTTACGCGATGCTCACTGGCAAATGGACTTCGGAAATCAAGAATTTCGACCTTTCGGCGCTTCCTGAGGACACACCCGAAGAGCTGCGTATCATCTGCGACCGCGGATTGTCCATCACGGACGTGGACGGCAGGCCAACTCTTTCGATGGTCTCGCTGTCCGAGCTTGTCGCCTTACTCGGGTCCGTCAAGCCGGTGGCACAGCTTCCAGCGAGTGAGCTGAAACGGCCGAATTCCGACGGCGAAGCTTCCATTTCAAGGCTTCGGCTGCGCAGGGCACGTCCAAACAATCTGCTTGATTTCCCACAGAATCTTTCGACCAACCAGTTGCAGTTCCGCGCTCGTCAGGCCGCCAGCGCCGCTGGAGCAGGCGCTGCTGGAGCTGGAGTCAGAGCCAATGCTGCGCAAAAACGAGCAGGCGCAACTGCTCGCGTCGATTCTGCCGCCACTTCTGTGACCCCCACGCCTTCCGGCCAGTCCCGCGTTAATCCAGCAAAAGCCGGTTGGATGAACCAGCCGAAATCCGCAGGCGCAAACGCCAACCGCACTTCCGACAACACATCTGCAGGTTCAAAGGCGGCTTCATCACAAAATAACCCGACGCCGTTGCCGATGCCGAAAAAGACCGGGACACAAGGTATTCCGGGCACTCCTGATATTCGTGGAGCTGCCGGTGCCGCTAATAACGCAAAGCCGGCCGGCCCTTCACAAGACCGATACTCGAAATGGTGGCGTCAACGCGGCAAGTCCGGCAGTAATCAGCACCACTCCGACGACCTTAACAACGTCGCAGCCCCGCGCATGGATCTACACGATCTGGCCGCAGCGGAAATGGCCGACGCTTTCAAATCATTCGATTCCACGGCCGACGATTCCATTTTCCCGGATTTCGACCAGAACACCGTACAGACCACGAACCCGACGATGCAATTCGACTTCGCCATGAAAGGCAATGGCTCTGGCGACAACGATACCAATCCAGGCAACCGCACCGAAGCGACGGGTCGCATTCCGTTGCTCGACGCCGAAGGCAATTTCATCGAGCCCGGGCACGAGTCCGCGGCCGCACTCGAGGCGGAGCGGGAGGCCATCGATGCAGCCAATCCGGTCATCACCCCTCCCAGCTTCACACCTCAGCAGAAGGCGCAGCAGGAATCCGACAATCCGACCAACGACGATATCGCCGATACCCCGCTGCTCGGCAAGCTCACTACCAAAGTCGTCGCCATCATCGCCGTCATTGTGCTGATTCTCGCTGCCGCAGGCGTCGCCGCGTTCGTCTTGATCGATCACAATAGCAAAAACGCCGGCACCTACCAGCAGTCGAATTCCGACCCATGGCCCAACATGAATCTCAACAAGGTGCCTTTCGGCGCACAAGGCGATGGAGGCGAAAGCGGGGACCAAGGCTCAGCCGATTCCAACAATGCCAATAAGCAAAACGGCTCGTCAAGCGACTCCTCCTCTAAGTCCGCAAACGGTACGAACTCCAAAGCAATCACCGCCGACAAAAACGCCAAAGCTGTTCCCGCGCCATCGCTGCCGGTGAACAATACGCCGTTGACCATCGACAAGCAGGAGTTCTACCAGAGCCCGGCAGGACAGGACGGCCTTGCGTATTACATGCACATAAGCCAGCCGGCCACCGTCACTCGTTTCGTGGTCCAGATTCGCACTTCCGGGGGCACCGGCTACCTCATCGCCAACTCCGCGCAGGATCCGAACGCGGGTCAGCGGGTCGCCCAGTTCACCTTCGACGCAAGCGGAACCACCGAGGTTAAACTGCAGAAGCCCGTCAAGTCGCAGGACTTCCTGCTCTGGGTCCCTATGGATTCCCTACCCAACCATTCCCTCTACATCAACCACGTCGCGCTGTACTAAACATTCCAAGAGTCAGCAATCCTGAGACGCCAATTCGACGAACTGCCAAAAGCGTGTTGAAGCGGTGCTGGTTTTTCGCGGGCGATTGCGCGGCGACGGAGGGCGACTAGAGTCTTCTTTTATATTGTTTAAACGCGCGAAATCTGTTTGGAAAGCGGCGCTCGTTTAGAGCAGGCCGCAACCGAAAGAAGGGATGGGTTGATGTCTAAGACCAAGAACATTTCCGGGGAAACCGACGAGGGCAAAGACATCGGTTCCAAGGCGACCGCGAGCGTCGCAACGGCAACGAAAACCGAGGACGCCAAAACCAAGACTTCCAACTCCAAGGTCTTCAAGAACGACCCGTGGTACGACTCTTACGCAGCTCGTGCCGACAACATGCGCGCCTCCGAAATCCGGGCTTTGTTCGCAACCGCTTCGCGCCCGGATGTGGTTTCGCTGGCCGGCGGCATGCCTTATTTGGACTACTTGCCGTTCAAAGAGCTCTCGGAACTCATCGCCAAGATGCTTGTGGACAAAGGCGACGTAGCTTGGCAGTATGGCTCGGCGCAAGGCGACCCGCATCTGCGTGAGGACGTCCTGCAGATTATGGCGCTCGAAGGCATCAAGGACGTGCAGCCCGACGATGTCGTCATCTCCAACGGCTCACAGAACGCCATTGATCTGGTCACGCGCATCATGTGCGATCCGGGCGATGTCGTCATCGCCGAAGCGCCGAATTACGTTGGCGCGCTCGGCGTCTTCTCATCCTTCCAGGTCGAGGTGGTCAACGCACAGACCGACAAGGACGGGCTTATCCCCGAATCGTTCGAGGAGACCATCAAGGCCCAACTTGCAGACGGCAAAAAGGTCAAATTCCTCTATACCGTGCCCAATTTCCATAACCCTGCTGGCGTGACGATGAGCGTCGAGCGCCGCCCGCGCATCATCGAGATCGCGCGCAAATACCACGTGCTCATCGTCGAAGACAACCCTTACGGCCTGCTCGGTTTCAACGGTCAGACCTACCCCGCGTTGCGTTCGATGGACTCCGAAAACGTGGTCTACCTTTCCAGCTTCTCCAAAATCATCGCGCCGGGCATGCGCATCGCGTGGATCGTGGCGCCTCCGGGAATCCGCAAGAAGCTCATTCTCGCCAACGAGGCGTCGATTCTCTGCCCGCCGAATATGAGCCAGATGACCATCACCACTTACCTCGACAATTTCGACTGGAAGAACCAAATCAGCCAATACCGTGGCATGTACAAGAAACGTTGCGACACTATGGATGCGGCGCTGCGCGAGTATCTCCCATATTGCTCGTGGAACAAGCCCAAGGGCGGCTTCTATATCTGGCTGAAGATTCCGGAAGGCTTGAATTCCAAGGAAATGCTGCCTCGCGCCATCACCGCAAAGGTCGCCTACGTGGCCGGCACCGGCTTCTACCTCGACGGCAGCGGCACACACCACATGCGTCTTTCGTTCTGCTATCCGACGCCGGATAAAATCAAGCTGGGCATCCAGCGTCTCGCAGGTGTGATGAACAACGAGCTCAAGACCGCCGAACTCTTCGGCACCGCAAAGGCCGACGCGGACGCACGCCGTTCCAGCAGCTCGGATAAGAAAGATTGAAGGAGCATCATATTATGGCAAAACATATCAAGGCCACAAAGCGTGCAACCGCAACGAAAGATATTGCTCCCATCGACCGCGCAGCGACCAAAGTACTCGTCATCTGCGGCGGCATGAGCCATGAGCGCGACGTTTCGCTCACCAGTGGACATCGCGTCGGCGGCTACCTTGAAGAGGCCGGTTGGAACGTTGCTATACACGATATGGACAGTGAGCTGCTGCCATACCTGAGCAATCCCGAAACCCGTCCCGACATCGTCTGGCCGCTGTTGCATGGCGCCAATGGCGAGGACGGCTCGATTCGTGACATCCTTGAAATGGAGGACCTGCCGTATATCGGCTCGCGCGCGAAGGCCTCCCGCACGGCCTGGAGCAAGCCCATCGCCAAAAACGTGGTGCGCAAACTCGGCGGACTCTCCACCCCGGTTTCGGTGGCTCTGCCCGAATCGACCTTCCGCGAGCTCGGGGCGAAGAAAGTGGTCGATTTGCTGGTCGAATCGCTGAAACTGCCGCTTTTCGTCAAGCCCACACAAGGTGGCTCGGCCATGGGCTGCACCCGCGTCGACAAGGCAACGGAGCTCCCACAAGCGATGGTGAACAGTTTCGCATATGGCGATGTCGCGCTGGTGGAGAAGGCCGTCACCGGTACCGAGATTTCGGTCTCCGTACTGGAAATTGACGGGGAACCGCTCGTTCTGCCGCCACTTGAGGTAGCCACGCCTGACGGCGATTATGATTATGAAGCCCGCGTCACTCCCGGCCCGACAGATTTCTACGTTCCCGCACGTCTGCCGGAGTCCGTTCTCAAAGCGGCACAGAACGCGGCCTTGACAGCCCATAATACCCTGAGCCTGCGCGATATCTCCCGCACCGACTTCATCGTCGATGAGTCCGGCACCCCGCAGTTCCTCGAATCGAACGTGGCCCCCGGCATGACCGCGACTTCGCAGCTTCCGCAGGCCGCCATCGCCGCCGGATACAGCCTTTCCAACCTCTACTCACAGTTGGTCGAGTCCGTCCTGCGCCAGCATCGCGCCGATAAGTAGGAGACAGGCACGCCCCCGATTCTCACGTTATAATGTGCAACCCGTCCGTTTCCGGGTTGCACATTTTATGTATTCCGTCAAAAAAGTGCGCCTTATCCGTGCCTAAGTGCATGTTTTCAACGCAACTGCCAAAACATGCAACTTAGCCACGCTAAAGTGCACTTTTCCTACGCCACCGTCAAAAGTGCAACCTACATACACCAAGCGCATCCCCGCGACACTACCGTCAAAAACATGCACTTTACCCATACCAAAGTGCACTTTCTCCGCATCGCCGTAGGCAAAGTGCACTTAGCCGGCCGCAAAACGCACTTTGCCAACAGTACTGTCAAAAAAGTGCAGGCTACAGGCCATACGTGCAGATTAACGCAATCAGGCCGAAAACCATCCAGCCAATAGGTCACTCGCCCTTATGGCACGTCCGGCAAATTGAGCTGCTGGGCCTGCAGCTCCAAGCGAATCAGCCATTGCGGTGTCAGCACCACTGCCAACACCACCAGCAGCACGACAAGAACCGCTCCATAAATCAACGTCCGCACCCAAAGCGGGCGGCGGCGCAGCGCCGGAATGCCATCTAGCAGCAACCAGCCCAGCACCAAGCCGACCACGAATCCGCCGACGTGCGCCTGCCACGCCACATGCGGCACGAAAAGCGGCATCGCCAGATCGAGGATAATCCAAATCAACATCCCACGGATATCTTCATGCGTGCGCCGGAAAACGAGAAGCACCACCCCGAAAAGCCCGAACAACGCACCGGAAGCGCCGTATGAGGACATGCCCCAATCGTGAGTGAAATAGCTGTAGACTATCTGGCCGTCAGAGGCGCCGAGCCCGCAAATCAGGTAGACGGCAAGGAAGCACCAGTGCCCGAGCAAGCCTTCCAGATACGGCCCGATGATAATCAGCGTGAGCATGTTGCCCAGCACGTGCAGCACGTTCGGGTCGTGCATGAACATCGACGTGAGCCACGTCCACGGCTTCACAATCGCCAGGCTCGAAGTGAACGAACCATTGAAAATCAGGCTGTTGAACTGTTCCGGCGAACCGTATTTGAAAAGCACTTCAACGAGCCATACGGCCACACACATAATAACGATTGTCCACGTGATAACGGGGCCACCGGAACTCCATTGATACCTGAATTTACGAAACCAGCGTTGAAGGTCACCGTTCTGATTGGTCATTGTTACATTTTATCGATTGAAGCATACAAGACCACCTGCAGTAGTGCACAAAAATCTTGATACAAATATCAAGAAACCTTGAACTTTTCGCTTTTCATGGGCTTTGCACCCAATTGTCACAAAATATCGGCTAGGATAGAAGCAACGTTGGCTTGGACGCGCAAGCCGGCACTTAAGAAAGGAGCCGTCATGGAGAACAAGTCTTCTAACGGTTGGAAGTTCTTTGCGCTGCTCTTCGGCGGTCTGCTCGCTGCAGTCGTCGGCCTTTATATGTACAAGCAGCAGAACCCCGACTATGATCCGTGGGAAGAGCCGTGGGAAAACAGCTCTTCGCCAGTTGATTTGGGTCTTGATAAGGAAGCTGATCCGACGCCTGAAGCGGGCCCGGAAACCGCTACCGCCTGACCTTTATTTATTTTATTATTCAAAGCCGCCGCATCGCCTTGTTGGGAATGCGACGGCTTTGTTATGTCCCTATGCCGTTGTTTCATCCGCCAAGAAAACGGCAATGAAATAGCCAGCGAGACTTTGCTTCCCATCCCGTCCATAATGCGAGGAAGATGCAAACTGGCAGCTATCGGCATACCTATG
The DNA here is from genome assembly GCF_029395495.1 of Bifidobacterium sp. ESL0769. Taxonomy (NCBI): domain Bacteria; kingdom Bacillati; phylum Actinomycetota; class Actinomycetes; order Bifidobacteriales; family Bifidobacteriaceae; genus Bifidobacterium; species Bifidobacterium sp. ESL0769. The sequence goes on along the minus strand of NZ_CP113918.1, from coordinate 87,808 downwards.
GCCTAATTCCGTCCACAAGGTGAGGGACGATGGCCACATGGCAGCGATACGGGAACAAGATATTTCGAAGGGCATGGCGGCGCTCGATCAGTGGCGCAAAGCGGCGGACGCACATCGTGGCGAACCGCTTGAGGCCCGACTTACGTTTTCACCCAGCGATCTACCGCGCAACACATGGGCCATGGCCGTGCGGTATTCGCTCTATCTCTTGGAAAACAAAGCTCCCGGCCCCGGCGTCGAAGTGCGCGTGGCACCTTGGGGAGCGGTGAAAATCCTCGACGGCCCCGCCTCGGACCCGCATAATCTCACCCCGCCCGATGTCATCGAGCTCGACCCGGACGTGTGGCTGCGGCTGGCTTGCGGCCTGACCAAATGGTCGGAAGAAAAAGACGCCGGCCGTATCAGCGCCATCGGTGAGCGCGACGATCTGAGCGCGCTGCTACCGCTGGATTGACAAAACGTTCCTTAACGCAACGCTCATAGTAGCCTTAATTTACTATCCAACAATTCTTCTTGGCTAATAAATTGAGGACTGTCAGATGAACATATTCTGACAGTCCTCAATAAAATATGACTAAACTGAATCAGGCTTTGTCGTCCTTGGGCTTTGGCTTACGCAAAGCACTGGGAATAGGCATGCGAATCGGTTTGTGCGGCTTGGGAATGGCGACTTTCTTGACGGCAGGCTTGGCCTTGTCATCGCTGGAAGCCTTCGCTGCGGCTTCGGCGGCCCACTTGGCGTAATCATCCAAATCGTCGTCGACGGCCGGCGAATCGTCATGCTGGTCTACGGCCTCGGCATGCGTATGCGCATCGGGCTCGCCATGATTGCGCGAATATTCCTTCTCAACCTCAGTGAACGGATCGGTCGACCCGGTTCCCGGCTCCTGCGCGCCAAGCTCCTTTGCCAGCTCGTCATAATCGGTATCGGTTGTCAAATACTTAAGCTTACGGGCCATTTTCTTCTGTTTAGCCTTTTGACGTCCGCGGCCCATTTGACCCCCTGAATATTATGTGCTTGCATTAATCCATCAATATAGAAGGATACCACCCAATCCGTCACGTTTCATTGTCGGCTCAGACTTTTACCATAAAAACAAGATTTTCAAGGACTACAAACGATTGAGGGCGAGTCATGGCGGACGCAAAAAACGATGTGGAAAACGAACAAGTCACTGCGGCGGGCAACGAAATCAGCGCAAGTTTTATCGAGTCCAAGAAGCGTTCTGATGCGGTTTTGGCCAAACTTGAGAAGGACCCAGGCAAGTTCACCATGCTCACCGGCGACCGCCCGACCGGACGTCTGCACCTCGGCCACTATTTCGGTTCCATCCGCGAGCGTGTCGCGATGCAGAACAAAGGCGTGCACACCAACGTGCTCATCGCCGACTATCAGGTCATCACTGACCGCGACACCACCGAGCATATCCAGGACAATACGCTCAACATGGTCTTGGATTATCTCGCCGCCGGCATTGACCCGAACAAGACCATGATTTTCGCACATTCCGCGATTCCGTGTGAGAACCAGCTGATGCTGCCGTTCTTGTCATTGGTCACCGAAGCGGAACTGCTGCGCAACCCGACCGTCAAGGCCGAAGCCGAGGCGAGCGGCCACGCGCTGACCGGCCTGCTGCTGACCTATCCCGTTCATCAGGCCTGCGACATCCTTTTCTGCAAGGCCAATGTCGTGCCGATCGGCAAAGACAACCTGCCGCATGTCGAGATCACGCGCACCATCGCACGCCGCTTCAACGAGCGTTACGCCAAGAAGAACCCCGTCTTTCCCGAGCCGACAGCCATCCTTTCCGATGCGCCCGAGATTCCGGGCCTCGACGGCCGCAAGATGAGCAAGTCCTACGGCAACTCCATCATACTCGGCGCCACTGCCGAGGAAACCGCCAAGCTCATCAAGAAGAGCCCGACCGATTCCGAACGTCGCATCACCTTTGATCCGGTCAATCGTCCGCAGGTTTCCGCGCTTTTGACCACCGCCGGCCTCGTCACCGACCGTGACCCGAAGGATATCGCCGAGGAAATCGGGGATGCCGGAGCAGGGGCCTTGAAGCAGTACGTCATCAAGTCGGTCAACGAATTCCTGGCACCGCACCGCGAGCGCCGCGCCGAACTGGCCAAGGATATGGACTCGATCCGCGACATCATCCACGACGGCAACAAGCGCGCCAACGCCATCGCCAAGGAAACCCTCGACCAGGTCCGCGACGCTATGGGCATGAAGTACTGAGTCCCCAAAACACTCGTCGAACCAAAAGGTCGGTCAATACGAAATCCTGAATGGCGAAACAAGCCATTCCCAGATTCGTATCGACCGGCCTTTTTGCTATTCAAAATGAGCCTTTAATTGGCAACTTCCAGAATGACAACAATCTAGGTTTGGAAATCAGCCCAAAACCTTTTCTGATAGAAATTATCATAAGATATACTTGGTTTCCATGAGGCAAAGAAGTCAGCACCGGCGCAGAAACAGAATCATCGTCGTTGTGGTGGCGGCTCTCGTCACCATCGCAACAATCATCTCTGCCGTAATCGTCTACTCCTATTATTCGCCCGACCGCCCGGAGCCGGGTATCATCGAGCAATCCGCCAACATTCCGAAGGAAAAACTCAAAACCGGCAAAGTCATCACGATCGATACCTCCTGCATGTTCAACTGCCCGTCGAACGGAGACCTGAAATTTTGGGTCACGAATGTCCACAAAACCAGCAAAACCTATTCCGCCACCTTGAAGATGGAGAGCCTCTACCGACCCCACAAAAGCAGCGGCTATGAGACGCCCGACGATACATTAGATATAGCACTCGGAAAAACGAAAACCTCAAAGCCGCTGCGCTGTTCGATAACGCTGGTCGCGCTGATCAAAATGAAACACAGACCTGATAGATACTCGAAATATACCAAAGCGCAAGGGCTCACCCTGCTCATCACCCCTTACGACGACGGCCGACCGATCATCCACCAGAACGCCGATGCTTCAACGATACAGGCCATACAGACGAGCGAAAGCCGTGTCCGAACCGCACCTCTGGGCGGAACCCTCGACTTCGGCAGCCGCAAAATCGACGCTCCATACAACATCGGGGAAATCAACGGCGCGCCCTCCATCTTCCTCGACGACTTTGATAACAACTTTGATGACAACGAAGGAAAGCCGCTAAAACTCGGCGGAAACCAAGAAAAAGACCAGGAATATACGCTGACATTCGTCGGTCTGACCGACATCGGAGGCAAGCAGGGCGTCACGGTGATGCTGACACCGCCGAAACACGGGCCAATCATTCACGAATCCGCAACAATCGTCAAGGAACAGCTGCAAAAGGGCACCCTAAAGACCGGGCCTCTCGGCGAAGCAATGCGTTTCGGGGATATGGAAATCGATCTATCTTACGTGGCCAGCGGGGAAGGCAAGTGGAGCAGCATCAACTTCGATGCCAAGATACCCCATGACGACGATGCAGGCGAAATCACTTTCATGCCATTATCCGTCGGCGAAACGCAATATCTGCGCGAGATGCATTATTCGGTGACACTTGTCGCGCTTACCGACCTCGACGGACAGCAGGCAGCAACCATTTTAGCGATTCCCGATAGCCGCCATCCGATAGTCAATAAAACCGCCAAAATCCCACCATGGCAATGGCTGACCAGCAAAACCATAAGCCAGTCATTCGACGACGGAACCGACGGCCGCTTTGGCGAGAACATATCAATCGACATGCCAGAGGCATTCAGGAGCATCGACGGTGAATACGGAATTTACATTAACGCTTACGCCAACGACCAAAGCCCAGAAATAGACAATGATGGCAAGATGTTCCTGAAGCTCGGAGAGACAAAAACTTCGAAAGCGCTGGGATGCAAGATTACTTTCGCGGGACTCAAGGAGATGGACGGCGATCAAGGCTTCACCATCCTCATTGCGAAAGCGTAGGCATCGCACAAGTCGGCAGATAGGAAATCAGGAATGGCAGAAAATGGCCGTTTTTAAAAACCTATCTGCCGACTTGTGCTTCCCGGCAAAGCCGTCACACGTCGTAGCGCCAGGATTTGTCAGTGATGACGCGGGCCATCGCGAGGCCGATGGGTAAGCAGAGGATGACCATGAAGGCGCGGAAGGCCCAGTCGAGAGCATTCAAGGTGTCGAACTGGCCGAGGTAGAACATCGCGCGGTACATATACAGGCCGGGCACCATGATGACGATCGCCGGGACGGTCAGGCAGATGCGCGGATAGCCAAGGTAGGGCGGCAAGAAGCCGTGACGCACCGACGAACGCCAAGCCGAAGCGAGCAGGCCGGCAAGCATTGCGCCCAGGAACGCGGCGGCCTCGGGCGGCATACCCATGTCGACCACGGTCAGACGCAACGTGTCTGTGATTGCGCCGATAAAGGCGGCAGTGAAGCACATGCGTTGCGGCGAATTGAACAACACCGAGAAGCCCCAGACCCCACCGAACGCGGTGAGCGCGCGCAGAGCGGTATTGACCCACGGGTTGAGGCCGAGCGGTTCGAAGCCTTGCGGATTGAGGTGGACGATGGTCGCCACCATCCAGCCGGCGAGCGTGGCCATCAAAATGAGCGCCATCGTATAGACCAGGCGCTGGATGCCGCTGGGCAGGTCCATTTTCGCGATGTCAAGACCGCCGGTAATCAGTGGGAAACCAGGGATGACGAAGAGCATAGCACCGATGTAGGCGGTGTCGTGACGCAGCGCAACGGGATCGAAAAACCCGATGAAACGCAACGTGCCGATGCAGGCAAACGCGGCCACGGCGACAGCGACGAAGGTGACGAAGAATTGGTTCAAATGGTAGATGAAAAGCCGACGACGAACCCAATGACCGATGCCCGCACCCACGAACGCGCCGATCATGTCGAACGGACCGCCGCCGAGCAGGAACACGAAGCATGCGCATGCCACGGCCGACGCGAGGCCCGAGAACCAAGGTGTGTATAGCGGCTTGCGGTGTTGAATAAGGCTCAACCGTTCGTGCGCTTGACGCACGGTGATGCCGCGGTTGGCTTTTGCAGTGGCGTTGGTAGTAGCTTTGGGCTCGGCCTGGGATTTAGAACTCGTCGATTTTATTGCGGCAGAAGGGCTGACAGCGTTGGCGTTGCCGGCGTTCTCATTTATAACATTATTGGCATTGCTACTATCGATTCTTACAGAGCCGTTGCCAATCTGGCCAGAATCGTTCTTTCGATTGTTATTTGCCGTAACGTTTCGGGCATGAACAGCTGAATCTGAAATTGCCGCAACGACTCGCGACCGATTGTGAATCTGGCTTTGCGCCGAGGCAGCCTCGGTTTTAGCCTGCGCTTCAGCCGCTGCGGCCTGTTCGGCAGCGACGTCCTCGCGCGTTTTGCCAATGTGCTCAAAATGCTCGGCGTACTGGCCTTTCGGCGGGCGGAAACCGCGCTCTTTGACGCGCTTGACGGCCTTGTCGTGGACACGTTTGCGTTTCTCAAGCTCGCGGTGGGCCTTCTGCGTGGCCGACAGCACGGAACGCTGGGCTTCCGGGTTGCCAAGCTGCTGAACCATTGCGGTCGAAACCGAGGTCTGCGCATGATAGGTCGTCCCCGGCTCACCGATATTGACGCTGAACCAATCTGCGAAATGCTCAAGGAGCCAGATACGCTCCGTATTGACTCCGGTTGTCGGCAAATCGACAACCTGCGTAATCCTACTGACGCCGTCGCTACATGACACATCCATATCCGTAAGGTTGATGTTCGCACGAACGTGGACACCAAGCGGGTAGCCGATTCGATGCATCAGCTCATGAATGCGGAAACTTCCCGTACCCGCGCGCAAATCCAGCAGCCCAACCCGCGCGATAATGCTGGCTTTCGCGGCGATGCCGGCGTCTACCACCGGCGTATCCCAATCGCGCTCGATGTCTGCGGTATCCAATGGCATATAATGCGTCAGCCGGTCGTGTACCTTGGCCCGATGGTCGCCGCGAGCGCTGGAATCGTCACCATCGCCCCTAACATCGCCATCGTCAATCGAAGCCACCGCTTCAGCCACCCGCCGGTATTCCTCGGAATCGGATTCGTCCAAACTCCCAAAAATGTCCTCGAGTCCGGAATCGCCCTCGTCTTCAGCTTCGTCTTCGTCGCTGTTCACCGTCTTCTCGATGTCCTCGGCCACCGCGTCCATACCGGAATCCCTGTCCTCGTCCTTGTCGGATTCCTCGTGCTTTTCCATGCCGTCGTCATCAAACGAGCCCGCATCATTCATCGCCATATCGACTTCCCCTATCGTCTTTCGACGCCTTCTCGCCATTTCCCAAGTGTCTCTCACACCCAATAAGCCGAGTTCTCTGCGCTCAAGCTTCATTGGAATGTAACAGATATCAATAAATCATATAAATTTTGACATATCCCGATATCCCATTTTTAGCACTCCGCCTCTAAATTTTTAACATCTCTTTGCTTTTTCAAATTCCGATAATCAAGCTGCACATTGCTACCGACAATCACGCCCCAAGCAGCGTAATCGGCACAACGTAAACGCTGTCGTCTCTCTTATAGGCGAACGCACCATTCCCTACAACAACCATAAGAAATACCGGTTCTTGCGTCTGTGAATAGGGATTCGCTATAATTTTGTGGCGAACTTTCATCAGTGATTCAGCACCTTTAGCGGCACCATTTTCGCCCAACTTAATTTCGATAGCCGCCCAGCGTCCGTCGGTCAGCTCGATAATCGCGTCAGCTTCCAGGCCTTTGTCATCGCGATAAAAATACACACGTGGATTTTCCAGCCCGACCCAGGAAGACGTGTATATCTGAAGGTCACGAATCACAAGATTCTCGAACATATCGCCGAAAACCTGCCCTTCACCCAACAGCCTTTCGGGATTGACGCCTAACGCCGAAACCGCCAAAGACGGGTCGACGAAATATCTCTTGGGCTTGACCCTCATACGGTTACGTGATTTCACCGGAGCGTCCCAACTGGGCAGTTCCTCAATCAGATATTCGCAGGTCAGCATATCTACGTAACTCTGCGTCGTGCTCCTCGCCGGCTCATTATCCGACGAATCGTCGGCATACATGTCACGGCTCAGCGTCGTTATCGTCGCCGCTTTTGCGTTGTTACGCGCCAAAGAAGCGATAATTCGACGGGTCATTTCAGGGTCTTTGCCCATTCGTGGTGCGTTGTCTTCGGCGACAGCTTGCAAATATTGCGGGGGGATATACAGCGCATCATCCAAGCTGCGGCCAAGCGAAGACGGCCAGCCGCCACGACAAATCCACTCCGCAATCTCTTGCAGGGAAACGGAAGTCGAAGCAGGCGTGAACTTACCGTCAAACAAATCACGAAGAGAGACTTCACCACTGGATAGCCCCTGCTCATACAGACTCATCGGACGCATACGCAAATGCGCGATACGACCAGCGCCACTGTGTTCATACTGTTCCATCGGAGGAGCGCTGGAACCCGTCAATAAATATTGTCCCGGCCGGTTGGCTTCTTGATCGACAGCGTGACGCACCGCGTCCCTGACCGACGGAACAATCTGCCATTCGTCAATCAGGTGCGGCTTGTCACCAAGAAGCGGCATCGTAGGATCGGCCTGCGCCAACGGCTTCACCCGATAATCATCCAAACTGGTAGAGCTATTCGCGTGAGCAAGTCCGGACCATGTTTTCCCGCACCATTTCGCACCGTCAATCTGGACTGCACCGAATACATCAAGCAGTTTGCTTATCTTTCCGTCGATAAGCCGAGGACTGTAAGTTTTCGGCTGGAGAGTCATGCAATACCTCCATTATACATTTTACACCATTTTCATCTTACATTTTACACCATTTAAATCTTACATTTTGAACCAACTTTGATAAGGCATAACGAGGCTTTGTCAATTCTAAAATGCCAACTCTGGAAATGAAAACGGTCCAACTCTGGAAACGCAGTGCCGAAAACCTTGATATAACAGCGAAAACAACTAAACCCATCTACACCGTCGCAAAATCGTCGAAACCTCGGCCACAAACCCGCATAACGCAACCAATCCGTCCGCAATATGACCATTGTTAAATTTCGTTACTTAAATGTCGATTAGGTCACCCTACAATCGAACCGGACTCACCAAGCAATGGCTTTGGGTTCGCAACAGATGGCACCACAACCGCGGAGGAGCCGCGGAATGCCAACAGATCGAACAACCGGAAGCTTGGTTTGAAGGAGGTCTGAATGGCTAAAAAAACTAAAAAACAGCCAGCCAACAATCAACCGATCACGCAGCCCGATGCCGCGCTTTTCACTTCCGGAGTAGGGACCAAAGGCCCCGAGGAACGTGATCTTCCCCAATCGCTCAACGACGATCTCGCACTCTGCCTTGAAATTCTGCGCACCGTGCTTGGGGAATACGACAAGGATCTGCTTTCCACGTTCGATACGGTCCGCGACTACGCCGTCAAAGCGAGCGCCGAACATTACGCGGAGACCATCGGCAAAGAACAGCCCAAGGAAGACAACCTCGAGAAGGCCGAAAAGGTCATTGACGCCTTGGACGTCCACCAAGCGCAACTGCTTGCGCGCGCGCTCACTACGTACTTCCACTTGGCGAACCTCTGCGAGGAGAACTACCGTGTTTCGGTGCTACACAAGCGCGAATCGAACGTGGGCGAAGACGCTGCGACCGATCCCGTCAACGAGCTGACCGGCGCCTACCACCAGCTCATCAACGAGATGGGCCCGGCCAAGGCCAAGAAACTCCTCAACAAGCTCGAGTTCCACCCCGTCTTCACCGCACACCCCACCGAGGCCCGTCGCAAGGCCGTCGAGGGCAAGATTCGCCGCATCGCCACGCTTTTGAGTGCTGGCAAGCTGATGGGTGGGTCCGACAAGAAGGAAAACTACCGTCGTCTTTACAACGAAATCGACGCGCTCTTCCGTACCTCGCCGATCGGGGCCAAGAAGCCTACACCGGTTGAGGAAGCCGATACCATCATCGACATTTTCGACAACACATTGTTCGAGACCATCCCGCAGGTCTATCGCCGTTTCGACGACTGGATCCTCGGCGACCAGGCCGGAATCTCGGAGCCCCAGTGCCCCGCGTTCTTCCATCCTGGTTCCTGGATCGGCACCGACCGCGACGGCAACCCGAACGTCACTGCCAAGGTCAGCCGCGCCGTGGCCCGTAAGTTCAGCGACCACGCCATCGAGGCGCTTGAAAAGGCGACCCGTACCGCCGGTACGAATCTTACGATGGAAGCCGTCACCACGCCTCCGAGCGATGAACTCGTCAACCTTTGGAACCGCCAGAAGGAAATGAGCGAGCGCCTGACCGACAAGGCCGCAGCCACTTCCTCACACGAGATGCACCGCGCGGTCATGCTGGTCATGGCCGACCGTTTGCATTACACTGTGGTACGCGATGCGGACCTCATGTACAAGAGCTGCGATGACTTCATCGCCGACCTCAAGATCGTGCAGCGTTCGCTGGCAGCTGCCGGCGACAAGCGCGCGGCTTACGGCCCGGTGCAGGATGTCATCTGGAAGGCGCAAACCTTCGGATTCCATCTTGTAGAGACGGAATTCCGCCAGCATTCGCTCGTCCACTCCCGCGCTCTGGAAGATATCCGCGAGCACGGCCTGCACGGCGAACGCGGCGAACTGCAGCCGATGACCCACGAGGTGCTCGACACTTTCCGCGCGCTCGGCGCCATCCAGAAGCGCAACGGTCAGAAGGCCGCTCGTCGCTACATCATCTCGTTCACCAAGTCCGCGCAGAACATTCGCGACGTCTACGAGCTCAACCGCATGGCATTCTCGAACCCCGAAGATGTGCCGACCATCGACGTCATCCCACTGTTCGAACAGCTGCAGGATCTGCAGAACTGCGTCGACGTACTTGACGAAATGATCAAGATCCCTGAAGTTCAGGCCCGTTTGAAGGCGACCGGCGGTAAGCTCGAAGTCATGCTCGGCTACTCCGATTCCTCCAAGGACGCCGGCCCGACCACCGCAACGCTCGCGCTGCATTCGGCGCAGGGACGCATCGCGGAGTGGGCCAAGAAACACGACATCGACCTGACGCTCTTCCACGGACGTGGTGGCGCTGTCGGCCGTGGCGGCGGTCCAGCGAACCGCGCGGTGCTTTCGCAGCCGAAGGGTTCCGTCAACTGCCGTTTCAAGCTCACCGAACAGGGCGAGAGCATTTTCGCCCGCTACGGCAACCAGGTGCTGGCCATTCGCCACGTCGAGTCCGTTGCGGCCGCGACGCTACTCCAGTCCGCTCCGAGTATGGAAAAAACAAACACCGACATGACCAAGAAGTATTGGGGCATGGCCGAAAAACTCGACGATTCGGCGCACAACCGCTTCCTCGATCTGCTCAATACGCCGGGCTTCACCCCGTGGTTCTCCACGGTGACGCCACTGACCGAGATTGGCCTGCTGCCAATCGGTTCGCGCCCTGCCAAACGTGGCCTAGGTGCCAAGTCGCTCGCCGACCTGCGTACGATTCCGTGGGTGTTCTCCTGGGCACAGGCGCGCATCAACCTCGCCGCTTGGTACGGCTTGGGGACCGCGTGCGAAGATTTCGGCGACCTCAAGACGCTGCGCAGCGCTTACAAGGAATGGCCGGTATTCTCCACGTTCATCGACAACATCGAGATGTCGCTGGCCAAGACCGACGAGCGTATCGCCAAGATGTACTTGGCCTTGGGCGACCGCGACGACCTGCGCGACAAGGTGTTGAACGAGATGGAGCTCACCCGCAAGTGGGTGCTCGCCATCGTCGGCGACCAGTGGCCGCTGCAGCATCGTCACGTGCTCGGCCAGGCGGTCCGTGTGCGTTCGCCGTACGTCGATATCCTTTCCGTCATTCAGGTGCTTGCTCTGCGTAGCCAGCGCGAACTGCAGAAGAAGCAGGATGCCGAGGCCGCCAAGGCGAAGGCCAACGGCGAGGTGCCTACTGCAGGTGCCATTGCCCCGAAGAAGACGGACAACGAAGAGCTTGCCCGCGACCAACAGCGCGGCGGCTTCACCTACCTCATCCTCTGCACGGTCTCCGGTGTCGCCGCCGGCCTGCAGAACACCGGCTGAGTTTGTAGTTTCCTTAGTTAGGAAAGCGCCGCAGACGTTCCGAATCGTTATTGATCCGGTATTCGCCTGCGGCGTTTTCTTATGCCCTATTTTTCAACTATCTGTCGATTTCACGCAAAATCGACAGTTAAAAAGCTAATTGGACCATTTTAAAGTGCGAAAAGCACAAAATCGATGTTTAGCACCTCAGAATTCATCTGCTAAAGTACGAAATCAGTCAAAATCGATGTTTAGAATACTGAAATTAGCGCTCTAAAGTACGAAAATAGCCAAAATCGTCATTTAGAGATATCATTTAAGTCACCTAAATGATGATTTTGAGAGAAATCGGTATTTATGAAATATAACGATATCGCTACGGAATTCCATGCAAGCTCGACAACGCAACAGCCTGTCGAATTCGCCGAGCAGGAATACCAACGCCGTTTGCGGCTCCCTTCCGCTTTCTCAACCGACATTGTGCTTGACGGGCGGCATAAGGTCTTCGCTGTCCTGTCTCAAGAATCGATCATGCTTATCGACGACATCCTGCGCCGCGAAACCCATGTCGAGCAAACGTGGAACGAGCTGCCGGGCGTAGCTAAAGATGCCTATATGAAAGGTCTACTAACTGAGGAACTGCTGAGTACCAACCAGATGGAGGGGATACGTTCGACACGTCAAGAAGTCGCCACAGCCTTGCAATCCGTTAAGAACCCTGCCTCGCACACGAGATTCAGTGAATTCGCCAAGCTCTATACGGCCATCTACACCGACGAATCTCTGCAGCTCCCGAAAACGCTAAGCGCCATCCGCAGCATCTACGACAAAGTCGTGGATGGCGAGCTAGCGGACGAAGACGAACCAGACGGCAAATTGTTCCGCAAAGGCTACGTCGGCGTCCACGATACGGCAACCGGCCGGGAGATACATCGCGGCATATCAGGCGAAGAGAACATTCAATCCGCACTTACCCAAATGCTCGCGTTCGTACGCCAAGACGACGTGCCCTCACTGCTCAAAGCGATTATCTGTCACGATGTCTTCGAATACATCCACCCGTTCTATGACGGCAACGGAAGGACGGGAAGGTTCCTTCTCGCACTACAATTGCGTGAATATCTTTCCGCACCCACTGCACTCTCGCTAAGTCCGGTAATCGCCGAAAACAAGCTGGAGTATTACAAGTCGCTTGAAGGAGCCCAGAAAAAGATAAACTGCTCGGAGACCTCATTCTTTGTGTGCCAGATGCTTCGGTTCATCCAAACCGCCCAACATCAGCTCGATGAAAATCTGAGCGAAAAAAATTCAGCCCTGCAAATTGCCGGCGACAAGGAAGATCAGTACATACAAACCGAAAATCTGGACATAACGTCAGATCGCATACTTTACATACTGATCCAGCAACACCTTTTCCAATCTGGAAAGCCTACTCTGACCAAAGCGGAAATCGCGCAAACTCTGGGTATCGGCATGTCAAAAACCGATAACCGGTTGAAGAATCTTGAGAAACGAGAACTCATATCTACCGTCGGCAAACGGCCGATATATTATGAACTTTCTGGCAAAGCGTGCGAATTATTTGGCATAAATTGACAGAATAGTCTGAGAGCTTTTTACTTAAATTTAGCCAGCCTAGATGAAAAAGACCTCCGCCGGAATCAGCCGGGGAGGTCTTGAGAATGGTTAAGCGAAGTCCTGTAGACGGACTTCGCAAGTCAAATGAATTTGCACACTATGCTTCGTCGATAAGATCCAGCATTTGCGAGACCGTCTTCTTGCCGAACTCGATCTTTTGCGAGGTCGTGCCGTCAAGCTCAGTCTTGTTGACAACGATGCAGGGAACGCTCATCGCGCCGTACTGCTTCTGCAGCTCGGGGAAGTGCGAAATATCGTACGCCTCGGCCTTCACCTTCGGATTGCCGGCGGCGATGCGCTGGGCAGAAAGCACCGTGGTCGGGCACATCGTGCAGGTCAGCGAAACGAGCACCATCACATCGGTGGTGCCGCTGTCTGCGTCGAGCTTTTCGATGCGCTGCTGGGTATCGTTGTCGACGGACTGGCCAGGGCCGGCCGCATTGTAGAGTGCCAGCACGAACGAGTTGAACTCGTGGCCGCTGGGAACACCGTGGAACGCAAGTCCCGTAGGTTGCGGTGATCCGTCAGAGCCCACCTTGCACAGACGTACGCAAGGACGAGCCATCGGCATCACTTCTTCGACGTCGAACTTGGCGCGGCCTTCCGCATCTTCCTCGCCCTTGCCGGGCGCAGGCGCAACGACGGAAGTAAGCTTTCCGCTGCTCAATGAAACCAGCTCGTCAATGAAGCCCTTGAGCTCCTGAGAAAGCTTGGTCTTGTCGAGCGAAAGTTCGAGCACCAACGGCTGGCTCATGCGCCCGAAGACCACATCGAGCTGCTTGCGAATGGCATCGTCAAAGAACCCGGAGGTCTTGACCGGGCCAGCAGCTTGACCATTGCCACCAGCAACATCAGCCGCGGCAGCCGGGGCCGGGGAAGTGCCGGAATTGGCGGCTTTTCTAGCCTGTTCGACCTCACGCTTCTCGTAGTTCGAACTGGTTGGACGCGGCGGTACAAGGCCGGTTTTCTCGCTCAGATCCTTGGCGTAACGCTCAAGTTCCACGCCCGCGACGGCACCGTCGGAAACGGCGGTGACCACTTGGCGCAGGTTCTTCTCGCGCAGATCGCCGGCAGCGTACACCCCAGCGGCGGAAGTCTCGAGATAATCGTGCGTAATAACGTATCCGCGCTCGTCAAGATCGATGACACCCTTGAGGATGTCGGTCTGCGGCACATAACCCGCGAAAACGAAAACGCCGAAATTCTTGCCTTTGCTCGGCTTCCATTCCGTGTCCTCGCCGGTTTTGCGGTTGTGGAACACGGCGCTCACCAAGCCACCTTCGCCGGCCGAAACCGACTTCATCTCGGTGTTGTAATGAATCTCGATATTGGGGTCGTTCTTGGCCTCGTTGGAAACGGACGCGTCGCAGGTGAAATCGCTGCCGCGCACCAGAATCGTGACTTTACTGGCGTATTTGGTGAGGAACACGGATTCCTCGGCCGCCGAGAAGCCACCGCCAACGACGACGACCTCCATACCGTTGAAGAATTCGCCGTCGCAGGTCGCGCAGTAGGAAATGCCACGGCCGGCGTATTCGGCCTCGCCCTGGAAGCCGATTTTGCGCGGGTTGGCGCCGGTAGCCACCAAAATACCGAAGGTTTTGAGGTCGCCGCGGTTGGTATGCACGGTCTTGATATCGCCATGAACGTCAATCCCAGTGGCATCGGCGGCCATAAATTCGGCACCGAAATCCTCCGCCTGTTGACGCATGGTTTCGGTCAGCGTGCGTCCGTCGATTCTGGCGATACCAGGATAATTGACCACCTCGTTGGTGATGGTGATCTGCCCGCCGTACTCTTCCTTTTCGAGAATAAGCACACGATACCGAGCACGCGCCAGATAGAGACCAGCGGTAAGCCCTGCAGGACCTCCGCCGATCACTACAACGTCATACAAATCGTCTTGTTGCTTCATAGCTTCCTTTAGTACGGTTCAACTCGCACAGACGGAAATCAGAGCTGGCCGACGAGGTCGAGGCTCGGGGCGATGGTCTCGTCGCCAGGCTCCCACTTCGCAGGGCAGACCTGGTCACCGTGCTCGTAAACGAACTGCGAGGCCTCGACGCGGCGCAGAATCTCTTCCGCGTTACGGCCGACATTGGAGGAAATGACCTCGTAGGCCACAACCTTGCCCTCAGGGCTCAGAATGAAATCGCCGCGCTCGGCCTGACCGTTGACTTCGTCGTAGCTGTCGAGATCGCGGGAAAGCTGGTTAGTCGGGTCGGCGACCATCGGGAACTGGATCTTCGCGATCTTCTCGTTAGCCTCGTGCCAGGCCTTGTGGACGAACTCGGTGTCGTGCGAAACGCCGTAGATCTCGCAGCCGGCCTTCTTGAAGTCTTCGTAATGGTCGGCGAGATCCTCAAGCTCAGTCGGGCAGACGAAACTGAAATCGTTGGGATAGAAGAAAATCAGGGACCAATGGCCGAGCACATCCGCCTTGGTGAGCTTGCTGAACTTGTTGTCCTGATAGATGTTGGCCGTGAAATCGGTCAATTCGTGTTGAAGCATGGTCATAGCATGTACCCCTTTACCTCGAAACCAAATGCTATACGTCCGCGCGACTCTGGCCTTTATGCGTTCCGCTTGACGCCCTTTGCGAACGTCCGTAACCATAACCCAGCACCTTGCAAAGCGCCTGTGGAACCGTTTATCGCCGTGACCACATCATGGTAACGCCGGTAACCGCATTATCGACAGTTGCTATGCGCCTGAAGGCACTTCTTTTCGTCAGCCGCAATAAGAGTCGTTTGATACAGACGAGTTATCACTATAAACATTGAATAATTAGACGATTTTATATGTATTGCAATAATACAGGTCTGAATTATTAACATTTATTTTGCGCACTTTAATTATTTTATATATCACTCTATCCATTTTCGACAACATTGAACATATTCGTTTCCACACATTTCCGATAATTCCGAATATCGTCAAAGTGACGCGGCGGAAGGGTAATGTTGGACCCAACGACTTTTGCTTGTCAGACACTTTCGCTTGGAAGGAATCTCAAATGACAGATAATTCGAACTCCAAAGAATCTGCAGCCAAGAAACCACAAGAGAACGATAACAATTCCGCCGAATCCACGGCCAACGCAACCTGGAGCCGCATGCTGCAGGGCAACGCGCGCTTCGCTTCCGGGCAAGCCGAGCATCCTTGGCAGGACAAGGAAACAAGGGAATCGCTGATCGACGGGCAGCAGCCGGATGCGGCAGTGCTTTCGTGTTCGGATTCGCGGGTTCCGCCGGAAATCATTTTCGATCAGGGGTTGGGCGATATGTTCACCGTGCGCACGGCCGGACAGACGTTGGATGACGCCGTTATCGCCTCGCTGGAGTATGCCGTGACGCACTTGGGCGTCAGCGTTCTGGTTGTGCTCGGGCATGAGCATTGCGGAGCTGTTGCGAGCGCCGTCGCGGAACTTGACGTCATCGCCTCCGGTTCAGACATCGACCTGGGCGCCGCCTTTGCCGCTGAAGTCACCGATTCCGAAATAATCGATCCGGCGGCAGACGATGATGACCATCCAACAGAAGACAATGACGCTGACTCCGGCACCGACAATCCGGACGACTCTGAATTCGTCAGAGATTCAGCTGCGCGTACCGGCATGGATGCCGATGACGTGTTCGACAAGATGGAGGAACTGGTCGCGGCCTCCGAATCCGTGCTCGTACGCTCAGTCGGCGCTTCTATTTTGGCAGCGCAGGAAGCCACGTTAAGCGACACCGACGATTTCGAACGCGTCCACATCGCCCGCACCATCGAAGCACTGGTCGACCGCTCGACCGTCATCCAAGAGGCATTGGCCGCACAGCGTCTCTCCATTGTCGGCGCCCGTTACCAGCTGACCACCGGCAAGGTCGAAGTGCTCTCATTCTGAAGTAAACGCCGAATCTCACAAATCAACAGAACTCGGACTGTCAACATAAGGGTTGCCAGTTTTTAAAAGTAACCAGTAGAAATATTCATTAGTTACTTTTAAAAACCGGCAACCCTAGCGCGGTGCGAACGATTACTGCTTTACGATTTCGAAAATGCGCTCAGTCTCGGGGCGGCAACGAGGGATGCGCACACCCACCATCATCAGGTATTGGCCGGAAACCGCGACATCGCCCAATGGCCCGTAGGCATCGAAAGACTCGAGCGGAGCCGAAAGCTGGGGAAGAGCTGTCCAACGAACCTTATATTGCGCGCTCTCGTCGAGCTCGGGAATACGCAGATAAATGCCGCGGTTCGAGCGCGATTCGTCATATTGCACATGCTCGATAATGGCATGCGAACCGTCGTCAGCGACCACCCCATATCCCAGAACCGCGGAATCGGCGAGGTCCAAGCGCACGAATTTGCCGGAATGCAGGAAATCGCGATTGTCTTTATACCAAGCGATCCAAGTCGCAAGCTCCTTCAAATCGGTCTCGTTCGCCTGCGTCAGATCCCATTCGATGCCGAAGGAGAAGAACACGGCGGTGGCGGCACGGAAAGCAAGGCTCAGCGTGCGCTCGGTCTGCTGGGAACACGGTTGGGAGATGTGTGCCCCGATATATTCAGGAGCGACGGTTTGTGCCGTCCAACGCTGAATCTTCTGCCGGCTCATGGCATCTGTCATATCCGAGCACCAGAAACGCGACACTTTCTCGACGATTCCCGTATCGATGCGGCCGCCACCGGAAGCGCAGGATTCCCATTCGATATCGGGGAATGCCGCACGCAATTTGTCGAGCAAGCGATAGAAGGCTTCCGTCTGAGCGTGCACCGCCGGGGCTCCGCCGCGTAGATTCGAGCCCGCTTCCAGCAGGAAACGGTTATGATCCCACTTGATATAGTCCACGCCAGTTTCCGAAATAACCTTGGAAATTCCGGCAAACACATAATCGAATGCCTGTGGATTCGTCAAATCGAGTACCAACTGGTGACGCTGCTCAATCGGCGTGCGGTTGCTTGCCTGCATGATCCAATCCGGGTGCTTGCGGTACAGGTCAGAATTCGGGTTGATCATCTCCAGCTCAATCCACAGCCCGAATTCCATGCCAAGCCCGCGCACATAATCGGAAAGCGGCTTGAGCCCATCGGGCCAAACGTCAGGGTCAACCCACCAATCCCCGAGGCCGGCACGGTCATCACGACGTAGATGGAACCATCCGTCATCGAGCACGTAGCGTTCGACACCGATGTCGGCGGCAATCTTCGCCAGCCTTTTGAGCTTGGAGAAATCATGATGGAACGTAACCGCTTCCCACACATTGAGCGTCATGGGTTGAGTCCTAGGATGCGTCGTCAAAGAACGTTCCCAAGCGTGGATACTTTGCGCAGCACCGTCGAGGCCTTCATTCGAAGCCGTCACCATTACCCACGGCGTGGTATAGCTCTCACCCTTCGCGAGCACGATTTCGCCAGGAAGCAGCAGCTCGCCAGCGTTGATGCCAACGCTCTGTTCGTCGTCTCGATCAACGGCGATAGTGGAATTGCCGCTCCAAGAGACCTGTACCATCAAGACCGATCCATGACGGAAATCGAACCCTTGCGTACCAGCCACAATCAGCGGGCCAGCGTATCCGGGCTTACCCTTGCGGAATTCGCGCAGCCACATGCCATCGGCGACTTGGTGCCGCTGCGGCTGCCGCTCACGCTCATGTCGCCCGCAGAAATCAAGGAACTCGGTCATATCATCACCAAGCGGAACATGGACATCAAGGCCTTCAAGCATATAAAGACCAGAAGCAGCGTTGGTAAGCGTATGGCGGATCCGCAGTGAACCGCCCTTCAGCGCCTCCACTTCGGTTGCGAGCGCAAGCCCTGCGTCATCGTCGCGCGCTTCATAGCGCAACACATCATCGGAAACTGTCGCCGGCTTACTTATCTTGAATCGAGGCGACCAGGCACGCCCGGCTTTCAGATCATCGCTGGCATCTGCATCATCGCTCCCATTCCCTCCATCCGTTAAAATGTCGCCGCTCATCCGCTGCCCCCGCAAACCAGGACGAGTGAACACATTCAACGCGTGCTCAACCAACAACGTGCGCGGACGCGGGTCCTGGTCAACAGCCTGCCCAAACGCACCGGCATCACGACCCGCGAAAACAGCGATGACATCGGGCAAATCGTCGCCGACAGAGCTATCGGCCATGACCAAGCGGGTCAAGGGCCACTGTGGGGAAGTGGCGGATGGGAACAACATGATTTTTCCTTTACTAACGTTTTGATTTAAATTTCAACTAATTATTATCGACAATAGATATTCGAAACGAACAGGCCACCGAAACCTCATTCACAAAAATGTAATATATCAGTTTCGGCGGTCTGCATTCGTTTTTCGTCATTTCACCGAACCTGCAACCATGCCGGCGATGAAATACTTCTGCAGGAACATGTAGGCCACGACCATAGGCACTGCAGCGATCAGCGCGGCCGCAGCTGCAATACCGAGATTGTTGGTATTCGCCGAGAAGAACGAAGCCACACGCGGGGCTATGGTCTGCTTGGCCGGATCGGTCAAGATGTAGCTGGAAAGCGCGTAGTCGTTCCAGACCGTCGAGCCGGTCATGATGACCACAGTGGCCGTCACCGGCTTCAACATCGGGAGGATGAGCTTGCCAAAGACCTGCAGCTTGTTGGCGCCATCAATCGTTCCCGCTTCGTCGATGGCGGGCGGAATCGCCTTGATGAACGCCGTGTAGAGGAATACGGCAAGTGGCAGGTTCGTGGCGGTAAGCACCAGAATAATGCCCCAATACGTATTCGCGGCGTTGATGTTGACTAGGAAGGTATAGAGCGGCACCAGAATGGAAAGCGGCGGAATCATCATCATCGAAAGGATGAACGCCGATACCAAACCGTTGAACCGGGTCTGCCTTCTCGCCAAAGGGTAGGCAGCAGCCGCGCCAAGCACGCAAACCAGCAGTGTGGTGCAGACGGTGACGATGATGCTGTTGATAACTGATTTAAGAATGCCGCCTTCAGTGATGGCCGCGGACCAGTTGCTCCACGCCAAATCCGCAGTACGCGGAATAAGCGCGGAAGTCATGTCATCCGCAGGTTTCAGAGAAGTGGTTATTGCCAGATAGAACGGCAATAGCTGGCAGATAATGACAATACCTAGGAAGAGGTAAATCGCCCAACGTCCGCGCTGGTATTCCTTATGTTCCTTGCGTTGTTCACGCTGCTCACGCGTTTCATGGGCGCGCGAAACCTTCGCATTCGACGTTGCCTTCGCTTGTGTTTTCTCGCTCATGATCACTCCCATTCCAACTTGGCAAGGCCTTTGTTAACTGCAAACGTGACCAACGCAATGAGGACGAACAGGACCACACCGATTGCCGAAGCGTAACCGGCGGCTTGGTTATCGAAGTAAACCGTGCCGATATAGGTGGAAAGCGAGTTGGTGGAATAGCCTGGGCCTCCGCCAGTCAACACCTTGATGATGTCGTAAAGCTTCAGGCCGCCGATGAGGTTCAACACCACACTGGTGGTGAACGAGGGCGCCAGAAGCGGCAGCTGGACGTTCCAGAATTTCTTCCAGCCATAAGCACCGTCGACTTCGGCGGCTTCAAGCACTTCCTGGTCCATAGTCTGCAGGCCGGAAAGGTAGATAATCATCGAGACACCGACGAACTGGATGGAGTTTACGAGCACGATAATCGCCACAGAGAAGTGCGCGTTGTTGAACCATGCCACTTTCGGCAGGCCCAACCAGACCAGAATCTGATTCAATGCACCTTGCTGATACTGGAAGATGAAGTAATACATAATACCCATCACCACAGGAGCAACCAACGCCGGCAGGTAGATAATGGCGCGAATCAGCATTTTACCGTGAATCTTGGCATTGAGCAGCAACGCGAGCGCCAGGCCCAAAACCTGCTGAATCACCGTGCTGCCGATACCGTAGATGAACGTGTTGATGAGAATGGTACCGAAGTTGCCATCGCTGAAGATTCGTTTGTAGTTAGCCAGACCGACAAAGGTTTTTGTCGCGTTATAGCCGTCCCAATTGGTCAGCGAGAGAGCAATGCCCGAAATCAGTGGGTAGATGATGAAAACTACCAGGACAATTACAACGGGCAGGTAGAAAAGATTGACAGCCGCGCCGCGGAACCGCCGCCGCGAACCGTTGTTTCGGCTCTTCGGCCTAGGCAACGGTTCCGCGGCGTCCGCTGACGGACCAGCCATCTCAGTTTGCCGAGATTTTTCGCTAGTCACGATCGTCACTCCTTGAAGTCAGGACTTCTGCCCATACAGGCTGTTGAACGAGGTCTTGACCTGCTCGGCCGCCGACTCCGGGGTCAGCTGCCCGGTGATGAGACCGTCGGTGGACTTGGAAAGGGTGATATACATACCATTTGGAAGATACTTGCGATCGAAGAACGGAACCTTGCTCGTCTTCTTTTCGTTGACCCAGTAATCATAGGTATCCTGGAATTGCCCCAGCGCAGCAGGCACGTTCTTCAACGCCGAATCGTTCATGCTGACTTTTACCAACTCCTTCATATTTTCTGGCTTGGCCAAGAAATCGAGGAACTTCAAGGCGTCTTGCTTGTTCTTGCTGGTCTTGGAAACACCGAATGCGAATTCCTCGCCTACCGAGAAGTAAGGCTTTCCGACCTTTGAAGGCACCGGCATCATACCAAGCTTGACATCAGGATTCAGCGATTCCATCATCTGGCCAAAAGTATTGGAACGCAGGAAGAAGGCGGCCTTGTTGGATGCCATATAGCGCGACACATCATCTGCGGAAGCTGACACATAATCCTCATTGAAGTACTTTGAATCAGCCCACTTCTTGACCATCGAAGTATATTGCTCATAGGTCTTGGTATCGAACTTGCCGCTCTTCAATTGCGCTAAGTCTTCCTTGGTGTAGAGGCCCGGCAACAGGTAATCGGCGATGTCACCGTTGATACCGAAATCCTTTGGGGAAGAAACAATCGGAGTCAGACCAGCAGCCTTGACCTTGTTGCAAGCCTGCTCAAAATCATCCCATGTGGAAATCCCCTTGGGGTCGACACCGACCTGTTGCAGTACCGTCTTGTTGTACATGATGCCTGAAACTTGCACATCAGCAGGCAGAGCATAGATATTGCCCTTCTTATCCTTCAGGAAATCGTCACAGATTGGCTTGATCTGATTCGCCCAAGGCCTGTTCTGCAACGGTTCGAGGAAGTTGCCATACCGGTCGCGTGACCAACCATGCGTAGACCACATATCAGGCGGGTTGTGACCAGCCAAACGGACCTTGATATCATTCTCGGCGTTGTCGGAACTGGCTTCCGCCTTAATCTTGATGTTGGGATTTTCCTTCTCGAATTTCTTCGCCATCTTCTGCAGAATCTTCAGACGAGGCGTTCCGTTACCCTGCATCGTCATGAATTCTACAGTGTGGGTCGAAGACGAATTCGAGCCTCCGCATGCCGCCAAAGGGGTCAGCATCAATGCGCTGCAAACGACAGCAGCCGCTACTTTGAATTTATTCATCCTTCCACCTCTTCGTGATTTGATGTTTATTGCATCCAAATCGGTTACTACGACAAATAACAACCACTGTCGCTGTAATCGACATTCATAAGGCTACACGTGTAGATTAAGCTTTGCAAATTGCTCTATCGCATGGCGTTTCTTACCCTAACCGTTTGCAAGAACAGCCGATCTAACCTTCGTTTTTCTCGTAGATGCTGGTATTAAACAGATATCTGATGTCGGTCCTATTCTTCAAAACCCTTTATTTATAAAGCTTATTAAGAATTTATCGACCTAAATATTTTTTACTTTATCTACGAATATCCCAATCTAAAATCAAAAAAATTGTAAAAGCGAGACTCTCAACTATCTCCAAATCGTTGTTTTTCCGAAAATATCATTTCTATCAAGCATAATGTATTCCGTATTAGCTCTTCGTGTAGATTTTTTATTCTCTTGAATTTGAAAGGAAATTGGCCCTGCCTTCTACAATAACAAGTAACTGCAATTGCTGTGGAAAGGATGCTTGATGGGGAAAACAACGGGTAAGGCTACACGCAATGACGTTGCAAATCTAGCCAACGTATCTACTGCAGTAGTCAGTTATGTTTTCAATAACGGTCCACGAAATGTATCACCCCAAACAGCACAAAAAGTCCGAGATGCTGCTGCGAAACTCCATTATCAACCAAATTCAATCGCACGCGCCCTACGGACTGGCAATTCCAAAACCCTTGGAGCAGTCATCAATGATTTTACTAATCCTTTTGCACTGAGTATTTACGAAAAATTAGAGATGATGGCCGCAGAAAAGGGCTATTCCATGCTTTTTGCCACGTCGCACAGCGAACTGCAAAAGGAAAAAGCAGTCATTAAAGAACTCATGAACCGTAACGTAGAGGCATTGTTCATTTCTCCCTGCGAAAACGTTACGTTATTTACACCGTCGAACGAGAACTGCCGATTGGTCATTTTCGACATCGATAGGAAAGTGCCGAATGTCTCGACAATCGCCACTGACTACACCAAAGCAGTCCAGTTAGGCATGAGTCATCTTTTCAAACATGGACATACCAATATCGCCATGATAATTGGCCAATCAAGCAATGGAATAAGCGACGGACGCATCAATGGTTGGTATCAAGCTTTCAAAAACGAAGGTCTGCCTGCAGGACATATTGAACACACTGAATTTTCGCGAATCGGCGGGTATAAAGCGATGCTAAAAATTCTCGACCTTAAAGACAGACCCACTGCAATATTCGCTGGTTCCGATCTCATCGCCTTGGGCGCACTGCGCGCATTGCACGAGCGTCATATACGAGTACCCGAAGAGATAGCCATCATATCTTTTGATGGCTCAATCGACTCACAATATACATACCCAGAACTTACAGTAATTCAACAGAACCCTCAAGAAATAGCTCGACTCGCATTGGAAGCCGCCATAGGCCCTAATTCCAAACCCACCCGACATCTACTCGAGGCGAAACTGGTGATTCGACAGTCTTGTGGCTGCAATATGAAAACACAATGAGCTGCGGCCACTGAGGCAATTTGCCAATCGCCGCATCACCGCCCAGCGGTACGCCTTCTCAATAATTCACAAGCCACAGCCAGCCCTAATAAAGTAACGGCTAGCCCGCCGCGACGCACATAATCCTTGTATGAAGCCCCAGTAAGTGGTATCGAGTCTGCCAACTCACCCCACTTGGCGTTTAACGTCACATCCTTGATTACCGCGGTATTGGCGAAGTCGAAAGAGTCTCCTTGGCTGCACATCCCCATGGTGTTCGCCGCACAGGTCCAGCCCGCGAAATAATAGCCGTCCCGCGAAGGCTCTGCAGTAGGCGCGGTGATTTTGTAGCCGCTATGCACCTGTACCGACGACGGTTGTTCGGACGGCAACGTGCCGCCGGCGGGGTCGAACGTTACCGTATGCTGCGCGACCTTGTACAGCTCGGTGATAGTGCCCGAAAAGGCTCCCGTGGTGTTGGGCAATTGCGCATCGGTGGAGAACGTTTGCTGTAAGGATTTCGCGGAATTGTCGGCATTGAAGGGCATCGGACCGGCCCATGTCACCTGCTGGTGGTCGGCATCGAATTGGCCCAAGCTTGGCGAAGTCGGCGAGCTGGACGTCGGTTCAACAGCCGCCCCGGCCACCGAGCCGTCAATGGCCTTGGCCACTGTCACTGCCGTAGGCATCGACAGTCCCGGATCGGCCGTCAACGTATCCGTCAATGTCACTGTCTGGTTATCGGCGCAGAAACTGGAATTCCCGAAATCGCAACTATTGCTGGTGCCACCGTTCAATTTCGTGAGATTTTTCAGCGAAGAGATATCGCGGATGTGGTTGCTGCCGATATAAAGCACAGTTAGGTTCGTCAACCCAGCCAATGGCGACACGTCCGAAATGTCGTTGTGATGCAACCACAATCTCTTGAGACTGGTTACGTCGCGCAAGGAACTGACGTCACCGACCTTGTTACTTGACAATCCGAGTATGCCCAACCAGTGAAAATGCGCATCGTCGATGACGCTGATATCGTCGATCTTGTTGTTGTCCAGATATAGCGAATACATTCCCTGCAACGGCGCCAGCGAAGCGATGGATTGAATCTGGTTGTTCTGAAGCTTCAACGTGTTCAATGTGGTAAGCGGAGCCAAAGGCGACACATCAACGATTGCATTGTTATTGAGATCCAGCTCCGTGAGCCTGTCCAGATGCTCAGTGGGAGACACAATCAAGCCCGAGAGATTGGAAATATTGTTGTTGTTTAAATTCAGGACCTGCAAATCCCACAATCTGGAAAGGCTATTCAGGTTAGAAATACTGTTATTTGCAAGATACAGGATTTGCAGATGTGTCATTCTGGAAAGATTGCTCACGTCGGTTATCCCGTCGCCATTCGCGAAGAGATTCTCCATCTTATCCAGATATTTCAGCTGATGCAGATCACAGCTATGGGCATTAAGCGTGTTCCCAGAAACATTGCTGATATGCAACCGCCCCAGGCCCGTGAGCGTCTGCAAACCATCCAGCTCGGAGATATTCAGCGCGGTATCGTCCAGATCATGCCCCGGCGCCGTGTTGTAATTCAAATCACCGAAGTGCAACGCGTCGCGCAACGTCCAGATATCCGTGGTTTGGTGAGCGTCAGTCGCTTGCGCCGCGTTGACTACCGCGTTCGCCAACGTCGGGTCGGGAAAGCATGTGGCGACCGTATCAATACCCATGATGCACTCGTGCCCGGCCGAAGTGTCTTCATAACCCCACATCGGCCACACCGTCTCGTCACCAGTGACTGGCGCCGCCGCGTCAAACGCGGTCATCTTACCTTCACCACTGGCATCCGTGCTGTCTTTGCTCACGCCCCAGCCCATAAACTTGATACCTTGGTTATAGGTGTCTGGTGGCGATGGAACCGAAGACACGTGGCCGCCAGGGGTCACCGTCTCCGTCGACAGTATTGGCGGATGACTGGCAGCAACACCACTAGAATCCATCTGGGTCTTGAACGTTACCGTGGGGTTATCCCTCACCGATACCGCATACATCGTTTGCGGGGTCGAAACCGATGACGCGTCCTTTGCGACTGCACCATCCACGTAACTGCCAAAAACAGGTGTCTGCCACAAAGCAAAGAAGGCCACGCCAAGGCATAAAGCCAGCAGCATTAGACACATGGTTATCCACAACCATTTATGCATCCGCGTCCGCACGATATGCCCCTTTCCGGCGGCCTTGCACATCGCGCCCCAAACGTGTCATGCGAACGCACACTACACTCGCGATGTCAGCAATCGCTGAGAGCACGATAACCATAAATCGTTCTCAGCAAAGAATCCCCCAATGACGAATTATTGTATTATATATCGACGTAATTTTCAGCAATTTTGCTGTTTATAAGCAAAAAATCATGCCGCCATCTCTTGAATTCGGAACAAATATTGCATCACATCGGCACTCCAGGTGATTTACTCTGAGCGCAATACGACGTACGGATGCTCAAAAACACGGTAATGACTCGCCGCTCTTCTAGACTGAAAGCATGTCTTTGGCCCTAGATATCGTCTTCGTTTTCGTCTTCCTGATCATCGGCGGCGTCTTTTCGTGCACCGAGCTCGCCCTGGTGAGCCTGCGCGGCTCGCAGCTCGACGAGATGGAGCAGGAGGATGCGCGCGGGCAGAAAGTCGCCAAAATCGCGCGGGACCCGAACACCTTCCTTTCCACCGTGCAAATCGGCGTAACGCTTTCGGGCTTCTTCTCGGCATCGTTCGGTGAATCCGCCATCGCACCTTGGGTCGAGCCGGTTGTGGAAAGCTGGGGAATTCCGCACCATATCGCCTCTCCTGGCACCACCATCGTCTTGACGCTGATCATCTCGTTCTGCGACATCGTCATCGCGGAAATGGTACCGAAGCGCATCGCCATGCAACGCACCGAACAGATCGCACGCGCCGCGGTGCCCGCGGTCGATATCTTCGCTCGTATCTGCCGCCCGATTATCTGGCTTATCGGCAAAAGCACCAACGGCATCGTGCGACTTCTGGGCTTCGACCCGAGCCAAACCGAAACCGAAGTCAGCGACAAGGAACTGCGCGTGCTGGTTAATTCCAACACCAACCTGAGCAAGGACGAGCGCACCATCCTCGACGACGTGTTCGACGCCTCGGAAACCATTGTGGCGGAAGTGATGCGGCCGCGTGCCGACGTGGTCTTCTTGGAGGGCTCGCAGCCGATCGAGGAGGCGGCGAAATACGTGCGCGAAATGCCGTATTCGCGCTACCCGGTCACCGGCAAGGATTTCGATGACGTGCTCGGCTTTGTACACGTCCGCGATCTGCTCGACGTACGCAACCCGAACGCCAAGACCGTGGCCGATGTCACGCGCGAAGGCATTTCGCTGCCTGGCACTTCGAAAATACTGCCGAGCCTTGCACTGCTGCGCAAACGCGGGATTCACCTGGCCGTCGTCATCGACGAATACGGCGGAACCGACGGCATCGTGACGTTGGAAGACATGACAGAAGAGCTGGTCGGAGATATCCGTGACGAATACGATCTGCCGGAAGAGAACGGCAGCAGCGCAGCAAACGGCGTAGGCGACGGCCGCAACGGCGAAACCGCCTTCGTTGACGGGGTAGCCACAGTCGACGGCGGCATGACCATCGAGGACTTCGCCGACCTCACCGGCATCGAGCTGGAAGACGGCCCCTATGAAACGGTCGCCGGCTACTTCCTCGCGCACACCGGCCGTATGGGCGAGGTGGGCGAGACCCTCCACTCCGACGACGGCTATGACATGGTGGTCACCAAGGTCGACGGTCGTCGTATCGAAACTATCGAGGTCCGCAAAAGCGGTCTTGATGATGCTGACTTAAACAGGCAAAACTAGAACATTAGACTTCGCTCAATTGTCCAATTGAGACGTTGCACAGCATCTGCTAAAACTTTTTCTACCTCATTTAACATTTTTCTGCATCACTTTGCTATAATATGATGCAGAAAAGTAATTGATGATGCAGAAAATGGTGCAGATAATATGCATACTTTTGACTATGAGAAGTCGGGGCACAAACTGTTGACGCCGCAGACCGTGAATTTGCTCAATGCGGTTCATGAAGCCAAAGGGCGCCAAAATACTCAACTGCAAATCAGTCCTGATCTTGCGAAACCACTAATCAATGTCGCCCGCATCCAAAGCACCGATGCATCAAATCGTATCGAAGGAATCTCAACCACCAACAAGCGTTTGGCCGGCATTGTCAGCGAGAAAGTAGCCCCGAGAAACCGCGATGAAGAAGAAATCGCTGGTTATCGCGACGTGCTCAAAACCATCCACGAAAATTATGCGTATATACCGTTGAAACCGAACGTCATTCTGCAACTGCACCGCGATCTCTTCCGGCACACACCACTTGCCTTCGCCGGTCATTGGAAAGATACCGACAACATGATTGTCGAATCCGATGGAAACGGCCATGCCAAGGTCAGGTTCACGCCGCCTTCTGCGCTGCAGACTCCGGAACTCATGGCCGCAGCATGCGACAATTATAACAAAGCGAATGAAGCCGGCGACATTGATCCCTTGCTGTTGACTTCCATGTTCGTCTTCGATTTCACCTGCATCCACCCGTTCAACGACGGCAACGGCCGCATGAGCCGACTGCTGACGCTGCTTCTGCTCTATCGCTCTGGTTACGAAATCGGAAAATATATCAGTATCGAACACCTTATCGAGCAAAGTAGGTCCACCTACTACGAGTCGTTGGCCGCAAGCACCATCGGCTGGAACGAAAACAGCAACGACTATGCGCCATTCGTCAACTATCTGCTCGGCATCATCCTGTCAGCTTATCGAGAGTTCGACGAACGAGCTGCAGTCATCAGCACACCGGTTTCTTTGCACCATTCAACAACCAAAAAGCAACGCATCGCCAACGTCCTCAATCAGAGCCTCAGTCCACTCTCCAAGGCCGATATCCAGCAAACACTTCCCGATATCAGCACTTCAACTATCGAGCGCACACTAAAAACCCTGCTCACCGACAATCAAATCCAAAAGCTCGGCGCAGGCCGATCCACCAGATACGTCAGTTTGCACCACGAAGAGCAATAATTCCGTCTCATTATTGCCGTGTTTAGAAGCTATCTGCATCTATTTAAGCGGTGCAGATAATTCCCCGTTCACGGTCGCAGAGTCGCTAGCGGAACCACACGAACACCATCGGGACGAGTGTAGGCACGGTTGAATGTGCCTACGATGACGCACTTGCAACGCGGGGGCTCCTGGCCACCGGCGATCATTTTCGCTTCGACAGCATTCAGAGAAGCAGCTGCGGCGTCAATCTTGTCGGCGCTCAACTTCACCTCAAACGCACCCCAACCGCCATCCGGCAGCTCGACAATCTCGTCACATTCAAGGTCAGAATTGTCGATATAGTGCATGACGCGAGCGCCGAAACTCGACGCATACACATCTAAGTCATGATTAACCAATGACTCAAACAACAGACCCAAAGTCTTGAAATCGCGTTTTAGCGAAGTAGGTGTTGCTCCCAAAGCGGCCGCAGCCAAAGAAGGATCAGTCAAATGAATCTTCGGCGATCGACGCAAACGCACCGAAGAACGCAAAGCAGGCGACCAAGCATGTTGCTCTTCAATGAGGTACAAACGTCGAAGAACAGCATAATATCGATCAAGCGTTTTATAGGAAGTTTCCACACTGTCTTTCTTGGAAGGGCGATATGTTTCATCGGTATCCTGGATCAACGTAACTTTACGCACAGGGGATGCGACACTTCGCGCAATTGCCGCCAACAACGCGCGCATTCGGTCGGGATTAATACGTTCCTCATCTTCTTCATCAACCTCATTCGAAAAATTACAGACAGTATCGATATACTGCCTCGGCGTAAGAGCCGCCTGCTCAAACGAATCATGAATCGTTGCCGGCCAGCCACCACGACAAATCCAATCAGTAATACCATCTAGATTCGTCCCATTTGCCGCA
Source organism: Bifidobacterium sp. ESL0769 (assembly GCF_029395495.1). NCBI lineage: Bacteria > Bacillati > Actinomycetota > Actinomycetes > Bifidobacteriales > Bifidobacteriaceae > Bifidobacterium > Bifidobacterium sp. ESL0769. The sequence goes on along the minus strand of NZ_CP113918.1, from coordinate 58,130 downwards.
ATGCCAGAAGCTTTATCACCATTCATCAACCCCTGAAAAGATACATCTCCTGACGAAACCCCGGATTCAAAAAGCGTCATTGTTCGCATCTTCAAACGTGCTATACGGCCTGCACCGCTATGCAACACTTTCTTTTGCGGCCCTGCGGAACCACAAAGCATAAATTTGCCACGTGCTCTGGATTCATCCACATCATGCCGCACCGCATCCCAAATCCCTGGTGCTACTTGCCACTCGTCAAGCAAAATAGGGGGATCACCCACAAACAACTGAGCCGGATCGAGCCTCGCCAAAGTACGTACAGCATAGTTATTCGCTGGATCAGATATTTCTACGCTGGTATTGGCCTGACTCAGACATGTTGTGGTTTTGCCGCACCATTTGGGACCTTCAACAGAAACCGCACCAAACGCTTGAAGGTATTGCCGCAAGCGCTTGTCAACAACTCTATCGAGATAAAACGATGCGTCGAATTTCATAAAATCCTCTTTGCTTGTTTTCCCTTAATTTACAATGATATTACGCTAAATGTTCAAAAAAGCAAATGCAAAACTACCAACTTTGCAAATCAGAAATGTTCAAAAAAACAAATGCAAAACTACCAACTTTGCAAATTTGTACTGTTGTTTTGACAGCAAATTAGTAGAGCGATACTATGTACTCTCAGTAAGAGTACTAATAGCTAGAGTAATCAGAGCAGAGGTGCATCATGGCACTGCCTTCCATCGAACTCATGACGCTCGGGGCGTTGAAAGACCATCCGATGAGCGCTTATGACATCAATAAATTCCTCGCCTCACGTGGTGTCAGCAACTGGGTTCAGGTCAGCGAGCAATCCGTCTACCGAATCGCTATCAAACTTTGCGATGACTGCTATACCTCAATCGACACAGACGATTCCGCAGCCTCTTCGCAAAAGCGCGTCTATTCCATAACGCCAAAAGGTGCACAACATTTCGATGACCTTATGAACGAAATCGCTTCGGCGCCACCGCATATTACTTTCGACTTTGTAGCAATGGTAGCGAATCTTTATCAGACCGACGAAGCCACCGGCCGGCGTCTACTCACCACGCTGGAAACCAACCACCGCAGTGTCGCCGAGTGGATGCGAAGCTCCGTCGCTGATTTGCCGTTCAGCGAGGCCAGCGAAACCGTGTTGCTTTGCGCCGACACCTACGCCCTCATCGCTCGTTGGGCGCATCATTTCCAAGAGAATTTCTATCATGACGCGAAATCCGCTGATACCAACGAGCCTGAAGACGAGAACGACGACAATATAGAGAACGCAAATTTCCAAAGCAAATCAACTGATTTCGTCATCGTTACGCCACTGCAGACCCATAACCAGAACGATTCAACGGAAGAAAAGACCAAAATGCAAGGACAAAACGAGCCAACCGAAGAGCCTAACGGCGCAACGACTTCCAACCACGCGCCCAGCTATGACGCAACTGGAGCAAACACCACTTCCAACACCTCGACAGCTTCAGAGACCTCAGCGAGTCAAACACCCAACCAAAATCGGCTCGAGACCAGCGCGAACAAGGACAGCATACAGAACAGCCCAACTGTCATTGTGAAAAACCAGCGATTCACTGGCTCACTGCCGATCACGAAACTGGATTTCCATTTGCATTCGATGGCAGGGCGAATCACTACACAGTCGAGCGATTCCGACACGTTCGAAATCAAATTCCACCATTGCAAGGCCTCAGACTTCCAAATCTCAAACACAGCCGGCACGTTGCACATCGCCAACACGGGAACGCCCTGGGACCATATGTCGCTGATGAATGTCTTCAACCCCGCCCAATGGAACGCCTATGTTGAGGTAATCATTCCAGCCTCGCAACCGTTGACGCAAACGACCGCCGCGCTCAACAGCTCAAGTCTTGTCATCGCCGGGCTGGAAAGCCGCAACTTCGACCTCAATCTGCACGGCAGCTCTGCCAAAATCAACGACATTACGGTTGACGCCGCCTCTTTGATAACCCACGGAGGAAGTGTGAAATGGAACGGAACTGTACACAACAACTTGGATATCGACTGCCATAACAGCAGTGCCCGCATATCTGGTTTGCCTCGGAATTTTGGTTACCTTGCGGAAATCCACAGCAGTACGCTCACGGTCGACGGCCAACCGATCATTGCAAACAGGCATTCTGCCAGCCGGCCAGGAACGCCGATGGTGGATGTCAATTTACATTCCAGCAGTATTTCGCTTGATTGATGGACGGCGCATAGCCGTCGACACGGCCCCGCACAGAAAGACTGAAATTGTGTTTAGATAATTTTTACTTGAATCAAAAGTCTCCATACAAACAAAATTGAGAAAAATCCGTAACACATTCGACATAATCGGCTTGCGAAATGACGCTGCGTAACTGCAGAACACCACCCGACGCAACCAAAAACCGCGAGACGCAGCACAAATCTGGACGTTGCGCGCCGATTTGTACTACAAAATTGCAGATGACGTGGCGAACCTTTCAATACACGCAAACTTTGGCCCGAATAACCCTCAATAACCCTGCTTTGTTACCTCAAAAACCGCGACATTTCAAGGTTTTCGACAATATTGGGCTGAAGACGAACCACTGAGACGCACGACACAATTCACTAGAATGGGAACCAGCAATATTTCGCAAAAGGAAGGAAATTACTATGGCAAATGAATTTTTGAGCCCTGGTATTGATCAGGCAGCATCCGATAAGATTGTCTCGATTCTGCAGAACCGCTTGGCGCAGGAGGAAGAGGCTTCGCTGATCTTGAAGCACGCGCACTGGAACGTGTCCGGCCCGAGCTTCATCGGCGTGCACGAAATGATTGACCCTGAGGTTGACGCCGTGCGCAACATGGCCGACGAGACCGCAGAGCGCATCGCCACCCTCGGCGGCAGCGCCCAGGGCACCCCGGAGTCCATCATCAGCAACCGCACCTGGTCCGAGTTCAAGCTCATGGGCCGCCAGAACACTCAAGATTACCTGAAGGCTCTGGTCGACTACTACGCTGACTTCATCGTCGCCGAGCGCAAGGCCTACGAGGAGCTCGATCCGATCGACATCATCAGCTCCAACATCATGCAGGACCATGTGCAGGAACTCGAGCACTTCAACTGGTTCATGAACAGCCACCTGATCGAAGAGCAGGCTCACGCCTGAGCTTTAGGGCTATCCCAGTCGCTGGGTTTTCGGCAAATTGATTCGTAAGTTTGCCGAAAACCGTACATTATCAATGCCTTGCCGTTCACTCTCATCCTGAACGGCAAGGCATTTTGCGTTGTATAGCACATAGCACCGTATAGGCGAAACCTCTATACACAAGGGCTAGAATGAACTATTAGCTGCGCTCATCCTGATAATGAATAGACGCCTGCATATTGATGCACGGAAGAACCGAAAAAACGCCGCATTTTGCAGTAGATAGCGCAACAGGAATTGTGCCTTCACCCAACAAATCCGGATGAAGGCACAACGCTGTATTTGCGAATTTACGAAGTCTTGCGCAAGCTAATCTTCACGATAGACGCGCTGAGCTGAAGCCTCCGCACGGGGCCGAACCACAAGCGAATCGATGTCGATATCGTCGGGAAGATCAAGCGCCCACTCGATGCACTCAGCGATGTCGTCGGCGTTCAGGGGATTCGGCACACCCTTATACACGGCGTCAGCCTTGGCCTTATCACCATGGAAACGATTGAGGGAGAACTCCTCGGTGTGTACCATGCCCGGCGAAACATCAATGACGCGGAGCGGCTCGCCGACCTCTTCATAACGAAGCGTCCGGGCCAGCACACGCTCGGCGGACTTGACCCCGCAGTATCCGGCACCGTTCTCGTACGGTTCGATTCCCGCCGTCGAAGAAACAACAACGACCGTTCCGCCGCCGGTCGCCCTCTTCAGCGCCGGCAGCAGCTTCTGGGTAATGCGCAACGTACCGAGCACATTGACGTCATACATTTTGCGCCAATTCTCGACATTACAATCCTCAATCCGGTCTTTGCCAATCGCACCTCCTGCACAATTGACCAGTGCCTTCACCGGCCCACCACGCAAAATCCTGGTGACCGCGGCCTGCGTCGAATCCTCATTAGTCAAGTCGCACACCACGTATTCACAGGCATCGCCAAGCTGGTCGGAAAGCTCGATAAGCTTGTTCTTACGCCGCGCGAGCGCCACGACCTTCCAACCGACCGAGGCTAGCTGCAGTGCCGTCGCGCGCCCGATGCCGCTGGATGCGCCCGTGACCACTGCTCGCTTGGACGTTATGGTGTTACCGAGCCGAATCTCAGATTTTCCTTCATTTTCCGCCGTATTGCCGGCCAATGTCCCCACCATCGAGAACCTCCTCGCTGCTCTTTCGAGCGCGTCATATGCCATGCCGCCGCGTCACCGAGGTGGCCATACTTCAGTATTAACGCTACCGCAAAATGCGGCGTTTAACCCTCGGCAATACACATAGGAATGCATAAATATTACAGAAGTATATGCGCTTTCAGCGCCAGACCATTTCGCGGTTCAAATCGCGACGCAGCGTCCGCCAATTCGGCAGATATTCGTCCATAAGCCGCTGGAACTTCGCGCCATGGCCGCTTGCCCACAGATGCGTCATCTCGTGGACCAGCACGTATTCCAGGAGCCGCGGATCCATCAGCCCAAGCTGCAAGTTGAGGCGAATCCGGCCGGTCGCGGGCGTGCACGAGCCCCAGCGCGAAGTCATTAGGCGCAAGGTGATATGCGTCGGCTTGCGGCCGATAATCGGCTCCCAGTGTTGCAACAGAGCCGGCAATTGCGCGTCGATATTGGACTTTGCTAAGCGTTTGCGCTCATCTGTCCACTCGAATCCGATGCCACTGTTTTGCCCGGCAATATTGCCAGCAGAACCTGTATTGGAATCGCCTTCACGCCCCGATTGTGCACCCGAATGCTGCAAACCATCGAAGATAGCGGGGATGCGCTGCTGAGCTTCCTCTAATCTCCGGCGCTGCCGTTCAATCCAGTTCCGGCGTTCCCGTACGAAATCGGCAATTTTTTGATCGCTCATTCTTGCCGGCGCACTCACTTCGACGTTGCCGGCCGGCGGCTTGATGCGCAAGTACATATTGCGCATGGTCTTGCGGGTCACGCTGACATCCAGGTCATCGACACGCAGGATAGCGTGCGAAATAGTTCTGGCTTTGGGGCGGCGGCGATAAGGCATATCCGCATTGTCTCGCGTGCGATTGACCGGAATGGCACGGCAGCAGCGCAGCCTGCATTGAAATATGCTTTATATTGTTATTGCGCAATATCAGCAATCGCGGAGTACCATAAATAAAACCAGCCAAGCCACATTGCAATTTGTACTTCCATATGAACCACTCGCTTAATATCTTCAACAAACGTTCACGACACGCAATGCTGTCGGGTTGACTATCATCTCTCAACTGGTAAACTATCTCCTTGTACGTCTCAAGGCGTGCTGATTGGGCCCGTAGCTCAGCTGGTTAGAGCGCATCCCTGATAAGGATGAGGTCGGAGGTTCAAGTCCTCCCGGGCCCACGCAAGGTTCCTCTTCATAAATCCCAAAGATTTCATGACCGAGAATCGTTACAATTCCGGGGCATTGGCGCAGTTGGTAGCGCATCTGCTTTGCAAGCAGAGGGTCAGGAGTTCGAGTCTCCTATGCTCCACTTTAGACGTTCTTTTTCACCTGATTCTCACCTGATCAACGAGGTTTCCATATATAATTATGTGGCTTGTAAAATTTATCATTGGGAATTCTACTTGTCATAAACCTGCTCATCCGATGGATCCACGCGACGTATAAAATCAGCCATCCCGGGAACCGTAAACGCGACCTTCCCACGTTCCGGCGAATAAATCAGTCCGAGTCCAATAAGCTTTCCTCGTATTTTTGAGAGTTCACGAGAATTTCGTTTCATAGAAACAGCAATTTTAACCGTTTCACAGCTTTCGATCCCCTCTGCCTCATTTATTAGAAATGCCATAGCGGAGAGGTATACCCTACCGGCAGGAGTAGCCCGTTGCCATCTTGAGGCATATAGGCCTTCGTCAAGCGACTTACGGGCGTCAGCTTCGCCTTCTTCCACAGCTTCAAGTGGAATCGGGGAGACCGCTGATTTATTCCATGCCGCTTCCCCATAAGCCTGTATAAAATACGGATATCCCTGTGAATCTTCGACCAATCGAGCGAGCGCATCGGCATTAAAACGTCTACTGCCCTTTTCTACCGTACTTTGGAAAGCTTGCTCGGTGTCATCACGAGAAAGCCTACCAATTTCCCGATAGTCGAAAAGTCGTTCTGCGTACGAACGGGATTTAGTAAGGACTCTTGGCAAATCAGGTAGTCCCGCACCAATAATATAAAAAGGCAAATTTTCCTGACCCATTCGATGCTGCAAAGTAATCAATATACCCATAAGATCTGGAGACATTTCCTGAAACTCGTCTATGAACAAGAACAAAGCCAAACTCGATTCTTGTGCAGCTCTTGCCAAATCTTCAATCAGCAATTCAAGCTGATATGCGTTCGAGCTATATGCATCTTCCTTCTCTGTACCGTCAGACTTTGTAATACTGATACCGTTGCCCAAAATATTAAGAGACATTGACCTGACATTTTTAAAAATATTGGGAACCTGCTGGCGAAATTTTAAATCCTTTACATCCTTGCTGATTTTGGTCAGCTCTTGGAACAAACCGACATAATCGTCAACATCATTACCAGTCGCTTCGATGCGGACGGTGGGCATATGCATATTCCTTGCCATTTCCTGCAGTCGAATCAACAAAACCGTTTTCCCAACACCGCGCAATCCACGATAAATAATTCCCTGTGCTGTGCGTTTGGCCTTGGCACGAACCAACAACAAATCCATTTGCTCAAGTTCCCGTTTTCTTCCAACCAAAGCTGCAGGCTGACGCCCGGCGCCCGGAGAAAATGGATTTAACGCTCGCAACAACGATATTTCTACAGGACTCTCAATTGATTCCGTCACGATAGAAGCCTTTCACTTTTTGTTGTATCCCAAATTATTCCCATTTATTCCATATTATTCCACTTTATTCCATATTATTCCAACTCCAATTCGAAAGTTGCAAGATGCGTCTTGCCTCGTATCGAAGAAGCTATTTAAGAAGTATCCAAACATTTCTTAATTCCATATGTTTTCTGCTAAAGCTTTGATCTTCTTTAGCAGGACGATACTGATACTCATATTGCGATATTTCATAATGGATTTGATTCTGTCCAATAATGAAGCTTCTCCGGCATAATGCTTTATCAAATATCAAAATTTTCGAGGAAAACCCTTTACTCGACACGCACAATGAACTATTGTCCCAAGTATGGCCGAATCGTTACGAACCTGCCCGCTTGGCGTGGACGTGGAGATATGCAGGATGGATTTCGAGGCCCGAAGCCGCTTCAGGTTGAACGAGCTCGGGTTCCGTTTGCATGAGCCGATTCGCGTGATCCAGAAGGCGATGTTCGGCGGGTGCGTTGTGGCACACGGCAGCGAGCGCATCGCCATCGACGGCGCTACAGCCCGACATATTTTCGTATCCCCTCGACCGCAACGTTTATAGTATCGAATAGTAATAACGACAAAACCTGGCGGGCAAATTATGGACAAAACAACTACGGCCACATCACCCGCAAAAACTCTCAATGACGACAATCCCAACGACCCTGATTTGATGCCGGAACCGGCGGATTGCTGCGGCTCAGGCGGGTCCGTCAGTGGGCCTGAAGGCGGCCATGGTGCAGGTGACGGAAACGGCGAGCACGCAGGGCATGGCGGCCACGGCGGACACCACCATCGGCGCGGATTGGCGGTACTGCTGCCGCAATCGCACCACCACCACGGCGGGGAATCCGGCTCGATGTCCGGCATGGTCGACATGAAAGATATGGACGATAAATCCGGCAAACCGATGCATACCAACCCACGCATCGTTTTCGTAGGAAACCCGAACGTCGGCAAATCGACACTCTTCAACGCGGTGCTCGGCGCGAACGCGACGGTGATGAACGCTCCCGGCACCACGGTTCTGGTCGAATCCGGCAGTTTGGAACGTGACGGCGAGCGCTGGGACTTCATCGATACCCCCGGCACGGCCTCACTCGACGCCTACAGCCCGGACGAACAGGTCGCGGGGGAGGCGGCGATGGGCCGTCGCAGCTATGCAAAGCCCGACATCATCGTTTTCACGTTCAACGCAACTTCGCCTTCCAAGTCGTATTATCTTTTGAGTCAGTTGATGGATCTGGGATTCCCGATCATCATTGCGGTCACCATGCTCGACTTGGCGGAAAAGCAGGATTCACCGATCACGCTCAAACGGCTTCAGCGCACACTTCCCGGCATCCCGATGGTCCATGTTGACGGCCGAACCAGCTATGGCAAAGCCGAATTATTAGACACCATCGCAGCGACCTTGACCGAGATTAAAGCGGAAGCCGAACAAAAACAAGATGCAAAGAAGCCGGACAGCATTGCCGATATATCTCAAAAAGCAATCAAATCCGCCGACTCGGCCGCGCAGACCACGCCAGAAACAGCCAAAGAAGCAGTAAGCGAAGCTGCACACAAGGCTTCGGAAGTTGTGGAGACCACGCTGGCTAAAGCAGAAAATGCGACACCGCCTTTGGACGGCGGCGGAGCCGATGTTTCCCGCGAGATTCATGTGCAACTGACGCCAACACCGGTCACCAGTATTCCCGCGCCGCCTGCGAGCGCGACACAAGACGAAGTCTCGCAATGGGTTCGGGCGACTTCGGACGAGCGATTCGAATGGATCGCCAAGAAACTCAAAGAAATCAACAAGGGCCTGCCACAGGGTGCTGTGACCACGGCGCACCGCGAGACGTTCTCCGATAAGCTCGACCGGATTCTGCTCCATCCGGCAATCGGCCTCATCGTTTTCCTGATCACCATGTTCCTTGTCTTCGAGGCGACCACAACGCTGGCCGGCCCGCTCCAAGACTGGTTCGACGTCACCCTGCGCGGCTGGTGCACGGACGGCATCGCCTGGATCTTCACGGCCGTCGCCGGTAAGAGCTCGCTTGACGGATGGCTCTATTCGCTAATCGTCGACGGGTTCCTCAACGGCGCGATCACCGTGTGCACCTTCATCCCGCCGATGGGCATCATGTTCATCATCCTCTCGTTGCTCGAGGATTCGGGCTATCTGGCGCGCGCGGCATTCGTGATGGACCGCGCGATGCGCATGGTCGGGCTCGACGGACGAGCATTCCTACCGCTGGTGGTCGGCTTCGGCTGCAACCTGCCGGCGCTGGCTTCAACGCGCACACTACCCGATTCACGGCAACGACTCCTTACCGGGCTCTTAATTCCCTTTACGTCCTGTTCCGCCCGCCTAAGCGTCTACGTCGTGCTGGCCTATGCGTTCTTCGGCAAGTACGCGGGCGTGGCCATTTTCCTGATGTACGTCAGCTCCATCGCCATCATCTTGGCCGTCGGCTTCGCGCTACGCAAGACGCAGTTCAAGGACCTCAAAACCCAACCGTTCGCCATGGAGCTGCCGCCTTACCAAATGCCGCGCCTCCTGCAGCTGCTGAAGTCCGTGCTGCAGCGCCTTTGGTCATTCATCACCGGTGCGAGCTCCGTCATCGTCACCATGCTCATCATCGTCTGGGTGCTTTCCGCCATCCCGATTTCCGCGGGTGCGGCTGGTACCAATTCATTCGGCCATGTCGACAAGGTGGAAAATTCCGTGTTCGGTGCGGTTTCGACGTCCATAGCACCGGTCTTCAAGCCAGCAGGGTTCGATGATTGGCACGCTTCGGCGGCGCTAGTCACCGGTTTCGTGGCCAAGGAGGTCGTGGTCGGCTCACTTTCGCAGAGCTACGCCATCAACGATTCCGGCAACCAGTCCGAGCAGGCGGAAGGCCAGGGGAGCCTCGGTCAGGCGGTGCACAAGAGCTTTGAGAAATCCAGCTACGGACACCCCAACGCAGCCGCTGCGGCGTTCATGATCTTCATCCTCGCCTACACGCCGTGCCTGGCGACGGTGGCCGAGATGAAACGACAATACGGCATGAAAACCGCCCTGCAATCGGTGGCCACAGGGCTTATTGTCGCCTATATCCTTGCCATTATCGTCTTCCAAGTCGGGCGATTATTATGACCTCCACGCACATCAACGGTGATGGTTTTCGCAAGGTATCCACCAGTACTTCAAAGCTATCGAAATCCGGCAATCAAACCTCTTTATCTATAACCGATAAGATCGTTGATGGCCTCACCAACGGCAAGACGCCACGTATGATCGCCGTTAGTCTCAATTTGCCACTGGATTTCGTCGACCTTGTCATCGAGCAAGAATGCGCTGCCGGCCGCATTAACGTTTACGACTTGCGTTCGTGCAACACCACCACCGGTGAAGGCTGCGATCCCGACCCAGAATCCTTAGTCTGCGCCGGCTGCCCGATTTTTCCGAAAGCCATCCGCAAACGCCAGTCGGTCTTCGGCCGTCTCAAGGCGAAACTGAGCAAATAATAATATTTAGTTTGCTTAGTCATAGATATTAAATAAAACCGGGGCAACAAGAAATCAAGGCTTCTTGTTGCCCCGTTTTTCTTACGGGCACTTACTTTTAGCCACAGCTATCAGGCATTATCCTACCTACTGTCATAACGCTTGAGGGCAGCGGAGAGGAGCATGCCTAACAGCAATGTAACCACAGCAACGAATGCTACCAACGCCACACTGGAGCCGGTTTTGGTGAGGACGCCGTTACCATTGGCATCGTTGGCATTTGCAGCGTTCGCGGAATCGTCCGCACCAGACGGCGCGACGGGCGGCTTGCCCTCACGGAAGGGGACAAATGTCGAGAGTCCGGCAGCACCCTGACCTGGTCCAAGCGTCAATGTGAAGGGCTGTGAGCGCTGGTGGCCTTCTGGAGCCACGGTTTCAGTGACGGTCCATGCACCCCACTTGAGCCCGGAGACCCTGAATTTGCCAGGCGTCGGGTCCTGATCGGCCCCGGTGCAGATTTCGGCGGTGCAATCATCGACCACAAGGCTCTGGCCTTCAGGGCCCGTGAGCAGCCACCTGGAGCCGCGCAGCAAGGTCGTACCGTCTTGGTCAGAACGCGACCATTCCAGCGTGCCCGGGTCGTCCACGTTCTTCACGGTGACGATGACATCAGCGTCTGCAGGCACCTGGAACGTGCCATCAGGATTGATTGTGATTGGCGTGCCGTCGGCAAGTTTCGCTTTGATGTCGCTCTGCCTGTAACCTGCGTTGAGCAGCTGACGCACGGAATAGGTGCCGGCGCCGACATACTCGGGTTGGTCGAGCGTAACATCACGTTCCGCACCGCCTTGCGGGGTCAGCTTGACCCTTGAGCCGTCGCCGGCTGCAGTGCCGCCGTAACGATAATGGCGTTCACGCTTCACAGTGAGCCTCGACCGGTGGGTCGTGACCTTGCGGATGCCGGTTACGCTTTCGCCGTTGTTGAGCGCCGTATTCGCCTCGGCCAACGTCATCGGATGCACATGCGCGGTATCACTGTCCTTGTAGTAGACGATATCGCCATCCTGCTCGTACCCGTCAGGCAAGGAGGAGCCAGTCACACCGGTGATGCCGCCGGCGGAGGTTTGCGGATTATTCTCCGTATAGGTCGCCGAACCGCCACTGCTCGACACCGTGAAGTCAAAGTCGCCGGGCTTCGCGTCACCGCGTTCCACTTGGGTCTTCAAGGTTAACGTCGCAGCCTTGGGTGCAACCGTTTGCTCGCACACCACGTTGTCGCCGTTGGCGAGCGCCACCGTCGCAGCCGTCACGCTCACCGGGGTGGAACCAATCTTGCAGCTCAGTGGGCTCGTGACCCGGTAACCGGGCTTACGACTCATATTGGTCGTAATCTTGTAGGAACCTTCCGTCAAACCCACCGGAGAGTCATTGGGCAAATCGGTCGACGAGCCTCCGGCGGAAGGCGCAACCGAAGTCGGGAAATCGGCAGGAGTCGCCGAACCGCCATTGACGTGCGTGGTCACCTGCAACGTCGGGTTGGAGCGCACCGACTTGGTGAACGTGCACTGCACGTTAGAGTCCGCCGGCATCGTGAATTTACCGTTGGCGTCGGTCGGCACTGCGACGTTGCCATGGGCCAGATCGATGCAGGAAAGACTGTTGGAATACCGGCTTTCGGTACTTGCCGAGCTTCCTGCAAGCGGGGCGGAAATCGTGTAGTCAACACCATTGGCCAAATATTTCGGACCGACCTGGTCGTTTTGAACGCCAAACGAGGTTCCGGTTGTAGTCGCGCTACCGACCTCTTCGTTCGAAGGATTTTTGGTGGACATCGCGAACTGATCCGAAGGGTCGTGACGGCCATTGGGCAGGTTTACCCGCACGCTGAGCATCGACACATGCACATCGGCCGCATAATCCTCGACTTCACCGCCCGTGGTTACGCCGGTGGGAGTAAGCCGCATAATGCTACCGCCACCTACCGTTTCATCGGTGATGCGTACCCGCTCGAACGATTGCGTCTGCGTGCCTTCGCCCTTAACAGCTCGCTGGGCATCTGCGGGCACATTCCACGTCAATGTGGCCGATTGCCCTGTAGAAGGATTCGAGGGATCCCGCGAACATGCAACTTGGTCGCTGCCTTCAGTGGCATCGTCAAAATGTCCGTTATGATTCCAGTCAATCCAGCCTTTCACCTCGGCATTCGCGCTGGATTTGCAGCTCACTTTCTGAGTGAATGTACCGTCATCGGCGGGATTGATTTGTACATTAGCACCCGGTGCATGAGCTATGCCGTCCTCATCGTTTTCGATGAATCCCGAAATTTCATCGCCGCTGACATCATCACCGTCGGCATCTGCAGAATGATGGCCGTCCGATTCGGAGTCCTCATGTACTCCCAAAAGCGGAGTCGGCTCATCAGAATTGGCGAGTTTAGCCGGATTGGAAGCAAATTGGTCTTTAGCGTCTGAAAGATTGAACAAAGTGCCACCGACCATGCTATCCCCGAGAGCAGTGTCCGGGTCAATCGGATCCCCTGTATAAGTGGTGCCAGTAATATCCGTACCAAGTTTGCCGCCAGCCCATTGCGGTTGGAACAGCGAGCTCGCCACCCCATAACTTGCCGGGGCATCACCGAAATCGGAAAGCGCGATACTGCCCAATGCCACGGCCGTATTGCCACCGCCCTTAAGAGTAACGCGTGCACTCTGCGAATTCTGCAGGAACATCACCGAAGCGGGGCCAACACCTCCAGAATTTGAGCATTGCTCTCCATTGGAACGGAAACGCATAGTGTTGACCTTAAGTTCCGCAACCGAATCCGTAGCACATCCTGTATTACGATAACTATCAATCAAACGCCATGTCGGAGTCTTTCCAGGTAGATTACTTTGCGGCGTTGCCTTGATGTATTCCTGTTGGCTGTAGCTGGGGCGATCAACCCAATTATTGGACTCCGCATCCGCAAAAACAAGGCCCTGCATGGGGACATTCGTAAATGGAGTAGTATTTGTGGACGCATCAAGCGTTGGAGAAGGAGTCGAAGAAATCAAATAAGTAGCGCAACTAAAATCAAAAGTCACTTTTCCGGCGTCATCTTTGTTCTTCAAGCCAGTAACCATCGTATTGGAACCACCGGAACCACCCTGGTTATACATATATGGCAAGCCATCACCGGGCCAATCGCCGGATTTATAGGTCGTCAATGGATATGTTGTCGAAAGTGCGTTATTGACACCACCAGCGGGGGAAGTCACGGCGCAACGCGTGGAAATCCAATGGTCATCGCCAACTTTGGAAGGGGTGGTCCACACTACTTTGTCACTGTCGATTTCTTCTTCACTGCTGCCCCATTGCACCCAATCGATAGCATTGCGCAAACGACCGCTACCGCCGGTCGCGATGATCTGCGGACCTACCGTAGGCTGGCTTCCCGGCGGGCCTGCTACCGCCGTTCCCGTCGCCACAATGCCGGCCAAACCCACGGCAAAAACGCCGATTGCACCCGTTAGCTTAGCAACGACTCCGTGCCCAGCCATCTTTTCGGCTCCTCTCATTGAACCTCACGGAAATGCATACAATTCTGGATTACAAATTGAATTACAAATTCTATTATCAATAATGGCACAAATTGAAAGTATTTATTAATTATGCAGTCAACGAATTTGAAGAATTAATTTGGCCGGTTCCCGTCCCAATTTTCTGGGGAGGAAACCGGCCAAATATGTTCAACTGCTTAGCACGGCAGGTGCAGTATCACTTGCCGTTCACTCCTCACGACGGCCCAGCACCTTGGACGTAGCCGTCGCGAGCACAAACCCCAGAGCCAACGTCGCGAAGGCAATCACCACGACGATTGCGATGTCGGAACCGGTGGAGGAAAGCCGCGGCCCGGGCTTCTTGGCGTCCTGCTTCGGCTTGGAGGTCGTCTCGGCAACGGGCTTCGCCCCCGGCGTCACGTCGGCGGACTTGCCGTCCTGGAATGCTCCCGTCTTGAGCAGGCCATACTTGCCTTCGGACGGGTTCAGGGTCAGCGTAAGCGGCTTGGAAAGCTCGTGACCGGCCGGAGCGACCGTCTCGGTGACGGTCCACTTGCCCCACTTAAGGCCGGTGACACTGAACTTGCCAGGCGTCGGGTCCTGATCAAGGCCGGTGCAGGCCGAAGCCGTGCAATCCTCGATGTCAAGCGACTGGCCGTCAGGGCCGTTCAAGCGCCACTTGGAACCGGAAAGCAGTGTCTTGCCATCCTTATCAAAGCGGGACCATTGCAGAGTGCCGGGCTCGTCCACGTTCTTCAGCGTGACCACCACCTCATCGCCCAAATTCACAGCGAAGGAGCCATCGGCGTTGAGCGTGACAGGAGCTCCATTTGCGGTGACCTGGATGTCGCTGAGCTTATAGCCAGCGTTCAGGAGTTGGCGTACCGAGAAGGTGCCCGGCGCGATATCCGTCTGCTCGTCAAGCGAGAGATTGAACGGCGTACCGCTCGGCGGGTTGACAGTAATCTTGGAGCCGTCGCCCGCCGCGGTGCCGCCGTAACGGTAGTCACGGTCAAGGTGAATCTTGATGCTCGTAGGCTTTACCTGACGCACACCGGTCACACTGCGGCCGTTGCGCAACGCCTGCTGAGCATCGGCCAAGCTCATCGGATGCGCGCGGGCGGTGTCGTCGTTGGTGTAGTAGACGATGTCACCCACCTGCACATAACCAGCCTTGTTGGAACCGGTTACCGTGAAATTGGTGGAATTCGGAACCTGTGCATGTCCCTGCGTGTAGGTCGTCGCCGCGCCGCCGGAAGGTGTCACCGCGAAGTTGAAATCGCCGGGCTTGGCCTTGCCGTTACCCAGCACTTGCGTTTCAAAGGTCAGGGTCGGATCACTTTGCGGGGCCACAGTCTGCTCGCAGACCACGTTCTGGCCATTGAGCAAGGCCACCTTGGTGTCGTTGACATCAACCGGAGCAGTGCCGTTGACCGTGCAAGCTAGCTCACTGGTCACCTTGTAGCCGGGCTGCGCGCTCATATTCGTCACGATGGCGTAAGTGCCGGAGGACACGTTTTGCGCTGTGCTATCCGGCATCGAAGCAGCCGAACCACCAGTAAGGGTCGCCGTCACCGGGAAGTCGCTGAGGGTTGCGTTGCCGCCGCCCGCGATATTGGTAGTCACCGTCAGACTTACCGGGTTGGAGCGCACCGTGCGCACGCCGGTAACCGAATGGCCGTTCGCGAGCGCGATTTCCGCATCAACTTCGGAAAGGTCCACATTCGCGGTGTCATCGTGGTAAGCGATGTCACCCACCTGTGAATACCCAGGCTTATCGGAACCGGTAACGCTGTACTTACCAGCGGAAACCGTCTGTTGCACGCCTTCCACGTACTTCACACCGTCGGCAGTGCTCTTGCCATCAGGGACCACAGTGAAATCGAAGTCGGTCGACGTCGCTGTGCCGCCGTAGGTATTGTCCACCACGGTCTTGAGCGTTAGTTTCGAAGGCATATCGTGCAACACGCGGGTGGCGGTGTAATGATGGCCTCCCAAGAACGTGTACTTGCCGTCACCGCCTGGAGTCACGACGGTGGGAGAGGCGGGATTCGTGACATCGTGATACACAATCGCGTCTTCCGTATAGCCGTCGGGCAAAGCCGTTTCGACGAACGTATAAGCGTAATTGGGATCAACGGTGTGGGAATCGCTGCCTGTAGTACTTTGATAGTGATAGGTATTGGCAGGCGTGCCGACGCCAGCCGTCCTGGTGCCGTTCGCATCGAATGTGAAGTCCTCGGCCTTGGCCGTGCCGCCGTGGTCGTTGTGTACCTCAGTGGCCAATGTCAACGTTGGGTCGCCGATGACGGGCTCGCGATAAGTGCACTGCACATTTGCATCAAAATCCGAAGGCATCGTCAGATAGCCGCCAGGATAGGTCACCGAAACGTTCGTGCTGGGATTGGTGCTGAGGTCAACGCATTTGACCGACGTATCATAATTCGAAGCACTACTGGCCGGAAGACCGGAACCAGGCACCAGCGTAGAAGTCACATAGTATTTGAATCCTGGTCCAACGCTCTTGGGCCCAATATTCACGGCCTGTAAGCCGCCGTCACTGCCAGTTGTGGTCTTATCGGGCGTTCCATCGTAGACCCCACCTGGCGTTCCGCTGCCATCGTCGTAACGTATAGCCATCGTGAACTGGTCGTTGGGATTCTTACGAGTGCCGATGATATTGGTGAACAGACTCAGCGTAGGAGTGTGAACGTCGGCCTTGTAGTCCTCGACTTCACCAGAGGTGGTCAAGCCTTTCGCCTGCATATCGACAATGCCGTGGGGGCCGCTGCCCGCCTCGTCGGTGATGCGCAGACGCATGTAGGAAGACTTGGTCTCGGAACCGACCTGACGCTTGGAATCACCAGGCACAATCCATGTCAATGTGGCCGAATGACCGGTGACGGTATCTGACGGATCGGCAACGCATTGCACCTGATCACTAGCTTCCGCATTGTTGTCCGTATTGGCCGTTGCCTCCGCATCATCAAAGTGACCGTTATTGTTCCAGTCAATCCAGCCGCGCACATCGCCGGTGCCGGCGCAACGCACCTTCTGCGTAAATTTAGCAGTCGAGCCGGCCCAGCTGGGCTTGACCTTGATGGCTTTGGTGTCAGCAGGAATAGCGACACCATCCTCGTCGTTGACGTCCGTGGCGCCAACGGCGGTGTTCGAATCGCCGTTCTTGTCGTCCCAGTCGGCGTTGTCCTCGAAATCGGTCAAATCACCGCCGGTGGGGTGCGAGCGCACCTCGGAATCCTCGGTAGCGCCCAAACGCGGCGTCGGTTGGTCGAACGAGGCAAGAGTCGGCTTCGTCGAGGAGAAATCATCCTTGGCCTTGGAAAGATTGAACAGCGTGCCGCCGACCATGCTGGTATCCGGATCGAGCGGATCGCGTGAATAGGTGGTGCCGGTCACGTCCGTTCCCAGCTTGCCACCCTTCCAATTCGGCTGAAGCAGCGAACCTGCAATCCCGTAATTGACAGCAGGGTTGTCAATGCCGGCCGGAGCATCGCCGAAGTCGGTCGCCGCGATGCTGCCGAGGGCAACAGCGGTCTTGCCGCCGCCCTTGAGCGTGACGCGGGCACTTTCCGAATTCTGCAGGAACATGACCGAAGACGGGCCGGTGCCTCCGGAATTGCCGCACTGCCCGCCGTCCGAACGGAAGCGCACGGTGTTACCCTTCATCTCCGCCACCGAGTTGGTGGTGCAGCCGGCGGTGCGGTGGCTGTCGAGCACACGCCAAGACGCAGTCGTGCTGGGAAGGCTGCTCTTCGGAGTGGCCTTGATGTATTCCTGCTGGTAAGAGGTCCAGTTATTGGATTCCGCGTCCGCGAAAACCAAGCCCTGCAAATTGATATTGGTATAGCCACTGACGCTGGTTGTGGGAGTAAGCACTGGTTCAGCGGGCGAATCGATCTCATAGGCGGCACAGCTAAAGTCAAACGTGACTTTCTCGGCGTCGTCCTTGTTGGCCAGGCCGATGTTCATGGTATTGCTTGATCCGCTGCCGCCTGTGTAATACATCTGGGAAAGGCCATCGCCGTACCAGCTGCCCGGGCGGTAAACCGTAAGCGCATGGTCGCTTGACAACGAATCGGAATCACCGCTAACCGGCTGAATACCGCACCGCGTCGCCAGCCATGTGGTGTCGCCAGCTTTAATCGGCTTGGTCCACGTGACCTTTGCACTATCTACAACGTCGGGAGCAGTACCCCATTCCACCCAATTGATGCTGGGGCTCATGCGTCCGTTGCCATCGGTGGCCGAGACTGCGTTGGCGGAATTCGTAAATGCTGCAAAGCCCGTCAATGCCATTGCAACAGAACCGACAATACCTGTTAGTTTCGCCAATCCTTTGTGTCTGAACATCTTCGTCTCCTTCCAAAAAGACCAGTAACGATAAGTGAGTAACCGCTGTACCAAAAACTCGACTTTGAATTACAAAAGTACTGATTCAATGATGACACAAATCAATAATCTGCGTTGGATTATGCATATGATGAAACTTTTATTGCGTAATTCAAAATCTAAAAAATACGACATCAAGCGATATAACTATTGATGAAATGATGAAATCTAGCGAGTTTGCGTAAAAGTATTAAAACGAAATATAAACAGCATAACCTTCAGGCCGATGCAATCAGCAATTGAACAAAGAAAAATATTGAGACTATAATGTAGCCGGTTTTGTTTGCACGTTCGGCTTTGTTTTCACTAATTTATGAGATTCATCCTTGAATCTTCTCGACAATCCCCACAAAAATAGGTGGGGCAACGGAAAGTGTCTTCCGTTACCCCACCTGAATCGCAGGCCGGCCGTATTGGATGCCGGCCTACGAAATCTCAGCGCTTCAGCACCTCACCTCACTCATGATGCGCGTGACGTGCCTTGCACGATGCTCCTGCTGCAAGGATGCTGAGTGCCAGCATCAATGCGACCAACGCGACCACGGCAATCAAAGTGATTGCCGAACCCGTCGTCGAAAGCTTCGGCGCGGCAGGCTGCTGAGGCTGAGGCTGGCCCAAAACCGGAGGCTGGGCGCCTGGAGTGACGACCGGCTTCTTGCCGTCTTGGAACTCGGCGTGCTGGAGAAGACCGTCGGTTGGATTCAGCGGCAGGTGCGCCGGCCTGGTGAGCTCGTGGCCGGCCGGAGGAGTGACCTCGGTGATCGTCCATTCGCCCCACGGGAGGTTCGGCACCTTGAACTTGCCGGGCGTCGGATCCTGGTCGATGCCGGTGCATGGCCCGGCCGTGCAATCGGTGACGTCGATGCTCGCGTTGTTCGGGCCACTCAGGTGCCAGGTCGAGCCCGGCAGCAGCGTGGTGCCGTCCTCGTCGAAACGGGACCATTCCACCGTTCCCGGCTCGTCCTCGTTCGTCACAGTGACAATGACGTTCTTGTCTTGCGGAACGATGAACGTGCCATCGGCATTGACCGTGATTGGCGTGCCGTCGTCAAGCTTGACCGCAATGTCGGTCTGCTTGTAGCCCGCATTCAGAAGCTGCTTGATGGAGTACGTGCCGGAAGTGACGTGCTCGACCGTGTCGAGCGTGACATTCTGCGCGGAGCCGGTTTGCGGGACCAGGCTGATATGCGAGCCGTCGCCGGTAGCGGTGCCGCCGTAACGATAGTTGCGCACGAGCTTGACGGTCAGGACGGGCTGGTGGCTCTTGACGGTTCGCACGCCGGAGACACTCTCGCCATTGGCGATCGCCGCCTGCGCCTGGGCCAAGGTCAGGGTGACGCTGGGGTCACTGTCCTTGTGGTAGACGATGTCGCCGACCTGCTCGTAATCGGGCTTGCTGGAGCCGACCACGGTGAAGTTGCCGGTGGGCGCGTCCTGCGAAACGCCTTCCTTATAATTCTCACCGCTGCCGCCGGCAGGAGTGACCGTGAAGTCGAAATCGTTCGGTGTGGCAGTGCCGTCTCCTTGAACGACCGTCGAGAGCGTCAGATGAGCCCTGCCCGGCGTCACTTCCTGCGTGCAGACGACGTTCTGGCCGTAGTTGAGCGGCACCTTGCCATCCGCCAGAGGTAATGGCACGGAGTCGTTCAGCACACAGCTCAGGGGGCTGGTGATGGTGTAGCCAGGGCGGGCGCTCATGTCCGTGGCGACCTCGTAGTTGTTGCCGGGGAAGTTATGGGAGGTGCTGTCGGGCATAGAAACCGCGGAGCCACCGGATGGGGTGGCCGTCACGGGGAAGTCTGCGGGAACCGCGCTGCCGCCGCGAACCACGGTTTTGATGGTGAGACTCGCGGGTTTGCTGGCCACCGTACGCACGCCGGTCACCGACTGGCCGTTGGCGATGGCGATCTGCGCCTCACTCGGTGTCAGGGGATTGCCGGTAGCGTCGTCGGTGTAGGAGATATCGCCCACCTGCTCGTAACCGGGAAGCGCAGAGCCGACCACCGTGTACTTGTTGGCGGAGACCTCTTTCTGATCGCCCTCATTGTAGATAACCGTATCGGTTTCGTTGCCGCCTTCGGGGGTGACGGCGAAATTGAAATCGTTAGGGGTAGAGGTGCCGCCGTTGGCATTGTCGACATGCGTGACGAGCTTCAGCTTGCCGGGCATATCGCGCACGATGCGCTTGCCGGTGACGTGCTGGCCGGGGGCAAGGGCGATTTTCCCGGAAGAATCAGGGGTTATTACATTCCCGTTGGAATCATCGGTATAGACGATATTACCGACCTGTTCGTAGCCCGCCGGAAGTCCGGAAGGCGTGACTTTGTAGTTGTCGTTACCCAACGAATGGGAGACGCTGCCGGTGCCATCGGCGCTCTGGTATTCGTTGGTCGTGCCGGGCGTGAGGTCGCCGACCACACCGAAGCTGAAATCATCGGGGCCTTTTGTACCGCCGTGGCTGTTTTGCACCACCGTGGTCAACGTCAGCGATGGGTCACTGAGACGTGTCAAAAGGTACGTACATTGCACGTTTGTATCGAAACCGCCTGGCATGGTCATGTTTCCGCTCGAATCTATCGGAACGTCGGCGTTGCCATTAGCCAAATCGACACATTTGACCGTTTTATCGTAATATGAAGGGCCGCTACCCGTACCATAGCTGACCGGCGCGGTGACAGTATAGTCATAGTTCGGGTGCACACTACGGGGCGCGATACTCGCCGGCTGCAAACCGCTGGCGTTGCCTGAAGTGGCCGCGTTGCTGATTTCCCGGCCGCCGCTGCTGCTGTTGCCCACATTGATGGCCATACGCAGCTGGTCGTCCGCACTCTTGCGGTCGCCGGCGATCTTGACACGAACGCCCAACGTAGGGATATGCACGTCGGCCTTGTAATCCTCCACCTCGCCGGAACCCGACGTCAAGCCGGTCGGCTGCATATCCATGATGTTGTTGGAACCCGCAGCCTTCTGATTTGTAATGCGAAGACGCATATAGGAAGGATGGCCGTCGGCCGAAATCTGGCGCTTGGCATCGCCGGGCAGGTACCAGTGCAATGTCGCCGAATAGCCGGTGGACGAGCTGGAATCGGCGGTGCAGGCCACCTGGTCGCTAGCCTCAGCTTCTCTTTCGGCTGCTGCAGTCGCTTGCGCCGCCTCAAAAGTCCCGTCATGGTTCCAATCGATCCAGCCTCGTACGTCGCCGGTGCCATAGCAACGCACTTTCTGGCTGAATGTACCGTCTGCATTGGGCATCACGTTGATGGCGTGGGTGGAGCTCGGAATATCGATGCCGTCCTCGTCGTTGACCACGTCTCCCGGAGCCGAAGCAAAGGCGGAGTCGCCGTTGAGATCATCCCAATCGGCGTCGGCATCGAAATGCGGTGACGCTTCGCCGTCCTCGTGGGCTCCAAGTCGAGGGCTCGGCGCGGCGGTGTTGGCGAGCAGGTTCGGATTGCTGCCTGCCCCGTCTTTGGCCGCGGAAAGGTTGAAAAGCTTGCCGCCGACCATGCTGTTGTCGGGGTCGTTCGGGTCCTGGGTGGCGTAATCGGTGCTGGGAATGTCGCCGTTGCCGAGCTCACCGCCCTGCCAAGAGGGCTGGAACATGGAGCCGGCCACGCCAAAGCTTTCCGGCGCGTCGCCGAAATCGGAGGAGACGATGCTTCCCAGAGCCACGGCCGTCTTGCCGCCACCCTTAAGCGTTACCGTGGCGCTGGTAGAGCCTTGCAGGAACATCGTCGAGGACGGGCCTGTGCCGCCGGAGTTGGCGCATTGCCCGCCGTCGGAGCGGAAACGCATCGTGCTGTCTTTGAGTTCGGCCACGGAATTGGTGGTGCAGCCGGGAGTGCGGTAGCTGTCGAGGAGCCTCCACGCAGGATTGGCGCCATTCTGTGGGGTGGCCTTGATATATTCCTTTTGGTAATACGTCCAGTTGTTGGACTCGGCGTCGGCAAAAACCAGGCCCTGCAGCGGGACGTTGAAGAAGTCGCTGCCGCTGGTATCGGTGGAATCATTGAGATTGCCGCTCGGGTCGGTGCTCGAGTCGATCAGATACGCGGAACAGCTGAAGTCGAATGTCACCTTTTCGGCATCTTTGGTAGTCGCGAGGCCGATGTTCATCTTGTTGCCGTAACCCGGGCCTCCGTCAAAGTACATCTGCCCCAAGCCGTCGCCGCCATAGCTGCCCGGCCTGTAGACCGTCACCGTTTTGGAGGCCGAAAGCGCATCTGTCGCGCCTGCCGTCGGCTCCAGCGAGCATCTGGTCGACATCCACTTGCTAGGACCCGCCTGCACCGGCTTGGTCCAAGTCACTTTCGAGCCGGAGATGGCGTTGTTTTCCGCGCCCCATTCCACCCAGTTGATGGCCGTGCCCATACGCCCGTTGCCGCCGGTGGCGGAAACGGCGTTGGCGTGATTCGCGAATGCCACGAATCCCGTCAAAAGTATGGCTATCGTACCGACAATCGCAGCAATTTTAGTGAATAATTTATTGTATATTCTGTGAGAAGTTAAGTACTTAGACACTTCTTCGTCTCCCGTCACTTTTATGAACTTTGCGAGAAGCAAGCTATTTCAAGCATTTTCAGCTACTTTTAACTTTGTCACAAGAAATCATTCAGCATTACAAAAAATGAATATTATTCGTCTGGCGAAGTCATATATACATCAGTTGTATAACAAAACGGGTTTTAAAAATGTATTGCGCAATACAATAGGCAATTAACAGAAACGAACTAAATTACACACGAAAACGACACGCCGGCAACGGTTACTCTTCGTCCTCGTCGTCTTCCATTTCCTCGTGAATCTTCAACGCGCGACGCAGCGACGAGACCGAGCCGAACCCGCAGCGGTCGCCGATCTCCACCAACGTCAGCGACGGCTGGCTCTTGCGCAACTCCAAGGCCGCTTCGGTGCGAGCCCTGCGAACCAAAGCCGTGAAATTGGTGTCCGCCTCCTGCAACGCGAGCTGGACGGTGCGCACGGAAACGTTCTCGTGCTCGGCCGTCTTGGTGACACTCAACGCAGAATCGGTGTAGTTTTCGGCGACGTATTTACGCACTCGCTCGATCAACGGCATCACGCTCATGCCCTGGCCGAAGCACGCGATCAAGAGCGAGCGCGCGACGTCGTTGGCCACGGTTTCCAGCGTATCGACCATCTGCGAATGTTGATTGTTCAGGTTGCAGGCGCTCACCACGAACGCGAGCAGCGGCTGCAACGAAACGACGTCAAGCCTGGAATTCTGCCCCATCATCGAATAGGTCTTGTAATCGGGAAGAATCGTGGCGAACAAGCGAGAGGAAAGACTTACCCCAATGAGCTCGTTGGCCGTTGCGCTGGTTTTGAAGACGGCATCCGCAGTCTCCGGCGGAATGAGAAAGACTCCGGGGCGGCGCTTCAAGATCTGGTTTTCGGCCGTGCTGATTTCGACGTGGCCGTGGAGCAGAAAAATCATCGTGGCCATTTTGGCCGTGGACTCGTCGCGGGTCCATTCCATGACGGTGGCCGGCAGGGTGATGTGGGAAAAGCTGACTTCGGGGAACGCGGCGGAACGCGCAGGAATCCTTGCGTGCTCGCCCGCGATGCGGATATGTCCGCTGCCTACGGGATCGGCGGTGTCGACGCGACGGCCGTTTTGACCGGCGGGGGAGTAATCGGAGTTTCTGACGGAATTGGCGGCATTGGTACGCAACGTATTCACGCCTGGTTTCGCGGAACGCACGTCATCGGGCCTTCCGTTCCTCAGCGAATCGTTACGCACAAACATATTTGAATCCTACCGTCCCTTACTCAGTCCGGGCCACGCCCATTGAAACAAGCATAGTAACCAATCGAGCCAATGTAACCCTCATTGCCAAAATTTATCGTATTGCAAAAGCTACTGTAATGCAAGACTACTGTTTCGCGGTTTGCGTTGCATTATTCTCTTCGATTCGGGCTAGTTTATTATTGCGGGTCAAGGCTACATTATCATTGCCGGATCATTGCCGGTTTAACTTTCTTTATTATCGTTTTCTTTATTGCTGACATTATTGCAAACTCGGCTTCCGCTGATACCGTTTTCTTTGTTACCTCTCTTATTATCACTCAGCCTGATTTCCAGTAGCTTCGTTTTTCTTACTATCATCGGCGTGACTCCCCCCAATATTCCCAATCTGTTTTTCGCCATTATCGCCGGCCTTGATGTCCTTGAGCTCAGCGGAAATCTCCTTCAACAGATCGACGGTCTGCTGGTCGGTGCTGATCTCCTTCTTCTCATCCTCGTCGTCCTTCTTTTTGAAGATCGACTCCGACATGTCACGGAACTTGTTGATCGGCACAAGGATGCAGAAGTAGACGGCGATCGCAATCATCAGGAAGTTGAGCAGCGCGCCCAAAATCGCGCCGAAGGAAATGGTGGAGTGATTGAAGGTGAAGGTCAGCAGGTTGTTCATGTTCGGCTTGCCGAAAATCATGGCGATCAGCGGGTTGATGAGGCTGTTGACGATGGAATTGACCACGGAGGTCACCGCAGCGCCCATAACCACGCCGACGGCCATGTCGATCATGTTGCCACGCGAGATGAATTTCTTGAATCCTTTGAACATGCTGGCCTCCTGGCTTCGTATTACTTCCATTCTACCGGTTTCAGGCCGCAGCACCATACGCAAAGCGTCCTGTTTCGCCCAATCCGCGCGGGCATATTCACAAATTGCTAGATATTTGGCAATGTTGATAATCACAAAACACTACGGCGCATTACACGAACGTCATCGACCCCTCAAATCCGTGCCATTACGAAATGATATATACAAAATTACCGGACTTACCATTTCACAATGAAATTCATCGGGATTTACTTACATATATACGTCGTTGTTTATGTTTCCATTCCGTTAACGGCACAAAAAAATATCTGATTTTTTTGAACGCACCCTTTCACCGAACTCGCCGGATTCTTACAATAAAAATCGGCAATACCAACTCAATAATGGAGTATCAATGCTGAAGAACGAATATGTCAAGCGCGTGTATGCGCAGGTTGAGAAGCGCGACGGGGACCAGCCGGAATTCCTGCAGGCCGTCCGCGAGGTTTTCGAGACTTTGGAACCGGTTGTGGAGAAGCACCCGGAATACGAGAAGAACGGCATCCTCGAGCGCTTGGTCGAGCCTGAGCGCGCCATCAAGTTCCGCGTCGCCTGGGTTGACGACGAGGGCAAGGTGCAGGTCAACCGCGGCTACCGCATCCAGTTCAACTCCGCCATCGGGCCCTACAAGGGCGGTCTGCGCCTGCACCCGACGGTGACCGAATCCGTCATCAAGTTCCTGGGCTTCGAGCAGGTCTTGAAGAACTCGCTGACCGGCCTGCCCATGGGCGGCGCCAAGGGCGGCTCCGACTTCGATCCGCGCGGACGTTCGGACGGCGAAGTCATGCGCTTCTGCCAGGCCTTCATGACCGAGCTGCAGCGCCACATCGGCCAGTTCACCGACGTTCCCGCCGGTGACATCAACGTGGGCGCGCGCGAAATCGGCTATCTCTTCGGCCAGTACAAGCGCATTCGCAACGAGTATTCCGGCGTCCTGACCGGCAAAGGCCTTGAGTTCGGGGGATCCCTGGCCCGCACCGAAGCGACCGGCTACGGCCTCTGCTATTACACCGCCGCCGCACTGCGCACGTTGAAGAACGATTCGTTCGAAGGCAAGACCGTCGTCATCTCCGGCTCCGGCAACGTCGCCATCTTCGCCATCGAAAAGGCGCAGGAAATGGGCGCAAAGGTCGTTACTTGCTCCGATTCCAACGGCTATGTCTATGATCCGGACGGCATCAAACTCGATGTGGTCAAGGACATCAAGCTCGGCCACCGCGGACGTATTCGCGAGTACGCAGATCGTGTTGCCGGTGCCGAATACCACGAAGGCAGCAAGGGCGTCTGGACCGTTCCGTGCGACATCGCGCTGCCTTGCGCCACCCAGAACGAGGTCGACGGCGAATCCGCGGCCGCGTTGGTGAAGAACGGCTGCAAGGTCGTCTGCGAAGGCGCGAACATGCCGTCCACGCCCGAAGCGATTGAGACCTATCAGAAGGCAGGCCTGCTCTACGGACCCGCCAAGGCTTCGAACGCCGGCGGCGTCGCCGTTTCCGGCCTCGAGATGAGCCAGAACTCGTACCGTCTTTCCTGGACGTTCGAGGAGGTCGACGCCAAGCTCAAGGACATCATGGAGAACATCGTCGCCAACTCCCTGGCCGCTGCCAAGGAATACGGCCACGAAGGCGATCTGATGCTCGGCGCCAACGCCGCCGGATTCGTCAAGGTGGCCAACGCCATGGTCGCCCAGGGCGTCTGCTGAACCCATCCTTCCGCTAAACCGAGCCACTTTGCTCAATTACTGAGCACATCCGCTCGGTCGTAACCATAAACCCGCCGCTGGCACACGTCAGTCGGCGGGTTTCGTGCCACTACTGTCCAAAAAGTGCACTTAAGCCGACGTAAAATGCATTTTTCACACACAAACGTCCAAAACATGCACCCAAGCCCAAGTAAAGTGCACATTTCCCACACCAGCGTCCAAAAAGTGCACCTAAGCCACCCTAAAGCGCACTTCCCCTACGCTACCGTCCAAAACATGCACTTAAGCCGCCGTAAGTACACATTTCCCACGCCGGCGCTCAAAACATGCACCCAAGCCCAAGTAAAACGCACTTCCCCCACGCTACCGTTCAAAACATGCACATTAGCCTCGATAAAGTGCACATTTTTCGCCGTAAGTTAGGATTCCGCCAGCCATATCCAGCTACCACCAGTCGCCACCAATCCCCGGAATAGCGTTGATAAATAATTTATATCAGAATATAATAACCACATCAACTGTTTGCGACACCGCATCTGAGGAGCAACGTGGCATATTCCGATACTATCAACGATAAACTCGCCACCCTCGAGCGACGAAGCAAGAAGGTCGAAGCCCAGCGCCGGGAGGCCGAACAAAGCCTGTCGGCTTGCCAAGATATCCGCAGCCACCTCAAGCAACAACGACAAGAGTTCGAAGACCGCCAGGACCAGAGACGTGCGGCGCTCTACCGCTTGCGAGAGGACGCCCCGCAGTGCCGCGGAGCTGAGCTTTTCCTCGATATGATGACCAACCAAATTCAGGGAAGCCCCTACATCAATGTCGCCGACAACTACGACGAAACCCTGCGCCACATCGACGGCCAGGTCGAAGAGCAAGAACTGCAAATCAAGGATTGCAGGCGGCAGATGAATGACATCGAAGAAGACAAAACCTACTACAAGAAAAAGCTGAAACGGGCCGAGGAAGAAGAACGGCAAATGGCAAGAAAACAGCAAAGGCTTAAAACACAAAGAGAAGGAGAGCGGTGATGGCAGAAGATCCGAATCTGGTAATCGACGATGACTATATAGAAGGCATCGGAGCTTCATGCAGTCTCTACGGAGATTCCATCGACGATTTATTCAGACAATACATTCAAGTTCTGGATGATGTTGCGAATAAAGCGGTGCCGTCAGGTGAATTTCATGATGCAATCGTTGCGTTCAAATCTGTTGTATCACAGTTACGTAATCAAGGCAAAGACGGTTCAAAACTCAACGAAATCGATAACAATATCAATAATATTTGCTCAGGCTTTATCAGCAAAATTGGCGAAGACAGCAAGCCATTATATTAACTCAAGCATGACACAACCATCTCTTAGATCTACTGGAAAGAAAACGACATGAGCAAACCAATAACCATGAATATGGATGCAATGGATACAGCAATCAATACCCTCAATGGCTTAGCATCTTTTTGCATAGATAACGAAATCGCAAATAAGACCGGAAGCGGAGCAGCTGTCGACGAAACACAGGCGATTCAGAAAGCATATAACAAGATGAGCGAACAAATGCAAACTCTGTTAACAAGCACGGCCAAATTCCTGAAAAAAGCAAAAGCATCGTATAAGAAAAGCGACGACAAAGCATCTTGGCAATTCAAAGGCTGATCTTCGCCACTACCTGTGCAAACGCAAGTATAAGCAGCGATAGAACATACACAAAACGATACGACAGAAACGAGAATCATGGCAACTAGGGACTTTCGCGAAAGCACGAAACAAAAATACCTGCAGGATGTCAGTGAGATATGCAAAGACCAGGGAAGCGGATGGGACAACTTCTGGGATCGTGTCGATAAATCCCGCGTCGTTGGCTGGCTTATCAACGAAGGCATCAAAGTCTTTCAAGGCCAAGACGCCTATGAACGCCAACTGATAGATATCAACAACACCACTCGCAAACAAATCCAACAAATCTGGACGACCGTCAACAATGACGCCAGCGGCTATGAGGGTAAAATTTCGGCAGTCGGTGCTGATTTAGAGGGTTTCACCGGGCAGCTCAGGGCCCTTACTGATTCCCTAACCGGAGAATCTTTCGATTCAGCAGACATCAACGGAAACCTTAAAAATGGAATGGATAGTTACCTCAAAATCAGCTCACTTTACCAAGAAATCGCCGGTGATGGACTCAAGCCGAAAGACCTCGATAATGATCCTGCGCTGGCTTTGGAACTGTTTCAGAGCATAGCCAAGTTCATGATCGACAATGCTCCCACGCTAAAAGCGAATGAATCTTGGTCTGTACCGTTTGGCCCAAATTTATTGGCAACTCTTGCCCTATATGCTGAACTCGACGGTAACGGTAATCTCACCGTCACATTCGACGAACAGAAGACCCTGCTCAAGGATATGGTCTCATGGGGCGAAAAAGGCGCAAACATCAAATCTGTGCCGAATGACACCGATGGCTGGGTGCTTGACCAAGAGCCTTGGGAAGATGCCTTTAATGATTTTAGGATTACTGGCATCCTTATTGAATCATGGCACAGGACAGTGAATGGCGCTACAGAAACTATCACTATGAGCATCAATACAAGGACGGGCCAGGTAAAGATGTCAGGTAACGTCAAGCAAGATGTTAAAAATGGTAGCGCTTCCACCGATGTCAGTCTTCAAAACACTGAAAATGCTAACTGGCCAAAATTCCCCTTGCTACCCGTTGCAGAAACGGTACCAGTGCTGGATAGCATGCATCAAAAAATCCAGGATGTCATGGAAGCCCATGGCGTCGCACCTGCCTATCAACCACTCGTCATCGATATTCTTGCCATAGGTGGCATTGGAGCAGTCGCCGCAGTCGCCGCAACTTGGCCTGCCGATGCAATAGCAGGAGGAGTGGCAGCGCTCGTAAGTGCATTCGCAGCTCTATTTGCCGGCACGGCGTTGGCATGAAGAAAGAGAATCACATGAGGAGCTCCAAATTCTTCCACGTCTTACACTCACTCGTCACCCTTCTAACCATAACCACTCTTGTCACCACAGCACTGGCCGCGTGCGGCACCAACCAACCTACATCTCCCACCAGCACCAGCCAAGGCCAAACAACAAAGACCCCCATCAAGCCGAAGAAAGACCAAGAGAAAACTCATACCATCACCTTCGACCCCTTCTTCGTCCAACACTTCATGAGAGGTGAACATGACAATACGCCGGCAGATGTAGCAAAAGGCCTAGAAGAGCAAGGGAAAGATTCCTTTCCAAAAGCCGATGCCCAACCCGATGGATCTGTCAGCACCATACTCACGGACAAGCAGCTCAACAACGATATCGACTGGTACACCAAAGGAAGACAGCAAAGCATAGACCTCTTCAAACGCGCACACACCAGCACGCCACCCGACTACCACTACCAGCTCTCCAAAGACGGCAGAGAACTCACCGTCTGGCTCGACAAAAACATGCCTCTAGACAACTATTCTGCAATACTTGTCAATTTTCCTCTAACTAGTGGTTACCTCTACTACCTGAACGGCGGCACCGGGCCATGGGACATGCATATCACCATCAACAACGTCCACACCGGCAGAACCGTCCAAGAACTGCTCGCCTCACAAATTCCCGGCGACTTCGACCGCAACGCCTTCGGCGACTAGACATCGATATCCAAAGCACATAGGAGAACAATATGGACACCACCATTTTCGATGGCATGATACAGCTAAAACTTCCCAAGCCAGACCGGTCAGCCGGGCCCGAACCAGACTCTCCCGAGGAAACCACAAAATGACAAACAGACACCACCACACACCCCGAATCGCGGCAATCATTATCGCGATCACGTTTGCCTTTACCCTGCCGTTGTCCGCATGCGACCCTGCCACACCAAGCGCGAAAAGCCCGACCGCACAATCACAGAACACAACACCGAAGAAAAAGCAGGCCGACAAGAGTAAGACCCATACCATCACCTTCGACCCCTTCTTCGTCCAACATTTCATGTTTTCAAAGCAATTTACAACTGCAGAACAGGCAGCAAAAGGCTTAGAAGAACAAGGAAAGGACGCCTTTCCAAAAGCCGATGCCCAACCCGATGGCTCCATTACCACCACACTTACCGACAAACAGCTCAACAACGATATCGACTGGTACACCAAAGGAAGACAGCAAAGCATAGACCTCTTCAAACAGGCACACACCAGCGCACCACCCGACTACCACTACCAGCTCTCCAAAGACGGCAGAGAACTCACCGTCTGGCTCGACAAAAACATCGCCCAAGGCAGCTACATGGCTATCCTCTTCGACATCCCAGTGACCACAGGCTACCTCTACTACCTGCATGGCGGCACCGGACCATGGGACGTACACGTCACCATCAACAACGTCCACACCGGCCAGACCATCCAACAATACCTCGCCTCACAGGCTCCCGACGATTTCGACCGCAACACCTTCGGCGACTAGACACCATCGCCAAAAAGCGAATAGGAAAAAATACCATGAACATCACCCTTTTCGACGACACCATACAACTCAAGCTCCCTGACACGTACGAACAGATACCAATTCCCTTGCTTTCAAAAAATAACGTAGAAGCGTCATCCAACGAGACAATGCTGGAAGGATTCCATAATCAGAACGAAGCCTACATTCTAGGTGCTGTGAGCAAAGAGTCCTGGAAAAACAATCTGGAAAGCATGCTGAACAAACAGTATCAACTACTCGCCAATACCTTACCAAACATAAAAGGAGCCGACTTCGCCTCAAAGCAGTTTTCTTGGACCGACAGAAACAGCCATCAGACATACGCCACTACGTTTGGAATGATACGGTACACCTTCTGCAATGACGAGATGGGGTGGATTGCTATGCTCATCCTTCTGCCGGTACATCAGAAAATAGCAAAACTGAGCCTGATCGGCAATGCAGAGCATCTCATGAGCCGAGTCATGGAATTCATGTCAATCGCCAACTCCATACAACTCCTCGAACCAGACCAGCCCGCCAGACCCGAACCGGAACCACCCGAGGACGCCACGAAATGACAAACAGACACCACCACACTCCCCGAATCACGATAATTATTATCACGACTATGCTTGCCACCGCTCTACCGCTGGCCGGATGCGGCACCGGCACACCAGGCACGGAAAACCCGAGAGCCCAATCACAAAACACAACGCCCAAGGAAGAGCAGACCGATAAAGGGAAAACCAAAACCATCACCTACGACAAATTTTTCGTCAAGCACTACCTGCTCATAGGTGCTGACGATAGCCCAGAAAATACAGCAAAAATATTTAAGGACCAACATGACGACTATACCGACGCATACGCCACGCCGGACGGCGATGTCGTCATCACGATGACCGAGAAGCAGCTGGAAGGCAACATCAAGGAATACAAGAAGGAACGGAAAGAATTCGGACAGGCATTCAACAAAGACGCCAAAGACAAGTACAACGACTACCGCTTCCAGATCAGCAAAGACGGCAGAACATTCTCCTTGTGGTGTGACAACAAACTCACCGACAAGGACTATGTTTTGACACTCGGTAGCATCCCCAAAATCAACGGCTGCCTCTACTACCTCGAAGGCGGCAGCGGCCCTTGGGACATGCAGGTTAACATCTACAACTGCCACAGCGGGCAACCCATGCAGCAATACCCTTGGTCACAGAGCCCTGATTACCAACCCCAAAATTACGGAGCCTGAATCCTGCAAATCCCCATCTATAAAAAGTATAAGAGAGCAGCACAGATGAGCACTGAAGTAGACGACATTCCCAACACTGACACCACGATAACCATTCTCGACGAAGCCGTCGCGATACCGCTGCCGAGCAACTATGAGCAGCGCCCGGCCATCCAGACCGGCGACAAGGGAGTAGCCGATTACCTGGCGATATACGACAAACTAAAAGCCAGCGGAATTCCAAGCGAACCAGACGGCAAACCCGATGGCAAGACCATCCAACTCATGCTTGATGCGCTATCGAAAATCACCGTCCTGCGCTGCAAGACGGATACGGCCTACGTCATCGCCCAGCCGAGCGAACGGCCCTGGCAAAAAGACACCGACACCGGACTCGCCGCCCTACGCCAAACACTCACCGAAAAGAACCCGAACGCAGAAATCGTCCAATACGCCACCAAGCACTACAGCGATTTCACAAAAGACGGCACTTACAGCGGCAACGACATCGGCATGCTCGGCTACCTCACCAACCCCGAAACACCGGATTCCCGATACAACGTCACGATCATCCTGCCCGCGCACGGCAAGGAGGCAATGATCTCCATGGCCTCCTCCACCGAGCACCTGCTCGCCCGGGCCATGGAATTCAACCACATCGCCGACTCCATACAGCTCCTCGAACCCGACCGGCCAGCAGGCCCCGAACCGGAACCTCCCGAGGACGCCACGAAATGACAAACAGATATCACCACACACCCCGAATCGCGGCAATCATTATCGCGATCACGTTTGCCCTCACCCTGCCGCTGGCCTCATGCGACCCTGCCACACCAAGCACGAAAAGCCCGACCGCACAATCACAGAACACAACACCGAAGAAAAAGCAGGCCGACAAGAGTAAGACTCATACCATCACCTTCGACCCCTTCTTCGTCAAACACTACCTTCTCATGGACGCCAATGACACCCCGGAAAAGGCGGCCAAAGACTTTAGGAACCAGCATGACGTATATACCGACGCATACGCCACACCAGACGGCACCATAATCGCCGCCGCAACAGAAAAACAGCTGGAACGCAATATCAAAGAATACCAAAATGCGCGAAAAGAGTGCGAGCAGGCATTCAACAAAGACGCCAAAGACAGACACAACGGATACCGCTTCCAGATCAGCAAAGACGGCAGAACATTCTCCTTATGGTGCGACAACAAATTCAACGACATAGAATACATCGCCACACTCAGCACCATACCCAAGATGAATGGCTGCCTCTACTACCTACAGGGCGGCACCGGACCATGGGACATGCAGATCAACCTCTACGACTGCCACAGCGGCCAACCCACAAGACAATACCTCTGGTCACAAGACCCAAACGGCAAAGGCAATGGATGGCAAATCCATAACGCTCAGTGATTTATCGACCCCAATCTTATTTCTGCCAAACCTTAAATCACAATGCAATCGAAATGGTAATATATGCGAAAACAAACACCATACAAATCAATTATCACCCTAATCATTACGGTTTTGTGTTTATCTGTTTCTCTTGCCGGATGCGGTACCGGCACACCAAGCACGGAAAACCAAAGAGCTCAATCACAAACCACAACACCCAAGAAAGAGGATACCGACAAAGGCAAAACCAAAACCATCACCTACGACAAATTTTTCGTCAAAAATTACATGTTTCTGAATGATAGAAACACTCCCGAAAAAGTGGCCAAAGTACTCAAAGACCAACACGACGATTACACCGACGCGTACGCCACACCCGACGGTGACATAATCGCCACCGCAACCAAAAAACAATTGAAAAACAAAATCAACGAAGGCCTCAAGGAACGCAAAGAACTCGAACAGACCTTCAACAAAGACGCCAAGGAAAAACACAACGGCTACCGACTCCAGATCAGCAAGGACGGCAAAACCCTCTCCCTATGGTGCGACAACCAAGTCAACGACAAGGAATACCTCACCACACTCGGCAGCATACCCAAAATCAACGGCGACCTCTATTACCTGAACGGAGGCACCGGACCATGGGACATGCAGATCAACCTCTACGACTGCCACACCGGCCAGCCAACCCGACAATATCTCTGGTCACAAGACCCATACGGCAGAGGCAACGGCTGGCACAACCTATAACAGCGTCTTCGGCAACCAGACGGCGTTACCGAAACAACTCTCACACCGAATTCCTTCTTGCACTTTCAGTCCAGATTCTCATATCTTTCGCACAAAACCGCGGAATTCCAACGATTCCCTTTTTGCAAGGTAAATGCGTTGTATGACAGTATTTGCCACATGGGTATCAATCGCTATGAGTCATGTAGTCTTGGCATACGTCGAGATATTGCAAACTTCTAAAAATAATTAAGAACTTTTGGCGTAAACTTCTAAAAAAATTTTAGAAGTTGTGCAGTACCATCGCCGAAATCATATTCCAGCAGCCTGCTGCAACTCTAAAATGCGCTTTTCATACGTTACTGTCAAAAAAGTGTATGTTAGACCGTGTTAAATGTACTTCTTTTACGTCACCGTCGAAAAAGTGCACCTACTTCATCGCAAAATGCACTTTCCTAACGCCACCTTCGAAAACATGCACTTTGACCCCAGTAAATGCACTTCCGTGACGCCACTGTCGAGAGTTCGGTCAAAGGCCCCACCGCACGAGGCAATTCGAGGCAAGGAAGAGTATTAGTAGCGACATGATAACCGTCCGCAACAGGAATCCGGCAATGTTCATGGTTCTGAAGTTCTGCGCCAGGTGGACGAGCATCCTACTGGTTCTGCCCTTTTGAAGGACGCCGGAGGTGCAGCATACGGCATACATGTCCACGGAATCACAGATCGCGAACACAAGGAACGTGAGGCAGAGAATCATCGCGAGCATCAGCTGCACGACTTCGAAAAGGCCGCCCATTCCGATCTGGGAGATTCTGCTGCCGATACCGCCAGCCATGCCGACACCGTGCGCGCCTGGGCAACGCTTCCCAACACCACTTTTGCACACTACCTTCCGCAACGAACGACATCGTAAAGAGCCCTATTCCAACAGTTCGTCGACGAGCGCGAACCGCTTGAAAACGTCTCGAAACATCCCGGAAAACGAGCCAGCTTTACGCATACGCAATATTAACCTATAACTATATCTATCATTTTATAAAATAATGCGTTATACCATGCTGGCCACACCATATTCATGGTTCATGATTCAACGTTCATCATTAACGATTCGAGATTTCTGCTTCATCGTTGACGGTGTGCGATTCATGCTTCATCGCTTATATCATGGCTTACGATTCACAGTTCTTAACGCATCACTCATAACCCATAATCCGTAACCCGCCATTTACCAACCAAAGCGCCCGTCATCATAATATTCTAATTTCCGTTGTGATAAATATCATTCCAATCGCGACCGGGGATAAGGTCGTAGGGCATCTGGTGGGCGAAAATCCAGAAGATGACGAGAATGACCAGAACGATGACGCCGAGTTGGCGGGTAGGGGCCGCGAAGAGCATGGTGCCGACCATCAGCACTAGCAGCCGAGCGATGTAAAACGCGACGCGAGCGCCGCCATGCCGTTCCTTGGTCTCGCAGCTCATGTGCGTGAACATGCCGCCGAGCGTCTGGCCGCGGTGCGTCACCGGAATGAGCACTTCGAAAATGACAAACGAAAGCAGCGTGAAGAACTGCGCCAGGCCATCCGATACGCCGGTGCCGAAGGCGTGCCCGAGGAACATGTATGTGCCGTCGGGAAGGTATCTGGAGGCTTTCTGGAAGAGGTAGATCGAGCCCAGCGTCAGCGAACCGTCCGCGACAACGATGAATACCAGATCAAGCATCAGCGCGACGGCCCGGTGCACCAGCCCCGGCTTTTCGATGACTTCGCTGCGGTCCTCCACGGTGCGTACCGGCACCAAAGCCCCGTAAATCCAGGCGATGAAACAGCCGATGATCGCGCCCAACGTGTTGGTCAGGAGGTCGTCGACGTCGAACTGGCGGTAGGCGCAGGGGTAGATGCCCCAGACGCCGGTAAGTTGTGAGGTTTCGATAAGCAGGGAAACCGCGAATCCGGCGGGAATCACAGCGTAGAACTTCCAGCGCGCCCAGCGGGAGAGCGCGAAACCAAGCGGGATGAAGAAGACGATATTGAGCAGGAGCTGCAACGCCTCCGCCTTGCCGCCCGTGGCCAGATCGCTCATGAATTGCATTACGTGAAGCTGTGGGTGATGCGCGTGCGTCAGGCAGTATGTGGCCGGGTCGTCGGGCATCGGGTAGAGCGTGAACGTGACGAGCCCGAGCGCGTATAGCACACACAGATAGGCCGCAAGCACCGCACTGGAACGCAGGCGGTGGTAGCGGTGGTACATTCCCGCCAGAATCGGCAGGGTCAGCAGGGCCGAAAGGAACGGCCAAATCGTCATTGCGAGGATGAACGAGGTGCTGAAATTCCTGATGTAGGCAATCACATCGGCCACTCTAGCGGACGCGGCTTACGAAATGCTGCAAATCCATCTTGTGAAACGCGAAAATCCGAATATTCCGCAACTCACGAATGCGCGACTCCGCCGACTTTCGCGAACACGTCATGGTGTGCTTGAACCACTCCGAACCTGCTAACGGGCAAGTAGGTGAGCATGGCGACGCCCTTGACGCGGTCGAGCGGGACGAGTCCGTGATTGCCATCGTTGGTATGGTAGCGGGAATCCGCGGAATTGGCGCGATTGTCGCCGAGCACGAAGACGTTGCCCGGCGTCACCTTCATTTTGAAGGGGAAGCTGCTCGGCTGAACTCCGGCTTTCAGGTACGAGGTCTCGTCAATCGGCACCCCGTTGATCGTCACCGGTGCGCCACCGCCTTTGCAAGCCACTGTATCTCCGGGCAAACCAATCAATCGTTTGACCAAATCGTTGGAAGCAAAAACATTTTCGGAATTCAACCAGTTTGCGGGGTCCTTGAACACGATGACATCGCCGCGCTTGAGTTTCAAAATGGGCTTGGCAAGCCGGTTGGTGACGATGTGATCGCCGATATTAAGTGTGGTTTCCATGGAACCGGACGGCACGACATAGAGGCCGATGACGAAAATGCGCAGAAGGCTCACTACGATGACCGCAATGAGGCAGTAAATTAGGACGGACAGGATATCTTGAACCGTTATGCGACCGGAAGTGTCCTGCGCATGGGCGGGACCGGATTTTTTCTTTTTCTTGGAAGAAACGACGGCATCAGCAACATGACCGTTTTCCCCATCGCCACGCGGCTTGGCAAGCTTCTTGCTGCTCTTTTCGGTGGAGACGTTTCCTACGGCACGATCAGGCCCAGCATTATCAAACTGCTTATTGTGTTTACTCATGTTTCCCAGTATCATCCGCCGTATATTATGCACGGCCACAAATGACCGTACGCCGTCTAAAACCGATATTGACATCATAAGTCACGGCAATGATGACATTACTTAACAGCATAGAAAAGTATCCGTAAATAATTACCACGCACAGACAGCCTGCGGCAATCATTTACGGATACTTCATCATTCTATTGTTTTCCGCAAAGCCCCTCTGAAAAGACCTGTTGCCAAGGACTTACTAAAGCGGGCGCAGAAATTTTTGTACATCGATTAATCGGTCACGGTAAAGCCCTGAGTCTTGCCATATTTGACCAAAGCATCCTGGAAAGTGCCAAGTCCTTGCTGTAAAGTGACGGCCTTCGTAGTGTATGCCTTGCCGATGTGGTCAGGATAGATCGAATTGGCCTCGCCCGCATAGGGCAGGAACTGGAATCCGGGCTTGACCGTCGTTGCGGCTTGTGCAAGCACCTTGTTGTACTCCTGGCCGCCGAAGTAAGCGCGAAGTTCATCGGTTCCCTTCAGGAAATCCGGATCCTTCAACGTGGCCTGATCAGCCGGGAAGGCACCGGCATCGGTACGGGCCTTGATACCGGCCTTCTCATGGCTGATGAAATTGATATACTTCCACGCGGCATCCTGCTTCTTGGAAGCGGACATAACGGCAAGCGAGGAACCGCCGTTCTCGCCGGTGGTCGGGGAAGCACTGGCATCCCATTGCGGGCTCGGGGCAACGCGCATGTTGCCCTTGGCCTGAGCAGAGCTTCCGAGAAGGTTGGCAGGCATCCAAGCACCAATGTTGATTGAAGCGATGGTGCCATCACCAAGACCACGGTTCCATTCATCAGACCAGCTGGCCGTCTTGGTGTCGATAAGACCTTCATCGATCATCTTTTGCCAGTAATCAGTCAGTTTTTTGACCTTCGGGTCGGATTTCAACGTGATGGAGACCTTGTCGCCGCTGGTCTTGTACGGACGAGCTCCAATCTGCCACATGTAGGCATTGAACGTCGGCATATCACCGGTATCAGAGGTGATGTAATAATTGCCGCCGAGAGCCCTGATTTTCTGGGCATCCTGATAATACTCGTCCCAAGTCTTGGGAGGCTGGGCGATACCGGCCTTGTCGAACGTCGCCTTGTTATAGAACAACGCCTGTGGGCCGGAATCCATCGGCAGACCATAAATGCCACCACTAACGTTGACAGAGCTCCAGGTGCCCGGAGTATAGAAATTTTTGTAGGAGGAAGCCTTGTCTTTGAGGTTGGCTACTTTCGCTTCACCGATGACGAATTGGGGAAGCGTGTTGTATTCGATCTGAGCGACATCCGGGCCGCCCTTGCCAGCTTGAATCGCATTGTTCAGCGAGGTCACCGTTTTGGCTGCGGTGCCCACATTTTCCAGTTTGACTTTGATGTTCGGATATTTTTTCTGGAATGCGGCATCAGCCTGCTTAAGTGTAGGTTCCCATGCCCAAACCGTAATCTCAGTATTGTCAGAAGGACCTGCATTCTTGGCGTTGGAACTGCCGCACGCGGCTACGGATAGAAGCATGGCCGCAGCTCCGGTCAATGCAAATACTTTCTTACCAGAGATACTCCTCATATTATTCTCCTCTTCGAGGTTAGGGCGCCATCTGCAATACTGCTACCAATGGCTTATGCATACCCTACTATACACTGATTTGTGACCGGTTACAAATTTCGTTTGGATTCGTTCAATAAAAGGTCGCTATGAATAAGACTCCTACACCTAAAAACGGTGCTAAAGGTATGATGATATCCATGGATACCACAAAAGTCACCATTCGTGACGTTGCACATCTTGCAGGTGTATCTTACGGAACCGTCTCTCGTTACCTCAACGGCAATGTGCACGTATCGAATCGGGCCGCGAAACAAATTGCCGAAGCCATCGAAATTTTGCACTATACACCGAACAATGCCGCCAGATCATTGGCGAAGCACCACACCCATCTCGTCGCCTTTATCATCCAAGTCGAATCGAAATCAACAATCGTCCAGCCGAGTGTGTCCAATGCCATGGCCGGCGCCAATCAGGTTCTCGGCGACAACGGCTACCAAATGGTCATCCTCATCGCGAACAGCGAGGATTCCACGAAACGTATCACAAAACTTGTACACAGTGATTTCGCTGACGGGTATCTTTTATTTTCGATGAGCAACAATGATTCGCTCGCCAATACCTTCCTCGATTCCAAACGCCCAGCAGTGCGTTCCGAGTTGGGGGATTCCGACAAACTTCCCTATCCAGCAGTCGATTTTGCCAACCGCGCCGGGCAGCGGGCAATAACAGAATATATGCTGAAGAAGGGCCGGGAAAGACTACTGTACATCTGCGGCCCGGGATATTCACCGTCATCAATTAACCGTCTCAAAGGATTTCAGGACGCCATGGGGGAACGGTTCAATCCTGAACTCGTCTACTATGCCGACGATTGGGAGATTCCAGGCGGGGAGCTCGCTGTCGTCGAATTCCAAAACCATCTCAATACCATCGATGGCATCGTCTGCGCCAACGACAACATCGCTGTAGGTGCCATCAATCAGCTTAACCGCATGGGGTTTAGGGTGCCGGACGACATCGCCGTCACCGGTTTCGACGATTCACCTATGGCACTGCTCATCAACCCAAAGCTCACTACGGTGCATCAGGATTCCGAGCTGCACGGCGAGACAATGGCGAATTTGTTGCTTGACATCCTTAACGGAAACCCGGTTGAAGACCATCACTTCACGCTTCTGCCCACATCGATTGTGGAGCGTCAGTCAGCCTGAAGACAATGACAAAATGAAGTCGCCGTGCAAGCTGATCAGCAGCGTTGGCCGCCGACAGGGACGGCAGTAACGTAGCCGTATAGATACATAAAAAGAATCGGATGGCAATCCCAGACAAATCAACTGCTATTTACCTAAAACAGCCATCCGATATCCTATGAAGCTTCAGTACAACTTCATCTGCAAATCATCGGAGTCAGTCACCTCTTTTATCCGATCGATATCCGACGCAAACCGCTGCAAGCAAACACGCAATCATCAAGAAAGCGATAACCCACACTACCGATGA
Organism: Bifidobacterium sp. ESL0769; assembly: GCF_029395495.1. NCBI lineage: Bacteria > Bacillati > Actinomycetota > Actinomycetes > Bifidobacteriales > Bifidobacteriaceae > Bifidobacterium > Bifidobacterium sp. ESL0769. The sequence continues at coordinate 17,206 of NZ_CP113918.1, read as the reverse complement.
TCCCGACTGCGCGAGCTCCTTGTTTCGAAGGCTTTGTTGTGGCGTACCGACTGGAGCAGCGTTACTACCTAAGGTTTCACCTCGTACGGTTATCGCAAAAGTGGTCGTATAGGGCATTCTCGACAGCAGAGATATGGTCACAATTACCGTTCCAGCCTTCGAAAAAGGCTTCGCCAAATCGACGGCTTCGTTTTTCGTATCAAAAGCGGAGAAGGTATATTCCTCAGCCGACAGACTACGTTGCGTTCCATCAGCCATCTCCGCTTTGACTTGCAAACCTTGCGAAGAGAAGACATCTCCTATCTTATATTCCGTTTTTGCGGGTTTGGAAGCGACCTTAATCCCTGTTACTACGCTTTGCGACGGGACGGGCGCGGCCGGCGTTTTGTCTTTAACCGATATCACAAACGTCGTTGAAATGCTCGCATTTCCATTGACACGAATTTTCACTGTTACTTCCCCAGGAGAAGCAAACGGCTTGGTGTAATCAACAGCCTTCCCGTCACTATTGACAGCACCGAGAGTGTACTCTTCAGGCAACAGTTGGTCTTTGAACTGGTTGGTCCAAGTCCCTTCCACTTGCAGACCCGATGGGTTGAATACGTCACCGACGGTGTAAGTCACCTTCGAAGGAGGTGTCGCCACTTCGATTCGCTGCAATACAGGAACGGAATCGGGTTGTTCGAATATATTTACTTCCGAAACCTTAGAGTAAGGATAATCAGTGCCATAATGACCTGGCGTAATCAACAATTTGATGCCTTTGGTCTTTGGCAATGAACTGAGATCCGCGGTTGTCGGCTTAGCCGGATTTGATGCATCAGGGGTTCCGACAACGCTGCTGGTTTCCCAATCGCTATCATTTTCCGCAAGATACTGCACGGTGAAACGTTCGGGAGCCGCTTCACCTCGACTCTGTTCGAGATATAGCTCGAGCTTATCAAGCTTGTGCTTCCCATCAAACTTCCAACTTAGCCACGATGGATTGGCGGGAGCCGACTCACTGCTGCTCTTCCAATTGGACCAATTCGTTCCCAAATCACCATCACAAGCATTTCCTGCGGAAGAACCTCCCCACAAATCCTGCACGTCAGAGGCTTGCGCCGATGAACAGAATTTCTGAGCAAGATTGGTCACTTTCTGAATACCGACACGGAATTTCGTCATCACTGAGCCGTCGGCATTCAGCTTCACAATAATCGGCACAATGCCAGGCTTTGCGGAAGTGAAACCAACCAAGGAATATTCCGATGGAGCCAGCACCCGTTTGGTACCGTCGGCCAATGTGCCGGTGACTTCCAGCCCAGAAACATCAAAATTCTCGCCTTGCTGATACACCGTTTTGGAGGGCTGTTTGCTGACCGTCATCGATTTGACATCAGTGGGCACATTAGGAATCTGCACCAGAGTGACATCGTCAACGTATGCAGCCGAGGAATCATCAAGATTGGACTGGGCGATATTGACCCACAATGCACTGTCGGCAGGCACATCCCATGGGACAAGGAATGTTCCCGTTACATGAATCTTCTCACCCCCATTTCGGGTTTGGGCTTCCACGGATTTATCAAGCAGGACATCCTGATACTGATCGAAACTTCCGCCCGCTCCAGAACCTTCCGCCCGCGATTTGACGGTTGCGCTTACTTGTGACGGTGAAGCGCCATTACTTGCGCCCGTGGTTACCCAGAAGCCGAGCTCATAGGTTTTCCCGGGTTGTGCCGGGATATTACGCTGGTCGATTTGGTCGAAGGACACACCATCAGCCATGCCAAGTTTCGCAGCACGCTCGCCTGACACCACTGAATCGCTTTGATTACGTTCCGACCGATATCGCTTCACCATGGAATCATTGTAGTTATCACGGTTCTTCGAATGATCCCGGTTTGCAGGAGCCCACGGCGAGATACCATTCTTTGGCTGGCTGGCACCACCTTGGTTGACGCTTTCAAAAGATCCGTCCCACAACTGATCGTGAACTGTCTTCACACTGACATCGGCAATCGAACCCGACGTTCCAAAATTGGTCAAAACGATTTTCGACGAATCCGATGAAGTCCGTACGTGCAACACTTTTGCGCCGGTCTCATTGGTCGTCTTCTGCACATAGCCACGCCCATTATCGACGCTTACACCCAATTGAGCATTGCCAAGGCCCGTGCCGCGCACCTCAAGAGTTGAATTGCCTGGTGCATCAACCGTCTTGGATTGGCCGGCAGCCAACGTACCAACTATACCTTGCTCAACGCTATCCGCACCTTGGAATGCGCCAACAGCTGGAGCGGACCAGCCAGAAACCTTATGCTGCGCTCCATAAGTCTGCGTGACATGGTCAAAACCGTGTGGAAAATCGCGAGTTTTCAAGTTTTCTGACGACAAATGCGTATTGTTCAGCGCAAACGGAAAATCATCGGAAGCCATAGCCCTTCCTTTGCCGGCCATATAAGAGGTGGCCGTCGCGGAATACAGGGATCTGAGATCTCCAGTACCAAGTGCACGAAGATCGATGCCCGTCCCAGTCAAGAAATCACTCAGAGCAACATGGCTATTGCCGTTGTCGCCAGCCTGGGCCCACCGAGTCTCACTGCTACCCACGTAAAGGTTATTGCCATAATTGATTTGGAATCCGTCGTCGTGAATCCTGTCGTTTTGATCACTCAGCAAAGTACCGCTACGCGCAATGAGCACGTTGTTGATGTAGCTAACACCTGCATTTTGGGCGTTATTGGAGAATGTAACATCCGAACCTTCCGGCAAAACAATCGTGTTGTTGTAGAAGTTCATGTCAGTGATACCGTCAAGGGTCACGGTTCGATGGGTATCGGACGAACAGCTTGAACTATGCGAGGCGACCCCATCATCAATCGATACGTTGTAACGGAATGTCCCACCAACGGAGGTTCCGATTCGTCTCGGATTGCCATACCAATCAGTACATGCACATACCAAAGCCGATCCACCAGCATTGCCATGGCTGTAATTGTATTGGAAAACCGTATTACGAGTGCCATAATCGAAATCCCACGCTGTGCCATCATTGTTATCACTGGTTTTCTGGGTATTGGTTACTTCGTTGTATTGGAACAAGGTATTATCCGAATTCCAATTCCAAATACCCGCGTTCGACCCCTGTCCGGAAACGCTTGCGGCATCCTCAAGATAGTTCTTTTCGACAACCGCTCCATCCGACATCTGCACGACGATGCCGTCGCCACCTATGTCTTTCAAGGTGTTTTCAGCGATATACATATTTTTATTGGGCGTCCATGGGAATTTATCCCGGGTGGCACCACTGACACCGCATTCCCAGGCAACGTCTTCACGGCAACGGAAATCCGTGGACATATTGATGCCGGATCGATTGACGTTGGTGATTGTGTTATTCAGAATCTGAACGTCATCGAACCATGAGCGCTGTATGCCTTCACGAGCCACATTGGAATGAATGTCCGATTTGTGTTCAGAGGGCCCTTCCACCGGAATCGAACGACCGTAGGTCTCGAACTGTATAGCCGCTGAACCGCCAAGGTCCTTTTGTTTCTCGCCATAGATGTCATGGACGTTGTTGTTCTGAATCGTTATACCATCAAGCTCCCCGGCATTGTCATTCTCGGCCACGATGCCACGACGCATATATTGGTAACGGTTCGCTTCGGCATCGGTGTTGCTGATATCAAGATTGCTAATAGTGACGTACTTTGAATTACGAAGCAACACGGTCTCGGAAACACCTTCACCGTCGATTTTCGGTGCACTTCCGTTGCCATAGGCGTCGATTACCACAGGAGCTTGGGAAGTCCCTTTGACATTGACAAGACGCAGACCCACTCTCAGGGTTTGACCACCGATGTTCTGGCTGCTGCTTACGCATGTTGTTCCACGCTTAAAGAGCAACTTGTCGTTGGCCTGCAGTGTTACTCCGTTGGCCGCTTCAAGAGTGTTAAACGGACTGGCCTCGGTGCCAGTGCCGTTTGTTCCGGCGGAGCAATCGACATAGTAAGAGGTTCCCACAGCTCGGCCTTCCGGTTCTGCTGCGTCTGCGCTACTCACCGGGACTATGAGCCCCAGTGACAGCACCGTCGCAAAGGCCGCAAAGGCCCCATATGTTTGTTTCGATAGCTTCATTGCTACTTCCTTTTCTCTATTGTTATTACTAATGCTTTTATTGATTGCCATTAACGCCCGTTAAAAAACAATTTCAACATCCGTTTTTTATTCTTTGACGGCGCCTGCGGCGAGGCCGGACTGCCAGTACTTCTGCAGGAGCAGGAACGCGATCACAAGCGGGATGATGGTGACCAGGGAACCGGTGATGACGAGGTTCTGGATGGCCTGCCCGCCCGCGGTGGAGGCCTGGTCCTTCCACTGGTTCAGGCCGATGGTGAGCGGGTACCAGTCCGCGTCCTTGAGCATGATCAATGGCAGGAAGTAGTTGTTCCATGTCGCCACGATCGTGAACAGGGCCGTGGTGACGATGCCCGGGGCCAGCAATGGGAGGGCGATGGTGAAGAAGGTGCGGAACTCGCCCGCCCCGTCCACATGCGCCGCCTCCAAAAGCTCGGTCGGTACGGCCTGCTCGCTGAAGATCCACATCAGATAGAGTCCGAACGGCGAGATCAGGCTCGGCAGGATCATCGCCCAGGGCGTGTTGGTCAGCCCGAGCTTGGCGAACAGGAGGAACTGCGGGACCGCCAGGGCGATGCCCGGCACGCTGATCGCGCCGATGACCACTGCGAACACGGCCTTGCGGCCTGGGAAGCGGAACTTGGCCAGCGCGTAGCCGCCCATGATCGCCAGCAGGGTGGCGCCGCCGGCGCCCACCACCACGTAGAGCAGCGTGTTCAGCAGCCACCGGCCGAAGATGCCGTCCTGATAGGTGAACACCTCCCTGAGGTTGTCCCACAGGGCGAAGGTATGGCCGAAGCCGAGGCCGAACGTCGAGGTGAAGTCGGCCTGTGTCTTGGTGGCGTTGATCAACAGGTAGACGAACGGGAACAGGCAGTACGCGGCGAACACCGCCACCACGATCGTCAGCGGCCAGGAGCGGCGCGGGTTCTCCGGGTTGCTGAACCCGCTGTGCGCGCTGCGCTTGCGCTCGGCAGCCTCGTCCTTCGCCACCCGGCGCTGGCGCGCCTTCTCCGCCTTCCTGGCCGCTTTCTCCTGCTCTTTCAGCTCGGACGCAGAAAGACGGTCGGGTCCGGACGTTGTCTTGGTTTGCATGGTCGTCCCGCTCATTTCATCTGCTCCTTCATGCTGTTAAGCTGCACCGCGTAGGCGACGGCCATGGTGATCACGGCCATCACGATCGCCAAAGCGGCCGCATAGTTCGACTGGCCGCCCGTGAAGCTCAGGTTGTACGCGTACATGTTGGGCGTGTAGTACGTGGTGATCGCGTTGCCCGGCACCATGTTCTGCATGATCGACGGCTCGTTGAACAGCTGGAAGCTGCCGATGATGCTGAAGATCACCGTGATTGCCAGCGAGCCCTTCAATTCGGGCATCTTGATTTTCTTGACGATCTGCCACTCGCTCGCGCCGTCGATCGCCGCCGCCTCGTAGAGCGAATGCGGGATCGTGGACAGCGACGAGTAGAAGATCAGCATGTTGTAGCCCGTGAACTCCCAGGTCACGATGTTGCCGATCGATGCGAGCAGAACGCTCGGCTGCAGGACGTCCAGATGCGTGCCCATCCACGTGTTGAACGAGCCGACCAGACCGTACTTCGCCCCGTACATGAATCCCCAGATCAGAGTGGAGACCACCGCGGGCACCGCATACGGCAAAAACGTCGAGATGCGGAAGAACCGCGTGCCATGCAGGCGCATCGAATCCAGCGCCAGGGCCAGCAGGGCCGACAGGGCCAGCATGATCGGCACCTGCACCAGCGTGAACAGCGTCACCCGCCACACCGAACCCCAGAACTGCCCGTCATGGAACAGGCGCATGTAGTTCTGGAACCCCACGAACACCGTGCCGCCGATCATCCTCGTCTGGAAGAACGACAGGTAGATCGCATAAACGATCGGCACGATGAACACAAACAAAAACACCACCACAAACGGCCACAAAAACTTCCAACCACGCCAATCCACACGATGCTTGTTAACCGACACCGAACCAGAGACAGGGGCTGAAGTCAATCCAGAAAGAGCCATATTAATCCCTCTCCATTGAAAGAACAACAAAATTGGATACAAACAATATACAACAATTTGTAACCGGTCACAAATTATTGCAAAAGGTGTGTCTTTGATTTATAAACAACATAGCCTATAACACAGTTGATAAACACCAATGCCCGAAACTTAAAAAGTTTCGGGCATTAATCATAAAATAACTTGATAACTCAGTCATCGCCGAGGGTAACGTGCACACCCCCCACAAGCTGGCTGATGACATTGTAAAGAGCCGCGATGATGACCGCGAACACCGTCGCGACCACGACTTCCACAATCGAAAAGATCGTGACAGTGCTTAAGACAGTGCCGAGCGAGAAAATGCTCGCAAGGTTGAAGCCGCCGGTGTCGAGGCCGGTGGAGGAAACGATTTGCGTGACCTGGTCGAAGACGCCGACCACGTTCAAAAGCGCCCAGATAAGCGCAACCGCAACAATCTGAATGATGCCAAACGCGACGGAAAGCAGCAACGTCACCTTGGCCACGGACCAAGCATCAACGCGGGTGAGCGAAAGGCTCATACGGCGTGCGCGCGGGATGCGGCCTTTTTTCTTGCCGGCCCCCTTGCTGTTCAGCGGCCACGGCGTGCCTTCTGACTTGGAGCCGGTGCCTTCGCCAAGTACGGAACGGGCAACACGGGGTGAGCGTTCGGATTCGGGCGTGCCAGCACTTACACTTTTTGCCTGACGCAACAGATTCTCGTCAACGTTTTCGTCCATTATTGCTCCTTGACATCCCGCACGGGCCGCATAAAATCGCCTGTTTCCGCACAAAACAACCTGTTACGAGGCTATCAGTCTTCGGGGACGAAAACAGCGGCAAGAATTTTGATTTTCATAACTCCATAGAAAACTGCAATTATGTTTCGCCACAAGCTGCTTTCAAGTGATATCAGACATGGCATGTATACTGGTCGCAGACTTTACAGGGGTCGTTTCTGTAGGTCGGTGTTAGCGGAGTTCCCACTGAGATTCTAGGTGGTTGATTATTCAATTTCACTATTGGAATTGACTGTGGGAGCTCTCTTTCTTTTTATTTCTTCATTTTTCTGGAAAATTTTGGTTGATATTTTAGAAAATCGTAGATCCTAATAGATTTTTTCAGCGGACTTGTAATATCTGAATTCTCATCTAACTGTTTTCGCGCAGCTGAAACTAATAATTCATGTAGTCCATCAATATCGGCAAGTTCTTCTTGTGTGAGTACAAGTATATTTTCTGCAGCTTTTTCTTTAAATCTTTCTTTCAATGCCGATAAAGTCTTATCCTTCAGTTGTTTCCTGATACGCGTACGTAACGCACAATCACTTTTCGATAAATACGAATCCATAGTTTTATGTTTTTGTATTTCCGAGATAATCCGATCCCCAGTTATGGGTCCATCATATTGTGAAAGAATTTTAAACATGGGTAAGCCTCCTGCATTCGATCCCAATGCTTTGTTGAGGTAGCTACCCACAACTAACGAAGGCTTAAATAACTTATTATCAAACAAGACATCTTCATATAAATCAAGCGGACTGACCGGTTTCCCATACCCATTAACACCAATGGCGGCAACGATGGATTTATCCGCGGGAAGTTTATCCAAATGCTCAAAATTATCAAGCACCAATGTTGACGACGGCTTGCCGGTCATAGCGATGTTATAGACCTCACGGGAGAGCTGATTCAATACTTTTGGAGCATATAATTGCTTGTTCTCTCCGATGGCCTGATACAACGGCGTAAAGTTGTCGGTAGAAATGGCGGTCATCGTAACATAATGGCCATGCCCGACATCAAAACTATGCTCTGTGACTTGGCAGTCCGATGTTGAATAATTGACAAAGATGAAACGCTTCGCAAGTTCTTGAGCTTTGTTCGCTCCAGCAAATCGCGCAAGACTTGAGATTACATCGCGAACATTCTGATCTTGTAATGAATAACCCAGAAAGATGACCGGATACTCACCGAAAATAGTAAGAATCTTCGAAAGCTATCAATTTCATATTTAAATGGAGCTATCTGGCAGATAGTTTCATTACAACACAAATGAATCAATAAAACTTACTTCTGCAACGCAATCACTTCTAACAAAGCGGCCGTTGATACCCGCAATTCTTGGATATCAACGGCCGTCATCATATCGGACGTATCAGTGATTCAACTTTTCCTATTCTTCAGTTTCACCTTTATCATCAGCTTGTGAAGTTGTTGCGTCTGCTGAATTGGCATCTTTGGAATCGGCATCCGCATTATCAGACTCATCCTCGTCATCGTCCGTATCGGTGTTACGCGCGATGGAGAGGATCTCGTCGCCCTTGTCGGGCTTGGCGAGCGTCACACCTTGCGTATTACGACCGGTGCGCTTGACTTCGGAGACGTCGGAACGGATGACCTTGCCGGACTTCATGATGGCGAGGACCTGGTCGGAATCGGCCACGATGACCGCGCCCACGAGTTCGCCGCGGCCTTCGTTCATCTGCAGCGCCTTGACACCGAAGCCGTTGCGGCCCTGGAGGCGGTACTGGCTGATGGAAGTGCGCTTGGCGAAGCCCTCGTTGGTGACCACCAGAAGGCTCAGCTCGTCTTCCATGTCGGCGCGGACCACGTCCATTGCCAAGAGCTCGTCGCCTTCGCGGAACTTCATGCCCTGCACGCCAGCGGTCTGGCGGCCCATCGGACGCAGCTGCTCGTCGTCGGCCTTGAACTTCAGGCTCATACCGTGCTTGGAGACGAGGATGATGTCGTCGTCCGCGTTGCACAGCGTCGCACCGATCAGCTCGTCAGCAGGCTCTCCAGTCTCCGGGTCCTCCATCAGGCGCACGGCGATGAGGCCGCCCTGACGGGTGGAATCGTACTGTGCCAGCGGGGTCTTCTTGACCTTGCCGGAGCGGGTGGCGAGCACCAGATACTTGGCGACTTCGTAATCGGGGATGGACAGCACGGCCTGGATGGTTTCGTCGGGGGAAAGCTGCAGCAGGTTGGCCACGTGCTGGCCCTTGGAATCGCGGGAGCCCTCTGGCAGCTCGTAGGCCTTCAGGCGGAAGACGCGGCCGCGGTTGGTGAAGAAGAGAATCCAGTTGTGCGTGGAGGTGAGGAAGAAATGGTCGACCACGTCGTCCTGACGCAGCTTGGCACCCTTGATGCCCTTGCCGCCGCGGTGCTGGGCGCGGTATTCGTCGGCCTTGGTGCGCTTGACGAAGCCGGAGTGCGTCACGGTGACAACCACGTTTTCGTCGGCAATCAGGTCTTCGTCGCTCATCTCGCCGGAGAACGGCAGAATCTTGGTGCGGCGGTCGTCGCCGTACTTGGCCACGATCTCGTCGAGCTCGTCGCCCACGATCTTGCGTTCGCGTTCCGGGCTGGCGAGGATGTCGTTGTAATCGGCGATCTTCTTCATCAGCTCGTTGTGCTCGTCGACGATCTTCTGACGTTCCAGAGCGGCGAGACGACGCAGCTGCATGGCCAGAATGGCGTCGGCCTGCACATCATCGACATCAAGCAAATCCTCGAGGCCGGTGCGCGCGGTTTCGACGTCCTTGGACGCACGAATCAGGGCGATGACCTCGTCGATCATGTCGAGGGCCTTCAAATAGCCCTGCAGGATATGGTCGCGGTCTTCGGCCTCACGCTTCAAGTAGCGGGTACGGCGGTCGATGACTTCCATCTGGTGGTCGACCCAGTGGCTGACGAAGGCGTCGAGCGAAAGCGTGCGCGGCACGTTGTCGACCAACGCGAGCATGTTGGCGCCGAACGTCTCCTGCAGCTGGGTGTGCTTGTAAAGGTTGTTCAAGACGACCTTCGGCACGGCGTCACGCTTCAAAATAAGCACGAGACGCTGGCCGGTGCGGCCGGAAGTCTCATCGCGCATGTCGGCAATGCCTTGGATCTTGCCGTCGCGCACGGCGTCGCGGATCGAGGCGGCGAGACGGTCGGGGTTGACCTGGTAAGGCAGTTCGGTGACCACGAGGCACATACGGCCCTTGATCTCTTCAGTGTTGACCACAGCGCGCATGGTGATGAGGCCACGGCCGGTACGGTACGCCTTTTCGATGCCCTTATGGCCGAGAATCGTGGCGCCGGTGGGGAAGTCCGGGCCCTTGATGCGCTGCAGCAGCGCTTCGAGCAGTTCTTCCTTGGTGGCGTCCGGGTGGTCGAGCGCCCAGTGCACGCCGTCGGCGACCTCGCGCATATTGTGCGGCGGGATGTTGGTGGCCATGCCCACGGCGATGCCGGAGGAACCGTTGACCAGCAGATTCGGGAAGCGGGCGGGGAGCACGGTCGGCTCCTGCGTCTTGCCGTCGTAGTTCGGCACGAAATCGACGGTGTCCTTGTCGATGTCGCGCACCATTTCCATCGCGAGCGGCGCCATGCGGCATTCGGTGTAACGCATTGCGGCTGCGGGATCGTCGCCCGGGGAGCCGAAGTTGCCCTGTCCGTCGACCAGCATGTAGCGCATCGACCACGACTGGGCCATACGCACCAAGGTGTCGTAGATGGCGGAATCGCCGTGCGGGTGGTATTTGCCCATAACGTCGCCGACGACGCGGGAGCACTTGTTGTAGCCGCGGTCGGGGCGATAGCCGCCGTCATACATCGCGTAGATCACGCGGCGGTGCACCGGCTTCATGCCGTCGCGCACGTCAGGGAGCGCGCGTTCGACGATCACGGAGAGGGAGTAGGCGAGGTAGGACTCGCGCATTTCCTGGCCCAGGTCGATACGCTGGATGCGTTCGCCTTTCATCAGGCCGTAATCGGTGTTGTCGGCTTCCTGCGGGCTCAATGGCTCGAGTGCGCCACCGGGGATGTACTCGTCATCGCCGCTGTCATTATTGTTATTGTTTTCGTCTGCCACTGTAAATCCTTATGTCTTTAAAATTATTCAGTTAGATTGCTATTCGTTCATATTGAATAACATCAGACGTCACGCGTCGATGAACTTCGCACTCGGAGCGTTGCGCTGGATGAACTCGCGGCGCGGGCCCACTTCGTCGCCCATCAGCATGGAGAAGGTCTCGTCGGCCTGGGCCGCGTCCTCGATCTCGACCTGCTTTAAGATGCGGTGCTCGGGATCCATGGTGGTGCCCCACAGCTCCTGGTAGCTCATCTCGCCCAAGCCCTTGTAGCGCTGGATGCCTTCGCCCTTCGGCAGCTGGCGTCCGGCTTCCTTGCCCTCTTTCAAGACACGGTCGCGTTCGGCGTCGGTGTAGACGAAGCTGTGCGGGCCCTTGGTCCACTTGATTCGATAGAGCGGCGGCATGGCGACGTAGACGTAGCCGGCGTAGATCATCGGGCGCATGTAGCGGAAGAAGAGCGTCAGGTTCAGCGTTGCAATGTGCGCGCCGTCGACATCTGCATCGGCCATGATAATCACTTTGTGATAACGCACCTTGTTGATGTCGAAGTCCTCGCCGTATCCGCCGCCGACGGCCGTAATCAAGGCCTCAATGGTGTCGGATTTCATGATGCGATCGATGGAGGCGCGCTCAGTGTTCAAAATCTTGCCACGGAGCGGCAGGATGGCCTGCGTGATCGGGTTGCGGCCCTGGATGGCGGAGCCGCCTGCGGAATCGCCCTCGACGATGAACAGCTCGCATTCCTCGGGGTTGTTGGACTGGCAGTCCTTGAGCTTGTCGGGCATGCCGGCGGTCTCGAAGACGGACTTGCGGCGCGTGTTCTCGCGGGCCTTCTTGGCGGCGATACGCGCGTGCGAGGCTTCGAGGGCCTTCTGGATGATGTTCTTGGCGTCACTCGGGTGGGAGTCGAACCAGTCGCCGAGGCGGTCAGTCATCACACGCTGCACGAAGGTCTTGGCTTCGGAGTTGCCGAGCTTGGTCTTGGTCTGGCCTTCGAACTGCGGGTTGGTGAGCTTGACAGACACGACGGCGGTGAGGCCTTCACGCACGTCGTCGCCGGAGAGGTTGTCGTCCTTCTCTTTAAGCAGGTTCTTGTCGCGTGCATAGCGGTTGACCAGGCTGGTCAGTGCGGCGCGGAAGCCCTCTTCGTGGGTGCCGCCTTCCGTGGTGGAAATCGTGTTGGCGAAGGTGTGCACGGCCTCGGAATAGGCGGTGGTCCATTGCAGCGCGATTTCGGCGGAAATGCCGAGGTTCAGATCCTCAGCCTCGAGGTCGATGACATCTTCCTCGATCGGCGTGGCCTTGCGGGACTTGACCAGATAAGCGACGTAATCCTTGATGCCGTTCTGGTAGCAATAGGAGACGGTTTCCGGCTTTTCTTCGGTGGCATCGTCCTCACCGGCGACCTCATCACCGGCGATGTTGTGCTTGCGCTCGTCGGTCAACGTAATACGAAGGCCCTTGTTGAGGAACGCCATCTGTTGGAAACGGGAACGCAGGGTCTCGAAGTCGTATTCAGTGGTTTCGAAGATCTTTGGATCGGCCCAGAAGGTGACGGACGTGCCGGTGGACTCGTCTTCGGCCATCGGCGCACCCTGCTTCAGCGGGGCGGTAGCCTTCTGATCCTTGAAGCTTTGTGTCCAGTGATAGCCCTGACGGCGCACTTCCACGTCGATTTCGGTGGAAAGCGCGTTGACGACGGAGATGCCGACGCCGTGCAGGCCGCCGGAGACCGCGTAACCGCCGCCGCCGAACTTGCCGCCTGCATGCAGCTTGGTCATCACCGTCTCGACGCCGGAAACGCCTTCGCCGGGCACTTCGTCGACGGGGATACCACGGCCGTTGTCGACCACGCGCACGCCGTTGTCCGACAGGATGGTCACTTCGATATGCGTGGCATAGCCGGCGAGCGCCTCGTCGACGGAGTTGTCGACGATCTCGTAGACCAAGTGGTGCAAGCCGCGCGGACCGGTGGAGCCGATGTACATACCCGGACGGATACGCACGGCCTCCAGGCCTTCCAAAACCCTCAGATCGCTGGCGTCATAATGCTCAGGCGCGAGAGAATCGTCAAGTTGGGCGTCCTCCAAGGCATCGGTTTCCGCAGCAATCTGCGCTTCGGTTTTGGGTTCGTTGTCACCATCGTCGGCGGCATTGGTATTCTCAGTATTCACTTCAGAGTCTGCCACAAGGTTCCTTCCTGGATTTTCCCTCGCACGAAAGGCTTTCCGCGGGGGCGATACACTCTAGAAAGCAAATAATGGGGTCTTCTAGAGGTTTAACCATATAGTGGTCATTTTACTCGGATATGGGGACTTTCAAGGCATTGCCCCCAAAATATGAAATTTTAGCTTTTATGACTTTTATCGCCGCATATAGCGGTTCGAATAGCGTCGGCCGCCAGTTCCGCGGCGGAAATTGTGCGACTGCGGGCCGGTGACGCGGATTTCGCGGATTTCAAGGCCTTTGAGACGCTGGCGGATGGTGGCGGTGAGCTGGGGGATGAGGTAGGTCAGCTGCGTGGCCCAGGCGTTGGATTCGGTGTTGATGGTGAGCACGCCGTCGCGGAAATCGGTGACGACGGAGTGGCTGGCAATGGCCGGGCCGACCACCTGATCCCAGTGGTTGCGTAGCTGCGCGAGCTTCAAGTGCGGCGTCCAGTCGCCGTCGGCGGCGATGACGGACATGACCCCGCCGAGCTTGCCCGGGTCGCGCCCCGGCTTGCCGAAGTTGTTCCACGCGCTCTCCTCGCGCGCCTTCCATTCCTTGCGTGCGCCCGCTCGCGACGAAAGCCGGTTGAAGACCTCGGCGGGCAGTTTGCGCTGGTCAAGATGCAGTTGCTCAGCAATCGGCAGTTTCATGATTCCGCCCCGGCAGCAGTATCGCTTGCTTCATCACCCTTATGATCTGCATGATTATGGCCAGGTTGGTCATTGTCAGAATTGTCTTTTTTGTTTGCTTTCGCTGCCTGTAGTTGCGCTACCAGATTCGCGTTCTCGTCTTCAGCACCGGCCTTGAGTTCGGCAACGTCGATAATGATGGCTTTCCCAGCTTCAGCGACGTTCAACGGGATATCGCCGGCTGCGGCGACGGTGATGAGCACCTGGTCCTGCTGCATCGCGAAGTCGAGAATCTGGCGCCGCCGGGTCTCATCGAGCTGCGCGAAGACATCATCGAGGATGACAATGGGCTTGACTTGCTGCATTTCGGCAATTTCGTTGAACAACGCCATTTTCAGGGCGAGCGCCATGGTCCACATCTCGCCGTTGGAAGCGAATTCGCGGGCGGGCATGCCATCGAGCGTCAGGGTCATATCGTCGCGGTGCGGGCCGATAAGGTTGCGTCCGCGTGCGATTTCGCCGGCATAGAGCCGCTGATAGTGTTTGCTGATTTCCGGTTCCGGCTGCTCGAAATCCAAGACTTCCTCGAACGAGGGAGCGTACGAAAGCCCGGCGTGCTGTGGTTTTCCGGCAAGCTCGTCGTAAATACTTGAGAATGGTCCGGCCAAGCGCTCAATCAATCCGGCGCGAGCGCGAGTCAGGGCAACACCAACACCGATGAACTGCCCGGTCCATATTTCCAGCCCATTAAGCGCGGCGTTCTGCGCATCCACCGGCTCGCTGCGTTGTCCGAGCTGCTTCAAGAGCGCGGCCCGCTGTTTGGCAATCTTGTTGGCATTGGAGAGGTTGGCGGCATAACCGGGAATGAGCAACGATCCGGCCTGGTCAAGGAATCCGCGCCTACCAGCCGGGTCGCCGGCCACGAGACGCTGGTCGTCGGGCGTAAACGAGACGCTGGGCACTTTGCCGACGATATCGCGCATATAGAGCGAATTTCCCCCGTTGATGCGCCCACGATTGGCTCCCCGCGCCGCGATGGTCACTTCATATGTGGTCTCACGAGTCGTATTCTCGCCGTCTGGGTTCCGATTTCCAGCTTTCTCGTCGGTTTTATTGGTTTCCTCAGTGTCGGCAGCTTGATTGACGTTACTTTCGGCTTCGACAGAAACCCGCTCAGTCTCATTCTCTTCGCTGACATTGGCGCGGATGGTCGCTTTCGATTCGCCTCGTTCAATCAGCGGCAGCGTACTGGAGACTCGGTGGCTGGAACCGGTGGAGAGCACTTCGACGGCTTCGACGATGTTGGTCTTCCCGAGCCCGTTCGCGCCTTTGAGAATGGTGACCCCGGGGGTGAAATCGACGACAAGGTGTGGCCATGAACGGAAATGGTCAAGCGCGAGCCGCGAGATATACACCCGAACCCCTTACCTTGTCTTTTTAATAAAAATAAACCGGAAAAGAAAAATATCTTACGGTGTTCAACTTAATTACCTAACACCGTAAGATAATTTCGCATCATCACAATCAGTTGAACCGCATCGGCACGAGCAGATAGCGATAATCCATCGATTCATCGGAATCGGCTTCCTGCTGCCCATTGAATTCGACAGGCTTGACGGCGGTGGTCATCTTCATGCGCACGAACGGCTCGGTGATCGCGCTCAGACCTTCGATCAGGTATGACGGATTGAAGGCGACGGTGATGTTCTCGCCGTCCATGTCAATATCGAGCACTTCCTTGGCCTGCGATTCGTCGACAGTGCCGGCGGAAAGGGTCAAAGTCGAGCCTTCGAAAACCATGCGAATCGGTGCATTACGTTCCGCGACCAGTGCCACACGCTTGATGGCACCAAGCAGCGCTTCCTTGGAGATGACGGCCTCAATCGGGTATTCGTCGGCGAAAAGCCGGTCGACCGCGGGGAATTCCCCATCGATCAGCTGCGAGGTCGAAACGCGTCCGGCGTTCTCGAAACCAAGCAATGACGGGCTTTCCGGGTTGAAATCGATGACCACGTTCTGGTGTTCGTCGACCGCGCGGGCCACATCGCGCAAGAGCGAGCCGCGGACCAACGTTTCGGTCTGCAAATCGCTGTCCTGCGGGGTCCAGGTGAAGCTGGAACGCGAAAGACGGAAGCGATCGGTTGAGGTCATTACGACTTTCTCGCCGTTGAACTGGATGCGCACGCCGGTCAGCACCGGGCGGTTTTCCTCATGCGATACTGCGACTGAAGCCTGCGAAACCGCCTGAACGAAGGTCGGGGCATCGACCTGGCCGAGCATCGCCGGGGCTTCGGGCAGATCCGGGTATTCGCTTTCCGGCATGAGCTGCAGATTGAACGTCGACTTGCCCGAAGTGATGGTCAGCGTCGTCTCGGTAGTGGCAAGATAGGCTTTTTCCTGCGGCAACGATTTGGTGATGTCGGCCAGCAGCTTGCCCTGAACGAGCACTTTTCCTGCTTCGTCGACGCCGGCCTCGATGTGGTGGCGAGCGGAAATCTCATAGTTGAAGGCGGAAAGTTGCAATGTTCCGTCGGCTGCTTCGAGCTTGATTCCTGCGAGAATCGGGTTGGCGGGCCGTGCGTCGATGACACGGGTGGTCCATGCAACCGCGTCCGCAAGTGCGGTGGAGTTGATTTCGACTTTCATAATGCTCCTACTTTGGGTGATAACTGGTTTCTATTCTAGTTGCTTCTTTTCATCGTGAGATGCAGATTCAACTTGCTCACTTTGCTTGCGATGATGAAACGTAAGTTTGCTCTAGTAATCAGGATAATAAGCACGGTGAATATGTGGATAACTGCTTAAACCGCTTACGAGCAGCGTTATCCACCGTCCGTGGTCATGTGGATAACTCAATGACAATTTGTGGATAAACCGCCAAGTTATCCACCGCCAGGGCTTCGTGCTTTTTCTGTCCACACTTTTTGAAGACTCATCCACGACTTTTCCACAGCCTTTTCTGGGGGTATCCACGGTTTATCCGCCGAGTTTTCCCCCATTTGTGAATAACTATGTGGATAAATTTTTCGAATTTTCTTTCCACAATCGGTGTGTCGTAAAGTGGATAACGCAAAAACCGGCCAAAATCGTCTGACAGAAGCGTCGTAACAAACGATGAATAATGGCGCGGATATTGTATATATGCATTACGTGCGAAAGCCGCCGCGACGTCGAAATTACCTGCGCCGAACGTAAATACAACTTGCACCAAGTCAATTTCTCGCAGAATCCAGCCCGGTTCCAAAACGAGTTCACGATAATTTCGTAAAACCAAGCCGGCTCCGGTGAGAATCAAAATCTGAACTTTGAAACCATTTTCCGAATGCTGCTTGAACCGTCGAAAACTAGTC